>NZ_JBFBCF010000098.1:0-1072 GCF_040683035.1 Streptosporangium sp. NPDC051022 | reverse complement strand
CTGGCGAGCTGGGCGTGCTGGACGAGGTCGTCGTCGGCGAGGGGCTGTTCGATGAGCAGCAGGTCGTGGGCGTCGAGTTTGGCCAGGTGGGGGGCATCGGCGAGGGTGTAGGCGGCGTTGGCGTCGACCTGCAGGGCCAGGTCGGGGCCGAAGCGTTCGCGCACGGCCCGGACGGGGGCGAGGTCCCAGCCGGGTTCGATCTTGAGTTTGATGCGGCGGTAGCCCTCCTCCAGGTAGCCGGCGACGTCTTCCAGGAGGGCGTCGATGGAGGTCATGATGCCGACCGAGACGCCGCAGGGCACGGCGGGGACGGCGGCGCCGAGGAAACCGCCCAGGGATTGGCCGGCGGCACGGAGCTGGGCGTCCAGCAGGGCGGTCTCCAGGGCGGCCTTGGCCATCTGGTGGCCCCTGAAGGGACGCAGGACACGGCCGACGGCGTGGATGTCGGGGCCGTTCCCGCCGGAGTGAGCGGACTGCAGGTCGGCCAGGGCGGGGATGAGGAAGCGGCGCAGGATCTCGGCTGCGCCGTCGACGTATTCGGGGGAGTACAGCGGGGCGCTCATGGCCACGCACTCGGCCCAGCCCTCGGCCTCGGGGGTGACCGCGCGCAGCAGCAGGATGTCGCGGGTGGTCTCGGTGCCGAAGGAGGTGCGGAAGGGGGCGACGAGGGGCATCGCGATGCGGCGTAGTTCGATTCCGGTGATCTTCATGATGGTGCGGCCGACGCCGCGTCTCCTTTGCGATAACTGCCTTCGCGCCGGTCACCTCACGGTGGCCGTCCTGCTCAGACTGCCTTTGTTCTGACTGCCTTTGTTCTGACTGCCTTGTTCTGACTGCCTTGTTCTGGACCGCTCTACGGCGACCGCCCCCTGGGGCGTCCTCCGCAGTGCCTCCGCGGTGCCTCCGCGGTGCCTCCGCGGTGCCTCCGCGGTGCCTCCGTGGCGACCGCCCGCGACGCCTCCCGCGGCGGCCGGTTCTCAGGGGCGTTGCACGATGTAGCCGTTCTCCCGGTGGAAGCCGGTGACCTGGGCGCCCTCGCGCATCAGGCCGCCCAGCACCTCCCGGACCTCCC
>NZ_JBFBCF010000097.1:0-1075 GCF_040683035.1 Streptosporangium sp. NPDC051022 | reverse complement strand
TAGGTGAGGCCCGAGAGTGGACTGGCCGTGGCTGGTAGAACTCGGACGTGGCGCGCTTTGATGTGACCGATGCCGAGTGGGTACTGATTGAACCGCATCTGCCGGTGGCGGCCACAGGGCCGTTGCCACGGCGGGTGCGGGATCAGTTCAACGGGATCCTGTGGCGTTTCCGCACCGGATCCGGCTGGCGTGATGTCCCGGAACGCTACGGGCCCTGGTCCACGCTCTACTCCCGGTTCAACGGCTGGGCCAAGGCCGGGGTGTTCCAAGGGTTGATGGACGCGCTGATCGCCGAGGCGGCGTCACGAGGACAGGTCGGGCTGGAACTGGTCAGCGTGGACTCCACCATCGTGCGGGCGCATCAGGAGTCGGCCGGGCTGGCGGTGGCCGGGGAAACGCTGGATGCGCTGGAGCAGGCGCTGACCGAGGAAAAGGGGGCTCCGCTGGCGGAGCAGCCGCCGGTGCTGCGGGTGATGCGCCGCAGGTCGCACCCAGCGCGGACGAGGCAGGCGACGCGGGCGTATCGTCGGGCCGGGATCGTGCCGCCGGGCGGCGACGCCGCAGGGCCCGGGCAAAGCCGGCGGGCTCGGCCGATCCCGGGGCGGGCTGAGCAGCAAGGTCCATGCCGTAGTGGATGCCGCCGGGCTGCCTTTGGCCTTCGTGCTCACGCCAGGACAGGCCGCCGACTGTCCGCACTTCATCACCGTCCTGGGCAAGATCCGCGTTCCCGGTCCGGCCGGGCGACCGCGTACCCGCCCTGCCGCGGTGGCGGCGGACAAGGCTTACTCCTCCAAGGCCAATCGTGCCCATCTGCGCCGCCGCCGGATCAGCGCGGTCATCCCGGAGAGGAGCGATCAGCGGGCCAACCGCACGAGGAAGGGTTCGGCGGGTGGGCGGCCCGTGCTTTTTGATCCGGAGCGTTACCGGCAGCGCAACACCGTCGAACGCTGTTTCCAGAAGATCAAGACCTGGCGCGGTCTGGCCACCCGCTACGACAAGACCCCGGGAAGCTACGAGGCCGGGCTTCACCTTCGAGGCTCGGTCATGTGGCTGAAGCTCCTCACCTCAACCACAT
>NZ_JBFBCF010000096.1:0-1078 GCF_040683035.1 Streptosporangium sp. NPDC051022 | reverse complement strand
GCTCGTGGCGGTCACGTGTGGCGGCGAGGTTCCACCAGTCGTCGTCGTCCCATGCGGCGTCCATGGGGACGCTGTTGGGGTTGTCGAGGAGCATCTCGGCTTCGGCGACGATGCGAGTCATTCGGGCGGCGATGGGGCGGCCAGCGGCGTCTTCCGCGTCGGCGAGACGTAGGAGGTAGGCGGCTCGGCTGGGGCTGCTGGTTGGCATGGGGGGGGCTCCTTGGAGGTGTCCGGTGGGTGACCACACCCTGTTCGGCTGCGGAGGGTGTGTGTTCGGAAGCTTTGAGCGATGTCCGGTGGGTGTCCGGCACCCGTCGAGGCGTGTTCGGTGGATGTCCGGGATGTCCGGCGGGGATGTTCGGTTACTGAGCGTTGATGTCCGGCGTGTCTAGTGATCTTGTCCGGAGGGTGTTCGTAAGATGTCCGGGCCCTACTAGCCCCTTACGAACACCCTCCCCCGCCCTATAGAGAAAGCGGCCCCCGACCACCGATGTCCGGCATCCGCCCGCCCCGCTCACCGTCCGTGAGGCGGGCCGGGCGGAGTCCTCACACGTGCGCACGCTCCAGCGGGGAGCCGACCAGATCCCAGCCGTCGGCGTCCGGCCGGCGGGCGATCCAGCCCTGCCCTTCCCACCGGTCGGTCTGCCGGTACAGGAACGGCCGCTTGCGCTGCACCTCGGTAAGCCACTCGGTCAGCGTGCTGGTCTCTACCCGGCGCGCTCCGGAGCGGTACAGCTCATCCAGTAGCTCATCCCAGATGCGCTGCGCCTGGGCGGGGGAGAGGGGAGGCGGGGTGTCCTCGTCGGCCTCTTCGCCGTTGTCCTCGACGTCGGCGGTGATCTCCTCGTCCGGGTCGACGTCGCGGAAGTCGGCGGGAGTGGCGTCCTCGCCGAGCTCGCGGTGGCGGGCGGTGTCCAGGCGCCGGAACATCTCTTGACGATCTTGTTCGTTTTCTTCCTCAGCCATCGTCTCGGCCTCCTCCTGCTCCGGCAGAGCCTCGCCCTCATCGGCGTAGGCGTGCCGCGGCTGGCTCTGACGCGGTGAAACCGGCACCTCAAGCTCCTGCGGCACAGCAGGC
>NZ_JBFBCF010000095.1:0-1091 GCF_040683035.1 Streptosporangium sp. NPDC051022 | reverse complement strand
GCCATCTCGGCGATCGCGTCGGCGTTCTCCTTGCGCCGCTGTTCGTACAGCGGCAGGGCGCGGGCCCAGGAGCCGCCGGTTTCGTCCAGGCATTCGTCGAGCACGGCGACGTCCTCGAAGCCGCAGTTGGCGCCCTGGCCGTAGAAGGGCACGATCGCGTGGGCCGCGTCGCCGATCAGGCCGATGCGGCCGTCGGTCTGCCAGGGGGTGCAGTAGACCGTGCCGAGCAGGCCGACCGGGTTGTGCTGGTAGTCGTCGACGAGGGTGGGTGCGAGTGGTACCACGTCGGGGTAGTGGGTGCGGAAGTGGTGTTCGACGGCGGCCGGGCTGCTGAGGGAGGCGAAGCTGCGGGTGCCGCCGGTGGGCCAGAACATGGTGCAGGTGAAGGAGCGGTCGGGGTTGGGCAGCGCGATCATCATGGAGGTGCCGCGTGGCCAGATGTGCAGCGCGCCCGGGTCCAGTGCGAACTCCCCGTTCACGGCCGGGATGGTCAGTTCCTTGTAGCCGTAGTCGAGGAAGTCCAGGGTCTCGGTGATGCCGCGGTGGGCGAGCAGTTGTCCCCGTACCGCGGAGCCGGCGCCGTCCGCGCCGAGTACCACGCCGGCGCTCGCCTGGACCGGGCCGTCCTCGGTTTCGAAGGTCATGGTTGCGGTGGCCGGGTCGAGGCCGGTCAGCCGGTGGCCGAAGAAGACCTTCACGCCGGGGGCGGCCTCGGCGGCGTCCAGCAGGGTGTTGTTGAGCGCGCCCCGGCTGATCGAGTTGATCGCGGTGGTGCCGTCGTGGCTGTAGGGCTGGAAGTCGAGCGGGCCGTTGACGGGGTGGATCATCCGGCCGCGCATCGGCAGCGCGTCGGCCATGATGCGCTCTTCCAGGCCGATCCGGCGCAGCGCGTCGCGGCCGCGTTCGGAGATGGCCAGGTTGATCGACCGGCCGCGCTCCGGGGTGCCGGTACGGGGGTCGGGGCGTCGTTCGTACAGGGTCACGTCCAGGCCCCGCCGGGCGAGGTAACAGGCGAGCAGGCAGCCGGTGAGTCCGGCGCCGACCACGGCCACGGTCATCGGGCCACGCTCCTTAGCACGAGGTTCGCACGG
>NZ_JBFBCF010000094.1:0-1176 GCF_040683035.1 Streptosporangium sp. NPDC051022 | reverse complement strand
TACCGAGCAAGAAAGCTGAGGGTTACACCGGATCGGAGACCATGAGTCCGGTCTGAGCGACGAACCCGGTCAAGAGCTCGGGCTGGTACTGCATGCGTTTGAGCCGGTGTTTGATCAACGCGGTGAGCTCGTCGATACCGCGGACGGCGAAGTTGAGCAGTGCGGTGCGCAAACTCGACCAGATGCCCTCGGCCGGGTTGAGATCAGGGGCGTATGGCGGTAGCCGGTAAACCAGCAGCCAGTCGGCGTGGGCGGCGATCCAAGAGCGCATGTGGGCGCTGACGTGCTCGGGCAGACTGTCCCACACCAGCGAGATCGGACCGTCGAGCTGGACGTGGGCCGCCTGGAGCAGGTCCGCGAAATCGGCTGCGGCGAAGCCCTTCTTCTCGCCCTTGCGCCGATGGTAGGTGATCGTGCGATAGATCAACCTGACGCGCTCGCCGGGCTTGACGCAGATCAGGGCGGCGATCGAGACGCGGCCGTGGTCGCCGTAGGACACCTGAAGCACCGGGGTCTGACCTTTACGGGCCCAGGTTCGTCCTCGGGGCGGCTTCAGGCTCCGGCCGGACTCATCGGCGAAGACGAGCCAGGAGTTCCAGGCCGCCCGGGTGCTTTTATCGCAGGCCACGCTCCCTTCACCCAGTCGGCGACCTGCTTCTCATCGCGCCGGACGGCTCGATGCGCCGGCACCTGAAACGACCAGCCCAGCCGCTTGAGCAGGTAGGCCACCCCGCGCGGGGTGTAGGAGACATGGAATGTGCGGGCGATCAGCGCCGTGATGCGTGGAGTGGTCCAGCGCTGGTCGTTCCAGCCGTGGGCCCGCGCGCCCTCGTCCAGGAGCGCCTCCAGCCGTCTCAGCTGTGCCTGGGTGAGTTTGCAGCCGGTTCCGGCGGCTCCTTTGGAGATCAGTGCCGCCTTGCCGCCGCGTTTCCACAGCGCGTGCCATTCGTAGGCGGACTTACGGGTGATGCCCAGCAGCCGGGCTACCCGAGGCGGTGTGATCTTCCCGGAGAACATGTCCGCAGCCTGGAATCGCAGTGTCTGCCGCCGGGCTCGTTCCTGCGCGGACAGTCCTCCGCTTCTATCGGAGTACCTCATGCTTTCAGGCTGTCACCAGGGCAAGCAGCGCCCAGCGGGTACCTGGCATTACGTCACGCCCGCACTTCTTGATCAGTA
>NZ_JBFBCF010000093.1:0-1297 GCF_040683035.1 Streptosporangium sp. NPDC051022 | reverse complement strand
GCCTAGGTTCTAGTGATCGTTGCAACACCTGATCTATTCAGGAGTTGCGGTGTTCGAGATCCGGCAGGATCGGTCCCCGCAGGGCCGGAAGAAGCTGCATGCTGAGCGCCAGGCATATTTGGATCTTGTGGCTCAGGGAGTGGGTACCGCAGAGGCGTGTCGGATCGTCGGGATCAACCGGCGGACGGGTCACCGATGGCGGCACGGTCGAGCGAGCCAGGCCGGGCGGAAGGCACGACAACAGCCTCCCGCCCGGCCTGCGCCGTCCTCGGGCCGGTTCCTGACGGCCGATGATCGGATCGCGGTCGCCGATCTGCTGCGGGAGGGCCGGTCGATCCGGTCGATCGCCGCGGAAGTGGGCCGTAGCCCGTCCACGATCAGCCGTGAGGTCAGACGCAACGCTCATCCCGTCTCGGGCGACTACCGGCCGCACGCGGCCCAGGCCCGTGCCGAAGCGCGGCGTCCCCGGCCCAAGACCGGCAAGATTGGCGCCAATCCGGAGTTGCGGGCGCTGGTGCAGGACATGCTCGACCTCAAGCACAGCCCTGAGCAGATCAGCCGCCGGCTACGCCGAGACCATCCCGACCGGCCGGAGTTGCACGTGACCCACGAGACGATCTACCAGGCCCTCTACGTTCAAGGCCGCGGCGAGCTGCGCCGCGAGCTCACCCAGGCGCTGCGCACCGGCCGGACGGTCCGCAAACCCCGGCGCAAGGACGGGCAGCGCCAGTCCCGCTTCACCCACCCCATGGTCATGATCAGCGACCGGCCCGCCGAGATCGACGACCGTGCCGTTCCCGGCCACTGGGAAGGCGACCTGATCATCGGCGGCGACCAGAAATCCGCGATCGGCACCCTGGTCGAGCGCACGACCCGCTACGTCCTGCTCGTCCACCTCGGCCGCAGCCGTACCGCCGAACACGTCTGCGACGCCCTCATCACCACCATGAACACCCTGCCCGCCCATCTGAAACGCTCCCTCACCTGGGACCAGGGTTCGGAGATGGGCCTGCACCATCAGTTCAGCATGGCCGCTGACATGCCCGTCTATTTCTGCGACCCCCACTCACCCTGGCAGCGAGGCAGCAACGAAAACACCAACGGCCTGCTCCGCCAGTACTTCCCCAAGGGCAGCGACCTGGCCGCTCACACCCCCGACGACCTGGCGGCAGTCGCCGCTGAACTCAACGGCCGCCCACGCAAAACGCTCGGCTGGGATACCCCAGCCGAGCGCCTCGCTAAGCTCCTGGCCGAAGCCAGTTAACAAGCCGTGTTGCAACGACCCCTGGAATCTGCC
>NZ_JBFBCF010000092.1:0-1334 GCF_040683035.1 Streptosporangium sp. NPDC051022 | reverse complement strand
TGAGCTTCCCCCGTTTTTCCGGAGGCTTTGGATCATGGTCCACGGATCATGGGAAAGGTCTCGATCATGGGGAAGCGGAAGTACCCGCTGGAACTGCGCGAGCGAGCGCTGAGGCTGTACCGGCAAGCTGAGCCCAAGCCGGTCATCGCACACCTGGCCGACCAACTGGGCATCCATCGGGAGGCGCTGCGGAACTGGATCCGGCAGGACCAGGCCGACCACGGCGAGCGCGACGACCTGCCGACAACTGCGATGCTGGAGGAGAACCGACGACTGGCCCGGGAAAACGCCGAACTGCGGCGGGTCAACGAGATCCTGCGGGCGGCCAGCGCTTATTTCGCCCAGGAGTTCGACCCGACCCGGCGGCGGCCATGAGGTTCATCGACGAACACCCCGGCCTTGCCGCGGTCGAACTCATTCTGCGGGTCCTGGGCATCCCCGTCTCCACCTACTACGACTGGCGAACCCGTGCCGCCCGACCCAGCACGCGAGCGATGTCCGACGCCCTGCTGCTGGAGGAGATCAAGAAGATCCGGGCCGGCCACGAGTTCGCCGACACCTACGGATCGCCCCGGATCCACCTGGAGCTACGCCGCCGCGGCGTTCACGTCTCCCGCAAGCGTGTCGAGCGCCTCATGCGAGCGGCCGGCCTGCAAGGAGCCTTCATGCGCAAGGGCTTCAAGACCGGCTCCACTCGCCAAGACCCGCGCCATCAGGCGGCGCCCGACCTGGTCAACCGCGACTTCTCCGCGCCGTCGCCGAACCGGCTGTGGGTGGCGGACCTCACCCGCATCCTCACCGGCGAGGGCGTTCTGTGGCTGGCCTCGGTACGCGACGCCTTCTCCAACCGCGTCGTGGGCTGGAAGACCTCCGACCGGGCCGGCACCGACCTGGTGCTCGGCGCGCTGGAGTTCGCCTTGTGGAGCCGTGACGTGCGCGCCGGACAGTTGATCCATCACTCGGACAAGGGCTGCCAATATACGGCGATTCGCTTCACCCAGCGCCTGGCCGACGCGGGCATCGCGCCCTCGACCGGCAGCGTGGGCGACAGCTTCGACAACGCGCTCGCCGAAAACCTCTGGTCAACGATCAAGGTTGAGCTGGTATACCGCAACACCTGGGCCACCCGCGAGGAAGCCGATACGGCTCTGTTCCGCTACATCGACGGGTGGTACAACCCTCGCCGTATCCAGAAAGGCCTGGGCGGACTCTCGCCGGACGAGTACGAAGCCGCCTGGTACGCCCAGCAACACGACCTACCCGACACCGTCAGCGGCCACACCGAGCTGACCGAAACCAGATAGGAAACACTCCGGGAAACCGGGGGAACCTCA
>NZ_JBFBCF010000091.1:0-1415 GCF_040683035.1 Streptosporangium sp. NPDC051022 | reverse complement strand
TAGTAGGGCTTGGTTACCTTGGGTGGTGAGGGTGTGTCTCCCGTTCGGGGGTGACAGGGATGACACCACAAGAACTCGAGGCCGCACGCGAGCGGCTGGAAACCTTCGCCGCCGAGGTGTTCGACTGTTTCGGCCGGGCTGATCGGCGGCGGTGGGGGCAATGGTATGTGCGCGGGCTGCTGACCAACGGGGCGCGCAAGTCGATGGAGCCGATGGCGGCCCGGCTGGGGGTGGACCGCCAGGGGTTGCAGCAGTTTCTCACCGATGCCCCGTGGGCGCATCAGCTGGTGCTGGCCGAGCTGGCCTGGCGGATGGAGGCGGCGATCGTCCCGGTGGCGTGGGTGATCGATGATGTGTCCTTTGTCAAGGACGGCGATGAGTCGCCGGGGGTGGCGCCGCAGTACTGCGGGGCGCTGGGCAAGACCGCCAACTGCCAGGTCGCTCCCAGCGTGCATCTGGTCACCGATACCGCCTCCTGCCCGGTGAACTGGCGCCTGTTCGTGCCGGAGCAGTGGGATCCGGCCGCGCCGGGAACCGGGGACGCCCAGGCGGTCAGGGCGCGGCGGTGCCGGGCCAGGATCCCTGAGGACGTCGGGCATGTGGTCAAGTGGCGGCTGGCCGTCGACATGCTCGATGAGCTGGAAAGCTGGGGGCTGCGCCCTCCGCTGGTCGTCACCGATGAGGGCTATGGCCAAGACGGCGCCTTCCGCCTGGCTTTGGCCGAGCGGGACATCCCGTATGTGGTGGGGGTGCGTTCCGATATCGCGCTGCTGGGTGCCGGGGCTTGTCGCACCGCCCCGCCCTGGAGCGGGACCGGGCGGCGGCCGGTGCCGCGTTACCGGGACAAGCCGTGCTCGGCCCGGCAGGTCGTGATGGCCGCCGGGCGGCGCGCGCTGCATACGGTGACGTGGCGGGCCGGGTCCAAGGGGGCGCTGCGTTCCCGGTTCGTCGCGCTGCGGGTGCGGCCCGCGGGCCGGACGATCCGCCGCGCCTGCGCCGGTGGGGACTTGCCGGAGTGCTGGCTTTTGGCCGAATGGCCGGCCCGGCAGCCCGAGCCGGCCAAGTACTGGCTGTCTACCCTGCCTGGCGACATCTCGCTGCGGGACCTGGTGAGAATGGCGAAGATCCGCTGGCGGGTCGAGCACGACTACCGTGAGCTGAAGACCGGGCTGGGCCTGGACCACTTCGAGGGCCGTACCTGGAGCGGCTGGCATCACCATGTCACGCTGGTCTCGGTCGCTCACGCGTTTTGCACTCTGGAACGGCTCAACCCAAAAGCGCCGGCCGTGGCTTGAGTACCTATCAGGTCATCGCCGGGTTACAGCTGATCCTGGCCTGCTGGGCCGGGATCTGCCCCACCTGCCGCCGCGCGTTACCCAGACACGCCCAATCTGTCCCCACCTAACCAAGCCCTA
>NZ_JBFBCF010000090.1:0-1422 GCF_040683035.1 Streptosporangium sp. NPDC051022 | reverse complement strand
CACGAGGTGTTTGAGTGGGGGGTGCGGGAGCACCCCGACGCCACCGCCCTGATCGAACCCGGCGGCCGCACCCTGACCTACCGGCAACTCAACACCGCCGCCAACCAACTCGCCCACACCCTGCACACCCGCGGCGTCACCCCCGGCGACCTGATCGGCCTGCGCATCCCCCGCAGCGCCCACTACGTCACCGCCCTGCTCGCCGTCCTCAAAACCGGAGCGGGCTACGTCCCCCTCGAAGACGGCCTGCCCGACGAACGCCTCAAACTCATGGCCACCGAGACCGGCCTGCACACCGTCATCACCGCAGACCCCCTCACCTGGACCCACACCCCCACACCCCGGCTGAGCCTGACCCACGACGCCGCCCTCATCGCCACCCACCCCACCACCAACCCCGGCATCCCGGTCGGCCCCGACGACGTCTTCTACGTCCCCTACACCTCCGGCTCCACCGGCAAACCCAAAGGCACCCTCGTCCCCCACCGCGCCATCCCCGGCTTCTACACCGGCGTCGACTACGCCACCTGGGGACCCCAAACCATCAGCCTGCTGCACTCGGCCCTGTCCTGGGACGGCAACCTCGTCGAGATCCTGCCGCCCCTGCTCAACGGCGGCTCCGTCCTCATCCACCCCGGGCCCGACCGCGACCCCCTCACCGTCGCCGAAACCGCCCACACCCACGCCGTCACCACCCTGTTCCTGCCCACCGCCGCCTTCAACACCATCATGGCCAGCCGCCCCGACCTCCTGGCCGGCCTGCACCACCTGCTGTTCGGCGGCGAAACCGTCTCCCCCGCCCACGTCCGCACCGCCCTGACCGCCTTACCCGACACCCGCCTCATCCACTGCTACGGCCCCAGCGAGTGCACCGTCTTCACCACCACCCACCCCGTCACCCCCGCCGACCTGCAACGCCCCACCATCCCGATCGGCACCCCCATCGGCGACCGCCGCGTCCACCTCCTCGACCCCGTCACCGGCACCCCCACCCTGCCCGGCCAGCTCGGTGAGATCTGCATCAGCGGCCCCAGCCTCGCCCACGGCTACCTCAACCGGCCCGCCCTCACCGCCCGCCACTTCACCCCCCACCCCACCGGGCAAAACGGCGAGCGGCTCTACCGCACCGGCGACCTGGCCGCCCAAACCCCCGAAGGCCACCTCCTCTTCCACGGCCGCACCGACACCCAGCACAAAATCCGCGGCTACCGCATCGAACTCACCGAGATCGAAATCGTTCTGGCCGCCCACCCGCACATCGTCCACGCCGCGGTCACCACCCACCCCGACCCCACCGGAGTGGCCCGCCTGACCGCCTACCTCACCACCCGCCCCGGCCACACCCCCACCACCACCGACCTGCGCACCCACCTGACCCCCCACCTGCCCGACTACATGATCCCCACCACCTACCTCCACCTC
>NZ_JBFBCF010000089.1:0-1496 GCF_040683035.1 Streptosporangium sp. NPDC051022 | reverse complement strand
GGCCCGGTGCAGATTGGAGACGGCGGCCAGTGCCTCGCGTCTGATCGGGATGTCCCCGAGGCGGCGGTTCACCGCTTCCTCGGTCTCCGTCAACGAGTAGTGCGCGGGCACGCATGCTCCTTCGGTGTCTAACGGCGGTGGAGGGCGACCTGGCAGACAAGCAGGTCTTCACGCCAGTGTCGTTCGTATACGTGTGATTCTGGCCACACGAAACGCGCGATTCGCGGCGATGGTTCGCTCCCCCGGGATGCCCGAGGACGGCGGGCGGCAGGGGAGCGCTCCCCTACCCATCCCAGCGGAAGATCGCTGTGCCCGTCAACAGGCCGTTCCCGCTGTGGGGGAGAACGACCGCCATATGGGCAAGGGCCCGTACGGTGGTGGTTTCCACCGTACGGGCCCTTCTCACGCCTGGGCTCCATGCTCCCGCACGATCAGGGAGCGGGAATGATCGCTATTCGGCGGCCGAGGTGCCGGACTCCAGGAGGGTGCCGCCGTTCCAGACGACTCCGACCTGCCGGTAGTAACCGCCGATGACCTCGTCCACGCG
This sequence comes from Streptosporangium sp. NPDC051022, assembly GCF_040683035.1. Lineage (NCBI taxonomy): Bacteria > Bacillati > Actinomycetota > Actinomycetes > Streptosporangiales > Streptosporangiaceae > Streptosporangium > Streptosporangium sp. NPDC051022. The sequence continues at coordinate 949 of NZ_JBFBCF010000089.1, read as the reverse complement.
CAGCGCGGCCAGTTCCTCGGTGGGGGCCTCGAACAGCTCGATCTCGGCGTCGCCCTTCCACGCCTGGCCACCCTCGAAGGACTGTCCGCCGCTGACGATCAGCTCGTCCAGGGCCAGGCCGCCGCCCGGCTCGATGGAGGGCAGCCAGCGGTTGTGGGCCATCGGGTGGCCGTTGACGAAGCCGTTGGTCTCGCTGGGCTCGCGCAGCCGTACCACCGCCTGGGCCAGACGGCGGTCGGCGGCGGCCAGGGTGGCGCCGAACGTGCCGCCCTCGCCGATGCGGGGCGCGGCCGACCCGAAGGGGTAGGGGCGGGTCTGGTGGATCGAGCCGAGCTTCTTGGGGTAGCCCTGGTGCGTGCCGCGGGCGATCGCGAAGTCCTTGTCGACCCAGATGTAGACGCAGCGGGAGAACGTCCTACCCTGGTAGGCGCAACGCACCACCACGAAGCACTCCTTGTACTGCGAGCGCACCGGGTCCAGAAGCTCCTCGCGGGTGCCGGAGCAGGACTGCCAGTCGGCCCAGATGACGGCGACCGCGCCGGGGTCCTCCTCGGCGAGCGTCAGGGGCTCGGGCAGGAGCTCGGCGACCCGGGCGGGGTCGGTACGGTACTCGACAGTGAGCAGGTCACCGGAGTAGTACCAAGGCGGAGCGGGGACCAGCGAGGAGCGGCCGGTCGCCGTCTTGGGAGTGAAGAAGCCGCGCACCGTGGCCACGATGCCTCCTTGTCTAGGGGACGTCTCGGTCATTCAGACTGTTTGGGGCCATACGATATGCCTTGAACTGCTAGATGTCACTACGGGAACGACGGCCTCCCTTGTGGGAGCCTTGTTCCCGGGGCGTTCGAGGCGTATGTTTTGCACCCAAACGAAGTGTCCGGACGAATCAGGGAGGCCCAGTGAGCGCGGAGTCCGTGGAACGGACCGTTGAGCGCCTGAGCGAACAGGGCAT
>NZ_JBFBCF010000088.1:0-1506 GCF_040683035.1 Streptosporangium sp. NPDC051022 | reverse complement strand
GCTCACCGAGGTGGCCGAGCAGTTCGGGGATTGGCGTTACCGGCACCTGGCCGCGGTCCGTCGTTCGATGGGCGCCAAGCCGGGCAGTGGCGGCTCCAACGGTCTGGCGTGGCTGGAGCGCAGTATGGCGCGGGTGGTTTTCCCCGAGCTGTGGTCGGCCAGAACCCATATGTGAGCCGTGGTCGGCCAGAACCCATATGTGAAGGAAGAGACGGACATGATTCATCCGCTGAAATCCGGCCCGCCGGCATCCGGCCTGTTGTCGGCGACGGAGCAGGACGCGCTGCGGCGTGACGCCGCAGATCCCGGCCGCCGGGAGCTTTTCCTCATTCCGCCCGCCGACGGGGGCGGTTATCCGGAGAGTGCGTATCTGGCCGGTAACTCGCTGGGGTTGCAGCCGAGGGCGACGCAGGCGGAGCTGCTGGAGGATCTGGCCTCCTGGGCCCGGCTCGGGGTGGAGGGCCATCTGGAGGCCGGCCGGCCTTGGTTGCCGTATCACGGGTTGCTCACCGCGCCGGCTGCGCGGCTGGTGGGTGCGTTGCCCGAAGAGACCGTGATCATGAACTCGCTGACGGTCAACCTGCATCTGCTGATGGTGTCGTTCTACCGGCCGCGGGGCGGCCGGACGAAGATCGTCATCGAGGACACCGCGTTCCCCTCCGACAGCTACGCGGTGCGCAGCCAGGCACGTTTCCACGGCCTGGACCCCGACACCGCCGTGGTGCGGCTCGGCGACGGCCGGGAGGTGCTCGACTTCCTGGAGCGTGAGGGGGAGACGGTCGCGCTGGTGATGCTCGGCGGGGTCAACTATCTCACCGGTGAGCTCATGGACATTCCCGCGATCACCGCGGCCGGGCACGCGGCCGGCGCCGTGGTGGGGTGGGATCTGGCGCACGCCGCCGGGAACGTTCCACTGAGGCTGCACGACTGGGGGCCGGACTTCGCCGCCTGGTGCTCCTACAAGTACCTCAACTCCGGCCCCGGCGCCCTCGGCGGCGTCTTCGTCCACCAGCGGCACCTGGGCGACCCCGGCCTGCAGCGGTTCGAGGGCTGGTGGAGCACCGAGCAGTCGACCCGTTTCCGGATGGACCCGGTCTCGCGGCCGCCGGCCAGCGCCGACGCCTGGCAGATCTCCAACCCGCCGATCTACGCGATGGGCCCGGTGCGCACCTCGCTCAACCTGTTCGACCAGGCCGGGATGACCGAGCTGCGGGCCCGCAGCGTGCGGCTCACCGGATACCTGGAGAGCCTGCTGGACGAGGTCACCCCCACCCGGCCGCTCAGCGTGGTCACCCCGCGCGACCCGGAGCGCCGGGGCTGTCAGCTGTCGCTGCGGATCGAGCGCGGCAGCGCCGCCGAGCTGGCCCGGCGGCTGCGCCTGGAGCACGGGGTCGTCACCGACGCCCGCGAGCCGGACATCGTCCGGATCGCGCCGACCCCGCTGTATTCGACCTACCTCGACTGCTGGCGCGCCGCCACCGCACTGGCCCACTGCGTCAAGGAGGA
>NZ_JBFBCF010000087.1:0-1516 GCF_040683035.1 Streptosporangium sp. NPDC051022 | reverse complement strand
GGTCAAGTCCTCGGCCTATTAGTACCGGTCAGCTCCACACATTACTGCGCTTCCACCTCCGGCCTATCAACCCGGTCGTCTACCGGGAGCCTTACCCCCTCACAGGGTGGGAGACCTCATCTCAAGGCGAGCTTCCCGCTTAGATGCTTTCAGCGGTTATCCCTTCCGAACGTAGCCAACCAGCCATGCTCCTGGCGGAACAACTGGCACACCAGAGGTTCGTCCGTCCCGGTCCTCTCGTACTAGGGACAGCCCCTTTCAAGTCTCCTGCGCGCGCAGCGGATAGGGACCGAACTGTCTCGCGACGTTCTAAACCCAGCTCGCGTACCGCTTTAATGGGCGAACAGCCCAACCCTTGGGACCTACTCCAGCCCCAGGATGCGACGAGCCGACATCGAGGTGCCAAACCATCCCGTCGATATGGACTCTTGGGGAAGATCAGCCTGTTATCCCCGGGGTACCTTTTAGCCGTTGAGCGACGGCGCTTCCACAAGCCACCGCCGGATCACTAGTCCCAGCTTTCGCTCCTGCTCGACCCGTCGGTCTCACAGTCAAGCTCCCTTGTGCACTTACACTCGACACCTGATTGCCAACCAGGCTGAGGGAACCTTTGGGCGCCTCCGTTACCCTTTAGGAGGCAACCGCCCCAGTTAAACTACCCACCAGACACTGTCCCTGATCCGGATCACGGACCCAAGTTAGACGTTCAAAACGACCAGAGTGGTATTTCACCAATGACTCCACCCCAACTAGCGTTGCGGCTTCACCGTCTCCCACCTATCCTACACAAACCGTTCCAAACGCCAATGTCAAGCTATAGTGAAGGTCCCGGGGTCTTTCCGTCCTGCTGCGCGTAACGAGCATCTTTACTCGTAATGCAATTTCGCCGGGTCTGCGGTTGAGACAGCGGGGAAGTCGTTACGCCATTCGTGCAGGTCGGAACTTACCCGACAAGGAATTTCGCTACCTTAGGATGGTTATAGTTACCACCGCCGTTTACTGGCGCTTAAGTTCTCAGCTTCGCCACACGAATGCAGCTAACCGGTCCCCTTAACGTTCCAGCACCGGGCAGGCGTCAGTCCGTATACATCGTCTTACGACTTCGCACGGACCTGTGTTTTTAGTAAACAGTCGCTTCCCCCTGGCCTCTGCGACCCCCACCAGCTCCGGATGCAAGATCCATCACCAGCGAAGGCCCCCCTTCTCCCGAAGTTACGGGGGCAATTTGCCGAGTTCCTTAACCACAGTTCACCCGATCGCCTTAGTATTCTCTACCTGACCACCTGAGTCGGTTTCGGGTACGGGCCGCCACAGCACTCACTAGAGGCTTTTCTCGGCAGCATAGGATCACCCACTTCGCCACAATCGGCTCGGCATCACATCTCAGGATACATAAGAGGCGGATTTGCCTACCTCTCTCCCTACATGCTTACCCCAGGACAACCATCGCCTGGGCTGGGCTACCTTCCTGCGTCACCCCATCGCTTATCTACTACCAGATCAGGCCAGGCGTTCA
>NZ_JBFBCF010000086.1:0-1895 GCF_040683035.1 Streptosporangium sp. NPDC051022 | reverse complement strand
ATCGGCGTGATGAGGTGCGGGATGCCCTCGTAGACGGACAGCTCGACCCGCTTGGGGTCGACCAGCACCATCCGCACCTCGTCGGGCGTGGCGCGGGTGAGGACGGAGCAGATGAGGCTGTTGACGCAGACGGACTTGCCGGCGCCGGTGGCGCCGGCTATCAGTAGGTGCGGCATTTTCGCGAGGTTGGCGATGACGACCTTGCCCTCGACGTCCTTGCCCAGGCCGACGACCAGGGGGTGGTGCTCGGCCTGGGCGGCCTGGCTGCGCAGGATGTCGCCGAGGGCGACTAGGTCCTTGTCGGTGTTGGGGATCTCGACGCCGATCGCGGACTTGCCGGGGATGGGGCTGATGATGCGGACATCGGCCGACTTCGTGGCGTAGGCAATGTTCTTGGTCAGGCCCGTGACCTTCTCCACCTTCGTGGCAGGGCCGAGTGTGATCTCGTAGCGGGTGACGGTCGGGCCGCGGGTATAGCCAGTCACCTTCGCGTCGATGCCGAACTCCTCCAGTACCCCGCCGATCGCGCCCACCACGACCTCATTGGCCTTGGTCTGAGGCCTGGGTGCACTGCCAGCCTTCAAAGTGTCGATGCTGGGCGGGGTGTAGGTGTCCGGTTGGGTGCTTTCAGGGGTGGCCTTTCGCTGGGCGGGGATCTCCACTGTCGGAGCGTCCTCCTCGGCGGCCTTCTGCTTCTCCTCGGGCTCGTCCTCCTTGGCGGTTTCGTCGTCGGGTGTGTCGTCTTCAACGTCCACCCTGTAGCGGGCCAGGTTCGGCAGCCGCTCCGGCAGGCGTAGCCGGCGCAGCGGGGCGGCGAGCATCAGGCCGTAGCCGCCGAACGCGATGAGGGCGACCGCCACCAGCAGGCCCGGCAGGTACAGAGACGGCCACGAGGATGCCAGGCCGAGTAGGCCGCCGCTGGCGGCGATGGTCTCCCAGGAGGCGGTGAGGGTGGGGGTGCCGCACAGGATGTGAACGAGCCCAGCCGTAGCCACTGTGATGAGGGCCAGGCCGGTTCCGCGGCGCATGGTCACGGCGTGCTGGTCGGGGCGGCGCCACAGGCGCACTCCTAGCCAGAGCAGCCACACGATGGGGAGCAGCCAGACCGGGCCGCCGGCCAGGACACGCACCGGTAGCTGCGCCGGACCTTGGTTGTGCAGGACGGCCAGGGCGACTGCGGCGGCGACAAGGGCTAGGGCGGTGCCGTCGCGGCGGGTGGCTTCGGACACCTCGGCGGGGCCTCCGGTCGCTGCGCGGATGATGACGCCGCAGCCGCGGGCCAGGTGGTGAAGTCCGCGCCAGGCGGTGCGCAGGAGTTTTTCCAGGGAGTCGTCGCGGCGGGCGGTGCGGGTGGGGCGAGCGGGCCGGGCTGGTGGGCGGGTGGTGGTGCGCCGGGCAGGGCGGCGTTTGGCGGTCACTGGTGTCCTCCGCGGCGGTGAGTGGTGGTGACCAGGGCGAGCACGAGGATGATCAGGGCCAGGCCGGCGGCTGTTTTGAGGTCGTAGTTGGGTACTGCCGCCACTACCGCGACCAGAGCTAAGCCAGCCGCCCCACCTAAGGGGTAGGTCGCCCAGCCGGGGATGAGGGGGCGCCGAGCGGTGGGTGCGGGGGCTGGCGGGTGCTCTTCGCTGGCCTGCTCTGGAGCTTTCGGCGTCTCCTGAACCTCTTGAGGGTGCGGCTCGTGGCTGGGGACGGGTGGGGCGTCACGCTCTATCTCGGCTAGGCGCAGCAGGATCTCCGCGTCGTCGCCGAACCGGGGCGCTGCCCACTGGTTGTGGATGGCGGTGAGGACGGAGCTGTGCTCGTGGCGGTCACGTGTGGCGGCGAGGTTCCACCAGTCGTCGTCGTCCCATGCGGCGTCCATGGGGACGCTGTTGGGGTTGTCGAGGAGCATC
>NZ_JBFBCF010000085.1:0-1958 GCF_040683035.1 Streptosporangium sp. NPDC051022 | reverse complement strand
GCGGTACCGCCGAAGATGCTCGTGGAGGGCTTGTCGATCTGATAGTGCTCGATGTTCAGCCCGACATAGAACGCCACTCGGGCCCCATTCGGCCACGAAATCGTCGGTCGCTCCGTGATCGGGCTGTAATCGAAGCGGAAAGTGTCAAGGCGGGTGAGACAGATTCCGTCAGGCGGTCTGTATGAGGGCCTCCTGTGAGGGCTGGTTGATCCAGGCGGCCTCGGGCAGCTTGGGCGCCTGGGGTCGGCGGTGGCCGAAGCGCTCGGGACGGGCGGCGTAGGCCGCGTCCAGGGTGGCCTGGCGCTGGGCGCGGACCTGCCCGGCGGTGCCGAAGTGGACGCTGGCGGGGGTGTGCAGCCCGATCCCGCAGTGGCGGTGCTCGTGGTTGTAGTAGGCGAAGAACTGCTCGGCGAACGCGCCGGCGTCGGCCAGGGACCCGAAGCGCTCGGGGAAGACCGGGGCGTACTTCAGCGTCTTGAACGCCGCCTCGCTGTAAGGGTTGTCGTTCGACACGTGCGGGCGGGAGTGCGACCTGGCCACCCCGAGGTCGACGAGCAGCTGAGCGACCGGTTTGGAGGTCATCGAGGTCCCGCGGTCGGCGTGGATCGCCTCCGGCACGCCATGGATGCCCATGGCGTGCTCGAGCAGGTTCTTGGCGATCTCGGCGTCCTCGCGGGCCGCGATGGTCCAGCCCACGACGAACCTGGAGAAGATGTCGAGCACGACGTACAGGTCGTAGTACACGCCCCGCTCCGGCCCCTTGAGCTTTGTGATGTCCCAACTCCACACCTGCCCCGGCGCCGTCGCGACGAGCTCGGGCCGGGTCCGGGGCGGGTGGCTCGCCTGCCGGCGCCGTTCCCCGGCCATGTCGTGCTCGCGCAGGATCCGGTGCATCGTGGACATCGAGCACAGGTAGGTGCCCTCGTCCAGCAGCGTGGCCCAGACCTGGGCGACCGACTTGTCCGCGAACCGCTGGCTGGTCAACACGGCCAGCACGTGGGCCCGCTCGGCGGCGGACAGCTTGTTCGCCGGTGCCGGCCGCGGTGTCCGTGGACGTGGCGGTGGCGGGTTCTTGGCCCGGTAGTGACTGGCGCGGGAGCGACCCAGCAGCGCGCACGCAGCCGCGGTGCCGACGTGCTCGGCCAGCCCGTCGACGGCCGGGTTGATCACCGCGGCGACCGCGGCGGCTTGTCCGCGCTCTCGGAGAGCGTCTCCAAGAGCGCGTGTGCTTTTCCCATCAGGTCCAGCGCCGCCCTGGTCTTGGCCAGCTCGGCCTCGGCCTTCTCCGCCCGGGCCCGTAGCGCCTGCAGCTCCCGCTCGCGCCGGTCCCGCGGCTTGCTGCCCAGCCCGGACAGCGAGCCGGCGGCCGCGGCCTTGCGCCACTCGATGATGTGGGAGGTGTACAGGCCCTCCCGGCGCAGGATCTCCCCACGCCCAGAGCGGTCCGCGGCGTCGTACTCGGCCAGGATCGCCGCTTTGAACTCGGCGGTGAACGTCCGCCTCTTGGGCCGGTCAGCACGAGGAGCCATAGCCCCATCATCGGTGCCGACGTCAGCAACCGTCATCGTCATCTCAGTATTGGTCCGTTCTCGCCCCGTGCAGTGCGAAGGTCAGCAGTGCTGGTGTCTCACCCCATCCTGACGCACAGGGGGGAACGCACCACTTTTCACCTGCAATGAATGCGGAGGCGAACGGGGGGCACGGCGGACGCTGTGCTCGGGCTGCGATCTGGTGAAACAAGTCGAGGAGCTATTCTCCGAAGCGTCGGATAGCGACGCGCGTGCTGCCCTCGAACCTCTACGCCACTATCTCCTTTCCTACAAGCACGACGCGGACCGGCTTCTGCGCTGGATGAGCCGCAGCACTAGCATCGCGATCCTGCGGCGGATTCTCGATGGCGAGATCCCCATCAGTCAACGCGCGTTGGAGATGCCCGAGCATCCGCATGCAGCATTGCG
>NZ_JBFBCF010000084.1:0-2299 GCF_040683035.1 Streptosporangium sp. NPDC051022 | reverse complement strand
GGCCCGGTGCAGATTGGAGACGGCGGCCAGTGCCTCGCGTCTGATCGGGATGTCCCCGAGGCGGCGGTTCACCGCTTCCTCGGTCTCCGTCAACGGGTGGTACGCGGGCACACATGCTCCTTCGGATCGGACGTCGGCCGGCGGGCATCGTAGAACTCTTGCAGACGCGGACCTGCGAAAACAGGTCTTGCGTCATCTTCATTTGTACACGTACGATCCCGGCCACGCAGGTCGTATGGGGGCGAACGAATCACTTTTCCGTTCCGCCCCATACTTCCGTTCTGTCCCAGTGGAAGGTTGCCATGACTGTCAACGAATCGGCGGCCGCTCCGGCCACCCTGTCGCGGCGGCGCATCGGGGTACCGGACATCGTGTTCTTCGTGGTCGCGGCGTCTTCCCCGCTCACGGTGGCCGCGGGCGGCACTCCGCAGAACTTCGCCACCACCGGCGTTCTCGGTGTGCCGATGATGTTCCTCATTCTGGCCGCCGTGCTCGCCCTCTTCTCCGCGGGATACGCCGCGATGAGCCGTCACATCTCCAACGCGGGCGCGTTCTACGCCTACATCACGCATGGTCTGGGCCGCGTTCCCGGCGTCGGCGCCGCCTTCGTCGCGCTGGTGGCCTACAACGCGATGCAGGTCGGCCTCTACGGCCTGCTCGGCTTCAGTACCGCGGGATTCCTGTCCAGCTCCCTGGGCGTGGATCTGCCCTGGTGGGTGGTCTCGCTGTTCTTCCTGGTGGTCATCGCCTTCCTCGGCTACCGCCGGATCGATCTCAACGCCAGGGTGCTCGCCGTCCTGCTGGTGTGCGAGGGTCTGCTCGTCCTGGTCTTCGACATCTCCCAGGTCGCCTCCGCCCCGCAGGGGCTGTCGCTGGAGCCGTTCAGCTGGAGCGCGCTGACCACCGGTGCCGTGGGAGCCGCGTTCCTGTGGACGATGGCCGCCTTCATGGGCTTCGAGTCCGGGGCGATCTACAGCGAGGAGTGCCGCGACCCGCGCAGGACCGTCAGCCGGGCCACCTACATCGCCGTCGCCGTGATCGGTGTCTTCTACGCCTTCACCGCCTGGGCCACCGCGATGGGCGCCGGGACTGACAAGATCATCGACGCCTCCCGTGAGCACGGGCCTGAGCTGGTCTTCGTGCTCGGTGAGCGTACGCTCGGCTCGGGCTTCTCCACTCTCGGCCAGGTCTTCCTGATCACGGCGGTGTTCGCCGCCACGCTCTCCTTCCACAACGCCGTGGCGCGCTACTTCTTCGCTCTCGGCCGCGAGGGCGTGCTGCCCCCGAAGCTGGGGCTCTCCCACCCCCGGCACGGCTCGCCGTACATGGGATCGATCAGCCAGACCGTCTTCGCGATGGTCGTCGTGCTCGCCTTCGGGCTGTTCGGCGGCGACCCGATGGGCACGCTGTTCAACTGGTTCACCAACCTCGGCGCGCTGGGGGTCATCCTGCTGCTGGTGTGCACCTCGTTCGCGGTGGTCGGTTTCTTCCGCCGTGACGTGCGGGGGGAGAACGCCTGGAGCCGGGTGGTCGCCCCGGTGCTGTCCGGTCTCGCGCTGCTGGCCGTCCTGTACGTCGCGTTCACCAACTTCTCCGCGCTGCTCGGCACCCCGCCGGACTCCGCGCTCAACTGGGCGCTCCCGGCCGTCGTGGTGCTGGTCGGCGTCGTCGGCCTCTGCTACGGCGCCTACCTGAGGTCCGCGAACCCGGCGGCGTACGCCCGGATCGGGCAGGGCGCACCCCAGGACTGACCCGCCGCGACGCGGGCGGGGGAGGGTCCGCCGCGTCTGCGAGAGCCCGTACGGCATCCGCCGTACGGGCTCTTCGCGTTCCCGGGGTGCCCCGTGTCCTGTGGGACGGCCGATCACCGTTTTGGGGGGCGGAAGGCCGTACACCGAGGGCGAGAGGTCTTTTCGGCCAGGGGGGAGTTGTGTATTGTTCGGATCCGTACGATATGCCCTGAGCTGCTATATGTCGTGAGTAAAGATCAGTCGATTTCCCATTGTCGACCCTTGTTCTGAATCTTTTCCTGACATATGGTTTGCACCCAAACGAAGTGTCCGGACGAATCAGGGAGGCCCAGTGAGCGCGGAGTCCGTGGAACGGACCGTTGAGCGCCTGAGCGAACAGGGCATCGACGTCGTCCGGGTCGGCTACCCCGATCTGATCGGCACCGAGCGCGGCAAGGACGTCCTGCTGGAACACCTGCCCGAGATCGCCCACGGCGGGGTGGCCTTCTGCCAGGCGGTCTACTACACCTCCCCCCAGGGCGACACCGTGCCCGTGCCCGGCGGCCTGG
>NZ_JBFBCF010000083.1:0-2331 GCF_040683035.1 Streptosporangium sp. NPDC051022 | reverse complement strand
CGCGACGATGAGCGATCCGCTGTCGGGCGGCGGCACCCCGTCCATCGGCCGGCCGATCTGGAACACCCGGATCTACGTGCTCGACGCGGCCTTGAGGCCGGTGCCGGTGGGTGTGGCGGGTGAGCTGTATGTGTCCGGTCCGGGGCTGGCGCGCTGCTATCAGGGACGTCCCGGCCTGACGGCGGAGCGGTTTGTGGCGTGTCCGTTCGGTGCGCCGGGTGAGCGGATGTACCGCAGTGGTGACCTGGCCCGCTGGAGGCCGGACGGACAGTTGGAGTTCGTCGGCCGTACCGATGACCAGGTGAAGCTTCGAGGGTTCAGGATCGAACTCGGCGAAGTGGAAGCGGTGCTGGCCCGATACCAGGGCGTCATCGACTCGGTTGTCACAGTGCGGGAGGACCAACCGGCTGACCGGCAACTGGTGGCGTACGTCGTGGGTGATGTGGATGTCGCGGGGCTTCGTCAGTACGTGGCCGGGCGGTTGCCGGAGTACATGGTTCCGGCTGCGGTGGTGGTGCTGGACGCGTTGCCGTTGACGGTGAACGGGAAGCTGGATCGCAAGGCGTTGCCTGCTCCTGACCTCTCCTCTCCGGTGTCGTCGCGTGCTCCGCGGACGTCGTTGGAGGAGGCACTGAGCAGGGTGTTCGCCGAGGTGCTGGGGGTGGAGCGGGTCGGTGTCGACGATTCGTTCTTCGATCTGGGCGGCCACTCCCTGTCCGCGGCCAGATTGGTCGGCCGGATCCGCAGGGTTCTGGACCTTGAGGTGCCGGTCGGAGTGCTGTTCGAGGCGCCGACGGTGGCGGGTCTTGCGGAGCGGCTGGCGGTTTCGGGTGAGGAGGCTCGTCCGGCGTTGGTGGCGGTGGAGCGCTCTGGTGTGGTTCCGTTGTCGTTCGCTCAGCAGCGCCTTTGGTTCCTGAACCGTTTCGACGACGGTACCGCGACCTACAACATTCCTATCGCGTTGCGGTTGGCGGGTGGGTTGGACGTCGTGGCGTTGGGGGCGGCGTTGCGGGACGTGGTCGGGCGGCATGAGTCGTTGCGGACGTTGTTTCCCGAGGTGGACGGGGTCGCTCGTCAGCAGGTCCTGGACGTTTCGTGCTGGCCGGGGTTGCGGGGGGTGGAGGTCGGTGAGGACGGCGATCTTCAGGCGGCGGTCGAGGGGGAAACGCGCCGTGGGTTTGATGTTTCGGTTGAGTTGCCGTTCCGGGCTTGTTTGTTCCGGGTGTCGGGCGGTGAGCATGTGTTGTTGCTGGTGTTGCATCACATCGCGGGGGATGGGTGGTCGCTGGCGCCGTTGGCTCGTGACGTTGCGGTGGCGTATCGGGCTCGTGTGGATGATGTGGCTCCTCGGTGGGCGCCGTTGCCGGTGCAGTATGCCGACTACGCGCTCTGGCAGCGGGAGCTGCTGGGGGGTGAGGAGGACGCGGCCAGCCTGATCAGTCAGCAGCTCGGCTATTGGCGCCAAGCGCTGATGGACCTGCCGGAACAACTGGAGTTGCCGTTCGACCGGCCCCGTTCCGCGCGTGCCAGTCATCGCGGGGGTGCGGTGCCGTTTGAGGTTTCGGCGCGGTTGCACCGTGATCTGGAGCGGGTGGCGCGTGAGTCCGGTGCGACGATGTTCATGGTGCTTCAGGCCGGGCTTGCGGCGTTGTTGAGCCGGTTGGGTGCGGGGAGTGATGTTCCGATCGGGTCTCCGGTGGCCGGTCGTACGGATCAGGCGCTGGACGATCTGGTCGGGTTCTTTGTCAACACGCTGGTGTTGCGGACCGATGTGTCGGGGGATCCGTCGTTTCGGGAGTTGGTCGATCGGGTGCGTGAGGCGGATCTGGCGGCCTACGCCCATCAGGATGTGCCGTTCGAGCGTTTGGTGGAGTTGCTCAATCCCGAGCGTTCCATGGCCCGGCACCCCCTGTTCCAGGTGATGCTGGCCTTCCAGAACAACGTGGTGCCGGAACTGGACCTGCCGGGGCTGTCGTGGACGTCGCTGCCGGTGAACCTGGGGACGGCCAAGTTCGATCTGGCCGTCAGTCTGGCCGAGCGTCGCGATGCCGACGGACTGGACGGATCGCTGGAGTACGCGGTCGATCTGTTCGATCGGGAGACGGTCGAGTTGCTGGCCGCACGGCTGACCGTCGTGCTGGAGGCGGTGGCCGTTGACAGTGATGTGCGGGTGGGTCAGCTGGATGTGCTGTCGCCGGAAGAGCGGCGGCAAGTTCTGGTCGAGTGGAATGACACGGCGCTTGAGGTGCCGGTGGCGACTCTTCCGGAGTTGTTCGAGGCCCAGGTCCGGGAGAGGGGTGCGGCGACCGCGGTGGTGTGCGGGGACGTCAC
>NZ_JBFBCF010000082.1:0-2376 GCF_040683035.1 Streptosporangium sp. NPDC051022 | reverse complement strand
CGGACCTTGTTTCCCGAGGTGGACGGGGTTGCCCGTCAGGAGGTTTTGGATGTTTCGTGCTGGCCGGGGTTGCGGGTGGTCGAGGTCGGTGAGGGCGGCGATCTTCAGGCGGCGGTCGAGGGGGAAACACGCCGTGGGTTTGATGTGTCGGTTGAGCTGCCGTTCCGGGCTTGTTTGTTCCGGGTGTCGGACGGTGAGCATGTGTTGTTGCTGGTGTTGCATCACATCGCGGGAGATGGATGGTCGCTGGCGCCGTTGGCTGCCGACCTTGCTGCGGCCTACGCCGCCCGCCAGGCGGGCCGGAAACCGGAGTGGGGCTCACTGCCGGTGCAGTATGCCGACTACGCGCTCTGGCAGCGGGAGTTGCTGGGTGATGAGGAGGATGCGGCCAGCCTGATCAGTCAGCAGCTGGAGTACTGGAAGCATGCGCTGGCCGGGATTCCGGACGAGTTGGGATTGCCGTTCGACCGGCAGCGTCCCGCGCGTGCCAGTCATCGCGGGGGTGCGGTGCCCTTTGAGGTTTCGGCGCGGTTGCACCGTGATCTGGAGCGGGTGGCGCGTGAGTCCGGCGCGACGATGTTCATGGTGCTTCAGGCCGGGCTTGCGGCGTTGCTGAGCCGGTTGGGTGCGGGGAGCGATGTTCCGATCGGGTCTCCGGTGGCCGGTCGTACGGATCAGGCGCTGGACGACCTGGTCGGTTTCTTCGTCAACACGCTGGTGTTGCGGACCGACGTGTCGGGGGATCCGTCGTTTCGGGAGCTGGTCGATCGGGTGCGTGAGGCGGATCTGGCCGCCTACGCCCATCAGGATGTGCCGTTCGAGCGTCTGGTGGAGTTGCTCAATCCCGAGCGTTCCATGGCCCGGCACCCCCTGTTCCAGGTGATGCTGGCCTTCCAGAACAACGCCGTGCCGGAACTGGACCTGCCGGGGCTGTCGTGGACGCCGCTGCCGGTGAACCTGGGGACGGCCAAGTTCGACCTAGCTGTCAACCTGGCTGAACGGCGCACCGCCGACGACCTGGCCGACGGCTTGACCGGATCGCTGGAGTACGCGGTCGACCTGTTCGATCGGGAGACGGTCGAGTTGCTGGCCGCACGGCTGACCGTCGTGCTGGAGGCGGTGGCCGTTGACAGTGATGTGCGGGTGGGGCAGCTGGATGTGCTGTCGCCGGAAGAGCGGCGGCAAGTTCTGGTCGAGTGGAATGACACCGCGCTTGAGGTGCCGGTGGCGACTCTTCCGGAGTTGTTCGAGGCCCAGGTCCGGGAGAGGGGTGCGGCGACCGCGGTGGTGTGCGGGGACGTCACCCTGTCCTATGCGGAGTTGAACGCGGCCGCCAACCGGCTGGCCCGCCATCTGGTGGCCCATGGCGCGGGACCTGAGCGGTTCGTCGCCTTGGCCCTGCCCCGTTCCGCCGAGCAGATCGTGGCGCTGCTGGCGATCGTCAAGGCGGGCGCGGCCTACCTGCCCATCGACGTGGCCTATCCCGCCGACCGCATCGCCTACATGCTGGGCGACGCGCATCCTGCGTGCGTGGTCACGGTCAGCCCGGTCGTGTCGAAGCTCGCAGATCTCCATGGGCCGGTGTTCATACTGCTGGACGATGCTCTGGTCGAGCAGGAAGTGGCCATGCGGTGCGAGAAGGATCTGACCGACGCCGACCGTCTCGGTTCCCTGCTCCCCGCTCATTCGGCCTACGTCATCTACACCTCGGGATCCACCGGCAGGCCCAAGGGCGTCGTCGTCCCGCATTCGGCGATCGCCAACCTGATCAGGGTTCAGATCGAGCGGTTCGACGTGGACGTTGACAGCCGGGTGCTCCAGTTTGCCTCACCGGCCTTCGACGTCGCCTTCGCCGAGGTGTGCCGGACACTGGTCGCCGGAGGCTCCCTGGTTCTTCTCCCGTCGGCGGTTTACGACGGGGAGCCGTTGGCGGCGGTGCTGGCCGATTCGGGCATCACGCATGTTGTGTTGCCGCCGTCGGTCCTGTCCCGGGTGCCGGTGACCGCCTTCGCAGGTGTCAAGACCCTCACCGTCGGGGGAGAGGCTTGTCCTCCGGCACTGGCGGAGTGGTCTGAAGGCCGGCGGATGCTGAACGCCTACGGGCCGACCGAGACCACGGTCGCATGCGCCTTCCACGAAATCGACCTGGAGGACGGCAAGGCTGGTGCGTCCGTTCCCATCGGCCGGCCGATCTGGAACACCCGGATCTACGTGCTGGACGCGGCCTTGAGGCCGGTGCCGGTGGGTGTGACGGGCGAGCTGTACGTGGCCGGTGTGCAGGTGGCTCGGGGGTACCACGCCCGTGCCGGGCTGACGAGCGAACGATACGTGGCATGTCCCTTCGGGGAACCGGGCGAACGGATGTACCGCACGGGA
>NZ_JBFBCF010000081.1:0-2432 GCF_040683035.1 Streptosporangium sp. NPDC051022 | reverse complement strand
CCTCGACGGGCTGCCCCCACTGCGCAGCCCGGTACACCGTCCGGCGAGAAAACAACTCGCCGAACAAGCCCGCAGTGACGTCGTCCATGGGGGCGCGGTACGGCGCCCCCAGATCGACAGCCTCAATCAGCTGCTCATCCAACGGGTCATAGAAGCGCGCCATCCGCGCCCACTTGCTCTCCGGGATACCGAGCCCGGCGATGTAGCAGTAGCCGGGCCGGGTGGATCCCCAGGTCGGCATGCCGCCTCGGCCGAGGGCGGCAATCGCCCGCTCCGGCAGCACGTGCGCGGCGTCCTCAGCCTCCTCCACACCGAAGCAGATACCGGCGCCGTGGTTCTTGCGGACCGAGGTGGACACCTGCCGGTAAATCCAGTCCTGGGTGGAGGAGACGAACATGATGCCCGCGGAGCCAGCGTCGGCGACGACCTTCTCGTACTGGGCCTGGAAGCGGCGGAACTCTTTGGACTCCTCCAGCCACACGACCATCAGGTTCAGCTTCGACCGCAGCGACCAGCGGCGCAGCCCTTCACGGGCCAGCTGCGCGGTACGGCCCTCGATGACCTTCGGCAGGCGAGCCATGAACAGGCGCGCCTCCTCAACATCGGTGATCACCCACGTCAGACCGTGGGCGACCGGGCCGAACGTCTGCATCTCCTTGGTCAGGTCCACGCCGATGACGTTCAACCGGCGCATGACCAGCAGCGACGCCAGGATCACCAGCGCGCCGGTGGACTTACCAGACCGGGTGACGCCGCCGATCTTCACGTGCTTGATGTCCTCGGCACCCCGGTCCTTGTCGAAGTCGCCGATCAGCCGCACCGTGCACGGGCCGGACTGATACTCGGCAACAGCGAACGCTTCTGTGGGCAGGGACCCCAGCAAGTCGGCCACCCCTGGCCAGGCCAGTCGGCCCTTGAGGTTGTCGCGGGTCGGGATCTCCAGCGTGGCGACACCGTCCTTGTCAGGGTGAGCACTCAGGTGCGCTCCTCCCGGCACCGCGCGGGCGGCAGACGACAGCAGCGGCACCAGGGCACGCGCATCATCCAGGGTTCCGCCCGGCTTGGTGTGGACCTTCGCCCGTACCACTCCACGCTCGTCCACGGTGGGCGCAGAGAAGCGGACCTGGGCGTTCTTGACCGCCTCCAGCAGGGGAGTCGCTTCGCCGTCGTGATTGGTGGCTCCGGCGTACTTGCTGGAGCGCCAGATGCCCCACAGCACCCACACCACGATCGAGCAGATCACGTACACCGAAAGCAGCCATCCCTGTGTCAGGCCGAAGATCAGGCCCAGTACGAGGACGCCGGTCGCGGCGGCTCCGCTGGTGGCCACAGCGATCCTGAGATCCCGCCGGCTCCCTGCGGCCAGCCACCCGTAGTAGGTGACCGCGCCGCCCAGCACGAAGAACAGCAGCGCCAGGACCGGGGTGACGAACGGGTCACCACCCCACGCCAGATGCGCCATCTGCACGATGAGCGCCCAGATCAGGCAGCCGATCCCTGGGGCAAGCAGCGGCAGGCCATGAACCAGCCACCAGCCGCCACCCACGTGCGGCACCGTTTCGGGCTCACGGACTCGGCGGCTCATCACACGTCCTCCGTCCGATACCGGCCCGACTTGTCAGCAGGCTTGCCGTCGGCGGCCCTGGACGTCTCCAGCACGATGTACTCCTGGTGCACTGCCGCCATCCGCACGAGGTCCTTCGCGGCCTCCAGCACCGCGTCAGCGGCGTTTTTGCCGTGCCCGCGCAAGCGGACGCTCAAAAAGAACCGGTCGAACCAGTTGGCCGCTCCTACGCGGGGCTTGCGGACGCGTAGCCACCGGCTGGTCTGAGCTGAATCCTCAGCCAAGGTCAAGGCCATCTCGCACAGCAGTGTCCGCCAGTGCTCCAGGTGAGCGCGGTACGCAGGGTGACCTGTGGTGAAATGTGCGACCTCGATCTCGGCAGCTACCTGCTGCATCGTCTTCTTCTCAGCCATTGGTCCGCCTTGCCTTCTTCTCCTTGTCGATGAACTCCTGGTGCACGATCCGCCACTTACGGATCGCTTTCGCCGCCTCGACGAGCGCGTCCCCGGCGTGTCGGCCGTGGGCGCGGGTGCGCCGCGATAGGCGTAGCCGCTCACTCCAGGGCAGACGGCGCCCTTTCTTGGGCCGCCGGTTCCGCAGATAGGTCGAGGCCATTTCGGCGTCCACGCGGATCATCAGCGCCGCCCGCTCCAGCAGCTGCTCAGCGTTGTCGAGGTAGGCCTGGTGTGCCGCGTGGTTAGCGATCGGCCCAGAGGCTTCAAACTCGTGGATGAGCCCGGCGAGGTCGGCCATTTACAGATCTCCGATCGTGTACTGGATCAGGCGCAGCGCAGTGGCCTTGGTGGATGTGCAGGTGATGGTGGACCCCTGAACGGTGCGGACGGTGCGGGAGTCGCTCGCGGCCCAG
>NZ_JBFBCF010000080.1:0-2739 GCF_040683035.1 Streptosporangium sp. NPDC051022 | reverse complement strand
ATTCTTCGCGCGGCGATGGGTGAGCGTTCGGATGCAACGTGGGCGGCTAAGCGTGTCGGGGTGAGCGTGGCCCGTCAGAAGGCCGCGTCCGTTTGAGTGGTGGTCTTTCGCTTCGTTGCGATGATCAGCTGTCGTTAGTTTAGGCGGCGGTGATCTCGGGGAGTATCACCGCCTCGTCGATGGTGGGGGTGGTCGCGGTGAGCTCGGTCATGGAGGCTTCGGAGAAGTAGCGGCGGTCGGCGGCTTCCCATTCGTCGTGTTGCTCGACGAGGACGGAGCCGGCCAGGCGGAGCAGGGCGGCGTTGTTCGGGAACACGCCAACGACGTCGGTGCGGCGCTTGATCTCCCGATTGAGGCGTTCCAGCGGGTTCGTGGACCAGATCTGTCGCCAATGCCGGGCGGGGAACGCTTTGAACGCGAGGATGTCGTCACGGGCGTCGGTGAGCATCACGGCGGTCTTGGGGTGGACGCGCTCGATCATGCGCACGACTTCGTCGAACTGGGCATCGATGTGCTCGGCGTCGGGTTGGGCGAAGATCGTGCGGATCACGCTGGCGACCATCTCCTGCCGGCCCTTCGGGAGGGCGGTCAGGACGTTGCGCATGAAGTGGACGCGGCAGCGCTGCCAGGCGGCGCCCTGCAACACGGTCGCTGCGGCCTTCTTCAGTCCGGCGTGGGCGTCGGAGATCACCAGCTTCACCCCGCCCAGACCTCGTGTCTTCAACGAGCGCAGGAACTGCTTCCAGAACTCCTCGGTCTCGCTGTCTCCGACATCGAAGCCCAGCACGACCCGCCGCCCGTCAGCGGCGACGCCGATCGCGACGACGACCGCCTGGGACACGACACGGTGGTCGATGCGGACCTTGCAGTAGGTCGCGTCGAGGAACACGTAGGGGTAGGCGATGTCAGACAGCGAGCGGTCGCGGAACGATGCGACCTCGGCGTCGAGCCCTTGGCAGATGCGGGACACCTCGGACTTCGAGATGCCAGTGTCAGCGCCGAGCGCTTTGACGAGGTCATCGACCTTCCGGGTTGAGACGCCGTGGAGGTAGGCCTCCATCACGACCGCGAACAAGGCTTGGTCGACCCGGCGGCGCCGCTCCAGCAGCGACGGGAAGAACGACCCCTGCCGCAACTTCGGGATCCGCAACTCCAGATCCCCAGCCGTGGTCGACAGCACCCGCGGCCGGGAACCGTTGCGGGTAGTCGTGCGCTCGCTCGTGCGCTCGTAGGGGGCGGCGCCGATGAATGCGGCTGTCTCCGCGTCGATCAGCTCCTGGTAGAGCCGCTCGGTCGCGGCTCGGATGCGGTCGGTGGTGCCGGTGAGCTTCAGTTCCCCGAGCAGCTCGAGGAGGGCAGACTGGTCAAGAGCCATCGTGCGGTGTCGTCTTTCTGTGTGAGTTCTTGGTCGTTCTCACTGACCATCGCACGATGGCTCACCCCGTCGCGGTCACGACGCCGCGGGCCCGAAAGACCACCACCCCGCGGGACTCCAGGCCCGGTAGCCGGGGAACGACTGGGCCCGGCCGGTGAAACCATGCGCCCACTCGGTGAGATCGTCCAGCCGCCCGGGGACGGCTGTGCGCGCCACCCGAGCCGTGACCGTGAGGTTATCTGGTTGCATGGTGTCCTCCCGGGGCAGAGGAAGCCCCGTCTCCCAGCGTATTGCGCCGATGACGCGGCACTGAACAGCTTCCGACCATCGGGGTCCGGATCAATAGCGCGAAATAGTGCTCTTCCGAGCAGTGGAGTGTCACCGCCACTGCCGCCTCACGCAGGATGGAAAGTTGAAAGACCTGGATCGACGGGGAGGTCATTTGCACGAGGCGTTTCGCTTGCTGCGGGAAGAAAGGCTCAAACGAGGCCGATACCATCGCCGAGCGACGGTGTATCACCCGGACGTAGAAGAGGTCGACCAGCTCTACGGTGTCCGGCTTCAGCTGGAGTCCTTAGGCGCGCGCCGGACGGTGGACGGATGCTGCGCTCCGAGATCGGCGCTTCGCGCGAGTACGGGACGCTAATGGATGCGGCGCTGGCAGTCGGTGACATGGGCGCCTGGCTGGTGGCGCACCACGCGTTCCTCCGCTGCTGCGTCGCGCGTGCAGACATCCCGTTGGGGCGGGTAGTGGACTCCTACCCGGAACGCTGCTTACACATCTATCAGTTGTGGCACCCGCAGTCGTTCGCCATCGCTCATCGCGAGTACGAGGCCGTCCTCGAGTCGATCGTCAGGCGTCCGACGCCCAGGGGATCGATCTGTCGCCGCTGGCGACCCACGAGTTCGCCTTCGACGATGCCGCCGCCGCCTTCGAGCAGTCCCGCGACGCGTCCAGCAGCCTGAAGGTCCTGCTCCGACCGTAGAGCGCCTGGGCCGTCGGGGCCGTCACAGGGAGCCACGCGGGCGGCGTGGGGTGGCACGGGCTGCAGTGGCACCGCGGAGACGATCCTCCCGCCTGTCGGGTCGGCATCGGAGCGCGCGGTGCAGGAGGAGCGCGCCCACGTTGCAAGTAAGCTTTCTGCCGTGCAGAATCGACAGCTCGGGTCGCCGGGCGATCCACCCCAGTATCCGATCGAGTCGGTCGACAACGCGCTGAAGCTGATCCTGCTGCTGGGTGAGGAGCACGAGCTGCGGCTCACGGACGCCGGTGCCCTCCTCGGGGTGGCGACCTCGACCGCGCACCGACTTCTCGCGATGCTGGCATGGCGCGGCTTCGTGCGGCAGAACCCGGTGACCAAGGC
>NZ_JBFBCF010000079.1:0-3528 GCF_040683035.1 Streptosporangium sp. NPDC051022 | reverse complement strand
CCACCGCGGTCGCCGCACCCCTCTCCCGGACCTGGGCCTCGAACAACTCCGGAAGAGTCGCCACCGGCACCTCAAGCGCGGTGTCATTCCACTCGGCCAGGACCCGGTCCCGTTCTCCACCGATCAGCACGTCTATGCGATGCACGGGAATGTCCGGATCCCCGGCCACCGCCTCCAGCACGGCTATCAGCCGTGCGGCCAGCAACTCGACCGTCTCCCGGTCGAACAGATCGGCCGCGTACTCCAGCGATCCGTCCAGTCCGTCGGCATCGCGACGCTCGGCCAGACTGACGGCCAGATCGAACTTGGCCGTCCCCGAGTCGACCGGCAGCGGCGTCCACGACAGCCCCGGCAGGTCCAGTTCCGGCACCACGTTGTTCTGGAAGGCCAGGTTTATCTGGAACAGGGGGTGCCGGGCCATGGAACGCTCGGGATTGAGCAACTCCACCAAACGCTCGAACGGCACATCCTGATGGGCGTAGGCGGCCAGATCCGTCTCACGCACCCGATCGACCAACTCCCGAAACGACGGATCCCCCGACACATCGGTCCGCAACACCAGCGTGTTGACAAAGAACCCGACCAGATCGTCCAGCGCCTGATCCGTACGACCGGCCACCGGAGACCCGATCGGAACATCACTCCCCGCACCCAACCGGCTCAACAGGGCCGCAAGCCCGGCCTGAAGCACCATGAACATCGTCGCACCGGACTCACGCGCCACCCGCTCCAAATCACGATGCAACCGCGCCGAAACCTCAAACGGCACCACACCCCCACGATGACTGGCACGCGCGGGACGCTGCCGGTCGAACGGCAGTCCCAACTCGTCCGGAATCCCGGCCAGCGCATGCTTCCAGTACTCCAGCTGCTGACTGATCAGGCTGGCCGCGTCCTCCTCATCACCCAGCAGCTCCCGCTGCCAGAGCGCATAGTCGGCATACTGCACCGGCAACGGCGCCCACCGAGGAGCCACATCATCCACACGAGCCCGATACGCCACCGCAACGTCACGAGCCAACGGCGCCAGCGACCACCCATCCCCCGCGATGTGATGCAACACCAGCAACAACACATGCTCACCGCCCGACACCCGGAACAAACAAGCCCGGAACGGCAACTCAACCGAAACATCAAACCCACGGCGCGTTTCCCTCTCAACCGCCGCCTGAAGATCGCCGTCCTCACCGACCTCCACCCCCCGCAACCCCGGCCAGCACGAAACGTCCAGAACCTGCTGACGAGCGACCCCGTCCACCTCGGGAAACAACGTCCGCAACGACTCATGCCGCCCGACCACATCCCGCAACGCCGCCCCCAACGCCACGACGTCCAACCCACCCGCCAACCGCAACGCGATAGGAATGTTGTAGGTCGCGGTACCGTCGTCGAAACGGTTCAGGAACCAAAGGCGCTGCTGAGCGAACGACAGCGGAACCACACCAGAGCGCTCCACCGCCACCAACGCCGGACGAGCCTCCTCACCCGAAACCGCCAGCCACTCCGCAAGACCCGCCACCGTCGGCGCCTCGAACACCGCACGCAAAGGAACCTCGGCCCCGACCACCGCACGCAAACGACTCACCAGCCGAGTCGCCGACAGCGAATGACCCCCCAGATCAAAGAACGAGTCGTCGACACCGACCCGCTCCACCCCCAGCACCTCGGCGAACACCCCGCTCAACACCTCCTCCAACGACGTACGCGGGGTTCGGTGCGCGACCTTCCCTGAAGCGGCGAGGGCGGTCGTCGAGGGTTTGGGCAGAGCCTTGAGGTCGATCTTGCCGTTCGCGCTCAACGGCATACGGTCCAGGAACACCATCGCAGCCGGAACCATCGCCTCCGGCAGGTTCTCCCGTACGAAGGCCCGCAGTTCTTCCGGGGTGATCGTTGAACCCGGCACCGGTACCACATAACCGATCAACCGTGGGGTGCCGACCGGGACCGCGGCCGCGGCCCGCCACTGATCGGCTCCAGGCAGCGCGATCTGCCCGACGGTCTGGGCCGGGTCGGCCACCACGACCTCAAGGAGCTCGACCAGCCAGTCGCCGAACGCCTGCGCGGTTGCCTGGTGGAACAGTTCGGTGGCGTATTCGATCGTCGCCGCCAGCCCGCCGGATCCGTCCGGCTCGAACACGAACTCCAAGTCGAACTTGGCGACGCCTTCCGCAACCCGTTCCACCTCGACCGTGAGGCCTGACAGCTCAGGCACGGCCTCGGAGTTGTTCTGCAGCGTGAGCATCACCTGGAACAGGGGGTGCCGGGCCATGGAACGCTCGGGATTGAGCAACTCCACCAGACGCTCGAACGGCACGTCCTGATGGGCGTAGGCGGCCAGATCCGCCTCACGCACCCGATCGACCAACTCCCGAAACGACGGATCCCCCGACACATCGGTCCGCAACACCAGCGTGTTGACGAAGAACCCGACCAGATCGTCCAGCGCCTGATCCGTACGACCGGCCACCGGAGACCCGATCGGAACATCACTCCCCGCACCCAACCGGCTCAACAGGGCCGCAAGCCCGGCCTGCAGCACCATGAACAGGCTCGCCTGACGCTCCCGAGCCAAACGCTCCAAACCGTCCCGCAGCCCCGCGCTCAACTCGAACGCGACCGAGCCGCCCTCATACGATGCCCGCACGGGACGCTGCCGGTCGAACGGCAGTCCCAACTCGTCCGGAATCCCGGCCAGCGCATGCTTCCAGTACTCCAGCTGCTGACTGATCAGGCTGGCCGCATCCTCCTCGCTGCCCAGCAGCTCCCGCTGCCAGAGCGCGTAGTCGGCATACTGCACCGGCAACGGCGCCCACCGAGGAGCCACATCATCCACACGAGCCCGATACGCCACCGCAACGTCACGAGCCAACGGCGCCAGCGACCACCCATCCCCCGCGATGTGATGCAACACCAGCAACAACACATGCTCACCGTCCGACACCCGGAACAAACAGGCCCGGAACGGCAACTCAACCGACACATCAAAACCGCACTCGGCCTCCGCCGCGACCATCACACCAAGATCACCCTCACCGACCTCGACCACCCGCAACCCCGGCCAGCACGAAACATCCAAAACCTCCTGACGGGCAACCCCGTCCACCTCGGGAAACAAGGTCCGCAACGACTCATGCCGCCCGACCACGTCCCGCAACGCCGCCCCCAACGCCACGACGTCCAGCTCACCCGCCAACCGCAACGCGACAGGAACGTTGTAGGTCGCCGAACGCCCCTCCAGCCGATTCAAAAACCACAGACGCCGCTGAGCGAACGCCAGCGGAACCACACCAGAGCGCTCCGCCGCCACCAACGCCGGACGAGCCTCCCCGCCCGAAACCGCCAGCCACTCCGCAAGACCCACCACCGACGGCGCCTCGAACACCACACGCAAAGGAACCTCCACCCCCACCACCGCACGCAAACGACTCACCAACCGAGTCGCCGACAGCGAATGACCCCCCAGATCAAAGAACGAATCCTCGACACCGACCCGCTCCACCCCCAGCACCTCGGCGAACACCCCGCTCA
>NZ_JBFBCF010000078.1:0-3773 GCF_040683035.1 Streptosporangium sp. NPDC051022 | reverse complement strand
CTCAACCAATTCCACACCACCATCAGCCGCCTCACCTACCACCCACCCACCCTCCCCCTCATCTCCGACCACACCGGCACCCACGCCACCCCCCAGCAACTCACCTCCCCCACCTACTGGACCAACCACCTCCGCCACCCCGTCCGCTTCCACGAAGCCATCCACACCGCCACCCAAACCGCCACCACCACCTTCCTCGAACTCGGCCCCGACCCCACCCTCACCACCTTCGCCACCGAAACCAGCCCCACCACCGAAGCAATCCCCCTCCTACGCCGCGACCGGCCCGAAGTCGTCACCGCACTCACCGCCGCCGCCCGCCTGCACCTCCACGGCACCCCCGTCAACTGGCCCGCCACCCTCCCCACCGGCCGGCACAAAACCGTCGACCTGCCCACCTACGCCTTCCAGCGGCGCAGACACTGGCTGGACCGCGGGAAGGCGGCGGACGCCTCCGCGGGAGCGGGCGGGATCGACGAGGCGCATGCCCGCTTCTGGGACACGGTCAGCCGTGGCGACCTCGACTCCCTGGTCGCCACATTGGGCGCCGACGGCGAACAGGTGCGGGGCCCGCTGGGCACGGTCCTGCCGGCCCTCGCCTCCTGGCACACCGCGAGCGACACCCGCTCGACCATTGACTCCTGGCGGTACCGCACGGCGTGGCGTCCCGTCGGGGAGCAGGCCCGGATCCGGGTCACCGGACGCTGGCTGCTGGTGCGTCCCGCCCACGCCGAGGCGGCGGCGTGGACCGACGCCCTGGCCCGCGCGCTCGCCGCGCGAGGCGTCGAGGTCACGCCCGTCGTGATCGACGTCGGAGATGCCGGGGACACCGGGGACACCGGGAGGGCCGGTCATGACGCGCTGGTCGCGGCCCTGACCTCCGCTCTCCACGACCGACTCGACGATCGATTCGACGGCGCGCCCGGCACCGGATCCGACCGGCAGCCCGGCGATCGGGCCGTCGGCGGGGTGCTGTCCCTGCTCTCGTTCGACGACGCCCTGTCTTCCGGGCATCCGGCGGTACCAAGGGGAGGTGCCGCCGAGGTCGCGCTGATCCAGGCGCTCGACGCCACCGGGATCTCCGGCCGGCTGTGGATCGCGACCGGCGGGGCGGTGTCGACGGGACCGTCCGACCCGGTCGGCCACCCCCTGCGAGCACTGGGATGGGGGCTCGGCCCGGTCGTCGCCGCGGAGAAGCCGGAACGGTGGGGCGGGCTGCTCGACCTGCCGCCGCTCCCGGACGCCCGCACCGCCGAGAGCGCGGCCACCGCCCTGCTGGGAGACCACGGCGAGTCCGAGCTGGCGGTCCGCGCCACGGGACTCCTCGCGCGGCGGCTGGTGCCCGCGCCGCTCCCCGGCGGTGCCGTCCCCGCTTCGTGGCGGCCGGACGGAACCGTACTGATCACCGGCGGCACGGGGGCCCTGGGCGGCCACGTCGCGCGCCGCCTCGCCGCGCGCGGTGCCCGGCGGCTGCTGCTGATCGGCCGCCGGGGTCTCGACGCCCCCGGCGCCGCGGAACTCGTGACCGAACTCGCCGACCTCGGCGCCCAGGCCACCGTCGTCTCCTGCGACGTCTCCGACCGGGACGCCCTCGCCGCCGTCCTCGCCTCGGTTCCTCCCGAGCATCCGCTCACCTCGGTCGTCCACACCGCCGCGGTGCTGGACGACTCGCTGATCGACTCGCTGACGGTCGAGCGGATGCACCGGGTACAGCGGGTGAAGGTCGGCGGCGCGCTGAACCTGCACGAACTGACCCGTGATCTCGGCCTCTCGGCGTTCGTGCTCTTCTCCTCGATCACGGGCACGCTCGGCACCGCCGGGCAGGGCAACTACGCCCCCGGTAACGCGTTCCTGGACGCGCTCGCCGAGCACCGTCGCGCGGCGGGCCTGCCCGCCACATCGATCGCGTGGGGCCACTGGGACGGCGAGGGCATCGCGGGTCCCGACGCCAGGCGGCAGTTGCTGCGCGGCGGGTTCCCTCCGATGGCCCCCGGCCTCGCCGTCACCGCGCTGGAGGAGGCGCTGACGCACGGGGAGACCAGGCTGGTCGTCAGCCGGGCCGACTGGGCCACGGTGCTCGGCTCCCGGCCCTCGCCGCTACTCGGTGAGCTGCCCGAAGCCCGCGAGAACGCGGCCGGAGCCCCGGCACCCGGCTCAGTCCACGACTCGGAACACAGCGAGGGCGAGGAGGACCTCGCGCGCAGACTGGCCTCGCTGCCCGAGGCCGACCAGCGGCAGACGGTCCGCAGGCTCGTCCGCGCCGAGGTCGCCGCCGTGCTGGGGTACGGCTCCGCGGCGGACGTGGACGACCATCGCGGCTTCCGCGACCAGGGGTTCAGCTCGCTGTCGGCGGTCGAGCTGCGCAACCGCCTGGCCCGACTGACGGGGACGGCACTGCCGAGCAGCCTGGTGTTCGACCATCCGACCCCGGCTGCGCTCGTCGAGCATCTGCGCGCCGTACTGGTTCCCGAACCGGAGCCGCCGCTCACCGCGGTGCTGGCCAAGATCGACGAGTTGGAGAGCCTGCTTGCCGGGGCCCCGGTCTCACCTTCCGACCGCGAGGTCGCGGCCGCCCGGCTACGGCGGCTCGTGGAGACACCGTCCGGTACGGCGACGGGCGGCGGAAGCGGCGCCTCATCGTCCGAGGCGGATCTGTCCTCCGTCTCGGACGACGAACTCATCAGCTTCATCAGCAACGAACTCGGCATCTCCTGAGAACTCCCCCCTGTTCAGCCCGTGCCCCCGGAAGGCAGACCTGTGAGTGACGACCAGATCCGGCACCTTCTCCGACGCGTGACGGAGGAGCTGCACAGAACGCGCGAAGAACTACGAGACGTACGGGACGAGCAGCGGGAGCCGATCGCGATCGTGGGCATGGCCTGCCGCCTGCCCGGCGGAATCTCCACCCCCGAACAACTGTGGGACCTGGTCGCCTCCGGCGGCGACGCCGTCACCGAGTTCCCCGACGACCGAGGCTGGAACACCGAGGAACTCTTCCACCCCGACCCCGACCACCCCGGCACCACCTACACCCGCCACGGCGGCTTCCTGCAAAACGCCGGCCACTTCGACGCCGACTTCTTCGGCATCTCCCGCCGCGAAGCCCTCGCCAGCGACCCCCAGCAACGCCTCCTACTGGAGATCGCCTGGGAGACCTTCGAACGGGCGGGCATCGACCCCCGGTCCCTGAAGGGAAGCCGTACCGGGATCTTCACCGGCACCAACGGCCAGGACTACGCGAGCACGATCGGCCGGGTACCCGAGGAGGTCGAGGGATATCTGATCACGGGTACCGCCGCGAGCGTCCTGTCTGGGCGCATCTCCTACACCTTCGGCTTCGAGGGCCCGGCGGTGACGATCGACACCGCCTGCTCGTCCTCACTGGTCGCGCTGCACCTGGCGGTGCGATCACTGCGCGCCGGGGAGTCCGATCTCGCGCTGGCGGGCGGGGCGACCGTCATGGCGTCACCGAGCACCTTCGTCGAGTTCTCGCGGCAGCGGGGCCTGTCGGTCGACGGGCGGTGCAAGGCCTTCGCGGCCGCCGCGGACGGTACCGGCTGGGCCGAGGGCGCCGGACTGCTCCTGATCGAACGCCTCTCCGACGCCCGCCGTCACGGCCACCGGGTGCTGGCCGTCATCCGCGGCACCGCCATCAACCAGGACGGCGCCTCCAACGGCCTGACCGCCCCCAACGGCCCCGCCCAGCAACGCGTCATCCGCCAAGCCCTCGAAGACGCCGGACTCACCGGCACCGACATCGACGCCATCGAAGC
>NZ_JBFBCF010000077.1:0-3913 GCF_040683035.1 Streptosporangium sp. NPDC051022 | reverse complement strand
AACCGGAACCTCGGCCGCCACCCGCAGCACGCTCTCCCAGCCCGCCGTCAGCCCCTCGACCGTCGCCGCGTCGAACAGGTCGGTGCTGTACTCCACGACACCGAAGAAGCGTTCGCCGTCGTCGGTGATCTGCCAGGTCAGGTCGAACTTCGAGGTGTCGGTGGGAACCAGCTCCCGGGTCCCGGCGGCGTCGCCGAACCGGACCGGACGGGAGTCGTGCCGATGCATCTCGAAGGCGACCTGGGTGAACGGGGCGCGGTCCGCCGAGTGATCACGCGTGACGCGTTCCGCGATGAGCTGGAAGGGCACCTCCTGGTGACCGAGGTCGGACAGCACGTCGTCGCGGACCCGCGCGAGCAGCTCGCGGAAGCCCCACTCCGGACGCGTCCTGACGCGCAGCGGTACCAGGTTGACGAAGTAGCCGATCAGGCCCTCCCACTCGGCCCGGTTCCGGTCGGCGACGGGCGTGGCGACGACGAGGTCGTCCTGGCCGGTACGGCCGCGCAGCATCAGGCAGAAGGCGGCCAGCAGCACCATGAACGGCGTCGCTCCCTCGGCCTTCGCCAGGGCGCGCACCCGGATGGCGAGATCCCGGTCCAGCTCGAACCGTACGGCCGCGCCGGACGGCGTCCGCGTCCCCGGAGACCGGTCGGCGGGCAGTGCCAGCTCCCGCGGCGCCCCTTCGAGCCGCCGCTCCCAGTAGGCGAGCCCCTCGGCCAGGTGTTCGCCGTTCACCAGCTCCCGCTGCCGGACCGCGTGGTCGGACGGCCGCTGCGGCAGGTCGGCGAGCGACGCCGGGCGGCCGGCCAGCGCCGCCGTGTAGAGCTCGGCCAGCTCGGTCTCGAAGATCCGCAGTGACCACTCGTCCCAGACGATGTGGTGGAGGACGACCAGCAACGCCCAGCCGTCGTCGCCCTCGCGCAGCAGCCGCGCCCTGAACAGCGGCCCGTGTTCCAGGTCGAACGGCTCGCGGGCCGCTCGCGCGATCGTCTCCTCGTCGTGGTCGCCGACATCGAGCCGGACGGGAACGGTGGGGAGCACTCTCTGGGCGGGCTCGCCGAGCTGCGCGGGGAAGACGGTCCGCAGCGCCTCGTGCCGCTCGACGAGCGTGTTCAGGCACCGTTCGAGCAGCGGGGCGTCGAGTTCGCCGCGTAGCCGGAACACCCACGGCACGTTGTAGAGAGGCGCGCCGGGGTTCCACTGCTCGGACAGCCACAGGGCGTGCTGACCGAGGGACAGCGGCCGCCCGGCGCCGTCGTCGCTCCGCCCGCCGCTCCGTCCGCTGTCCTGCCCGCTGTCCTGCTTACTGTTCTGGGTGCCGTTCCGGTCGCCGGGTCGTTCGTCCCGCTGCCCGTTCGGCTGCCCGTCCCGACGGTCGTTCGGCTGTGCCGTCGCGGCCGGTGTCCCGGATGACCGGTCCCTGTTCCGGTCGCGGTCCGCGTCGAGTCGTGCGGCCAGGTTCGCGAGCACCGGTGTGTCGAAGACGGCCTGCGGCGAGAGGTTCTTGCCGAAGTGGCCCAGCAGCCGGGCGGTGATGCGGAGCGCGGCGAGGGAGTCCCCGCCGAGCGCGAAGAAGTCGTCGTGGCGTCCGACGTCGTCGACGCCGAGGACCTCGTGCCACAGGCCGGCCAGCAGCCGCTCGGTCGCGGTCCGCGGCGGCGCCGTCTCCCGTGGCCTCGGGATCGGGGGCAGCGCGGCGCGGTCGAGCTTGCCGCCCGTGGTCAGCGGCAGCCGGTCCAGCAGCATCAGATGCGCGGGAAGAAGATAGTCGGGGAGCCTGTCGGCCAGGAACGTCATGAGCTCCTCGGCCTGCGCGTCGGCGACGGCGTAGCCGACCAGGCGTGCCCGTCCGTTCTCGTCCCGCTGCCCGAGCACCGCGCACCGCCGTACGGCGGGGTGGTCCTCCAGCACCCGCTGCGTCTCCGCCGGCTCGACCCGGTATCCCCTGATCTTGACCTGGTCGTCCACTCTGCCGAGGAACTCCAGGCGCCCGTCCTCGCGGAGGCGGACGAGGTCGCCCGTGCGGTACATCCGGGCGCCGGGGGTGTCGCCGTACGGGTCGGGCACGAACCGCTGGGCCGTCAGCCCCGCTCTGCCCGAGTATCCCCGGGCCAGCGGCCGCCCGCCGACGTAGAGCTCCCCGGCCACTCCCGGCGCGCAGCGCGCGAGCGAGGAGTCGAGCACGTGGAGCGCGCGGTCGCCGCACGCCGTGCCGATCGGCACCTCGTCGGTCTCGGCGGCGACGTCGGCCTCGGTGACCTCGTGGGCCGTCGCCGTGATCACGCATTCCGTCGGCCCGTAGGCGTTGACGAGCCGCACGTCCGGGGCGTACCGCAACCAGGCGCGGGCCGCCTGAGGGGACATCCGCTCGCTACCCGAGATCATCAGCCGCAGGTGGTGTCCCTCCGGCAGCGGCAGCCGGTCGAGGCCGGAGGCCAGCTCGTTCCAGTAGCCGGCGGGCAGGTTCGCGACGGTGACCCGCTCGCGGTGGACGAGGTCGAGGAGCGCGCCGATCGAAGGGGAACGTTCCTCCACGAGCACGACGGTCGCCCCGGCGGCCAGCGGGGCGAGCGCCTGCTCGATCGCGACGTCGACGTGCGGAGGGGCGAACTGCAGGACGCGGTCGTCGCCGCGCAGCCCGAAGCGCGCGCCGATCCCGGCGAGGTGGTCGTCCAGCGCGCCGTACGGCACGCCGACCCCTTTGGGCTCGCCGGTCGTGCCCGAGGTGTACACGAGATAGGCGATGTCCCGGGGATCGGGCGGCGAGACGGCGTCTTCGGTCCTCTCGTTCTCCCCGGCGTCCTCGGCCTCCCCTGCCTCCCTGGTGTCCCCGGCCTCCCCGGCGTCCCCCGTGCCCGGGTCGTGGTCCGGGGTGTCGGCGGAGATCCGCATCGTCGGAATCCCCGGCGGGTCGTCCTCGCCCGGTTTCACGTCGGGGCCGTCCAGGATCAGCCGGGCACCGCTGTCCCGGAGCATGAACCGATGGCGTTCGGCCGGGGCGGCGGGATCGAGCGCGAGGTAGGTGGCGCCCGCCCGCAGTACGGAGAGCATCGCGACCAGACCGCTCAACCGGTGCGCCGTACGGACGGCGACGACCTGCCCCGGGCCCGCCGGGTACTCGCGCAGCCGCCGCGTCAGCTCCCCGGCGCGGCGGTCGAGCTCCTCGTAGGTGAGGGAGAGGGCGGAGGCCACGACGGCCGGCCGGTCGGAGCGTGTCCCGTCACGTGTGCCCAGAAGCGTTCTCCAGTCGGCCCGGTACGGCGGCGAGGCCGTCCCCCCGGCGTTCCGGCCCTCCATTTCGGAGGCGTCATTACTCACGGAAAACGCCTTTGTCATGGCACGGAACTCCTTGGAAATCAGGCGGGGTGCCGCTGATGGAGAATGTGCAGGCTATCGCGCTATAACGTATTTCGGATGTCCGTGAATAGCGCGTTTCAGTCCCAAGGTCGGTGCCCCGGTCCATAAATGTTCACAACCTAAGGAATCCTTGCGCAAGGTATCTTGTCAAGAACATGCTGTCAAGGGCATGTGGTGCGTCCAGAACCATGGGCCTGCACGTCTAGGTGTTGGCGCCCTTCTTCTTCCGTGCGGAACGGCGGCGGGCATCGTTCGGGTGAACGGTTGTCGAACACCGTTGAAGGGTGAAGAGGGGATTTGTGACGTCGCGCCCAGGGGAAGTATTGACACCGTGATGGCAGTTGCGCAAGATGTGTTGCGCAAGAGTTCCTTAGGAGTTGATCATCAGGTACGGGGAGTCCACGTTATTTATGCGCCATTTTATCGGCGCCCTCGGAAAAACGTGGTAGTGGGCTGCCTGCGCATATTTTTCGCCGGCGGTTACGCGGCGTGATTCTCGGAGGGGTGTCGTGCCATGACTGCAACGTTCTCCAGAAGTCGTGCCGACGGCCTGGCA
>NZ_JBFBCF010000076.1:0-4413 GCF_040683035.1 Streptosporangium sp. NPDC051022 | reverse complement strand
CGGGGCCTGATCCAGCGCAGCCAGCACCCCGACGACGGCAGGCTGGCGCTGCTGCGGCTGACCCCGGAGGGGGTGAGCCTGATGGAACGGCTGTTCCCGGCCTTCAACGACGAGGAGGCGTTCGTGGTCGGCGCGCTGGAGGCCGAGGAATCGCTGCACCTGGCCCAGACCCTGCGCCGGATCGTCACCCACCTGGAGGAGCACGGCGAGACGCGCCGCGCCGACCTGCGCCGGGAAACCCCCGTCCCGCCACGCCGCGGCGGCCGCCGCCGCGCCCAGTAACCCCACCCCCGCCAGCACGAACCGGCACCCGACCCCGGATTCTTGAGGCTTGCTCTGATGTGCGGCCTTTGAAGTTCTGTGTCCTAAGCCAGGGCACACGGCCGCTGTGATGACGCGTGACGGTCCGGCCCCGCTGGACCCGGTCACCGGCCCCAGCGCGATGGCGATCCCCGGCTCGTCTCTTGTTCGACGCATCCGCAATGGGTTCTTTGTCTGCATAGGGGATGGTCCTGGACTGGGGCTCGGCATCCGCGCCGCGACAGAGGGAAGGGCCAGGCAGAGGATGACAGCCGCATTTGCTCCCCGGGTGCTCCGGGTCGAGGGCTGCCCAGAAGGGGGATGGCCATGTCGCCGGGGAAGAGAAAGCCGGATCTGCCGAACCTGATGTTCGCCGAGCAACCGGACGGGAGCCTGGTGACGTCGCTGCGAGGGCCGGCCGTACTGAGGGAGCCGCTGCTGAACAAGGGCACGGCCTTCTCACCACAGGAGCGGACGGAGCTGGGGCTCGAGGGCCTGCTCCCACCGGTGGTCGAAACGCTGGATGACCAGGTGCGGCGGATGTACGTGCAGTACCGGGCGCAACCGACGGACCTTCTCAAGAACGTCTACCTGGAGGCGCTACGGGATCGCGACGAGGTGCTGTACTACCGGCTTCTGAGTGATCATCTACGCGAGATGTTGCCCATCGTCTACGACCCGACGGTGGCCGAGGCGATCCGAACCTACAGTCACGAGTACCGCCGTCCGCGAGGGGTGTACCTGTCCGTCGACGATGTGGACGGGATCGAGCAGGCATTCAAGAACCTTCAGCTGGGCCCTGACGACGTCGATCTGATCGTGGCTTCCGACGCTGAGGAGATCTTGGGCATCGGTGACTGGGGAGTGGGTGGCGCGGCCGGCATCGCCGTCGGCAAGCTGGCCGTCTACACCGCCGCCGCGGGGATCGACCCCGCCCGCGTCATCCCGGTCGCCCTCGACGTCGGCACCGACAACGAGGCGCTGCTGAACGACCCCGCCTATGTCGGCAACCGGCACTCCCGGGTGCGAGGGCGGCGCTACGACGACTTCATCGACGCCTACGTCACCACGGCCACCCGGATGTTCCCCGGCGCCATGCTGCACTGGGAGGACTTCGGCCCGTCCAACGCCCGGCGGATCCTGGAGAAGTACACCGAGCGTATCTGCACCTTCAACGACGACATGCAGGGCACCGGCGCGATCGTGTTGGCCGCCATGCTCGGTGCCGTCCGCGTGTCCGGAACGCCGATGAGGGACCAGCGGATCGTCATCTTCGGCGCCGGCACCGCCGGTATCGGCAACGCCGACCAACTGCGCGATGCCATGATCCGCGACGGTCTGGACCGCGAAGAGGCCGTCCGGCGGATCTGGCCCATCGACAAGCAGGGCCTGCTCGTCGACGACATGACCGACCTGCGCGATTTCCAGCAGCCCTACGCCCGCCCCCGGGACGAGGTCGCCGGCTGGCCCCGGGGCGAGCACGGCATCTCGCTGGCCGAGGTCGTCAAGCGGGTCAAGCCGACCATGCTGCTGGGCACCTCCACCGTCCATGGCGCGTTCACCGAGAAGATCGTGCGCTCGATGGCCGCGGAGGTGGAGCGGCCGATCATCTTCCCGATCTCCAACCCGACCGAGCGGATCGAGGCGATGCCCGCCGACCTGATCCGCTGGACCGACGGCCGGGCCTTGATCGCCACCGGCATCCCGGTCGGGCCGATCACCTACAACGGTGTCACCTACGTCATCGCCCAGGCCAACAACGCCCTGCTGTATCCGGGGCTGGGGCTGGGTGTGGTGGTCGCGCGGGCCCGCCGGGTCAGCCCCGGCATGTTGCAGGCGGCCGCCGAAGCCGTCGGCGGCATGGTCGACGTCTCGGCCAGGGGCGCCTCGCTGCTTCCCCAGGTGGACAATCTGCGCGAGGTTTCGGCCACCGTGGCCGTGGCCGTCGCCAATCGGGCGGCTGAGGAGCATCTGGCCCGCACAACGCTGCGCGACACGGTGCAGCAGGTCCAAGATGCGATGTGGCGGCCGAGGTACCGCGCGATCCACGGGAACGGGCAGTGAGCGCGCCGCAGGTCCGGGATGTGCCGATCGGGCTGCAGGCCACCGGCACCCGGACGGAGAGCGACTCCCTCGGCGAGATCGAGGTCCCGGCCGAGCACTACTGGGGCGCCCAGACCCAGCGGTCGCTGATCCACTTCGACATCGGCGACGACCGCATGCCCAAGGCCGTCTACCACGCCTACGGCTACATCAAGAAGGCCGCCGCGATCGTCAACGCCCACGCCGGCCGCCTGCCCCACTGGCAGGCCGACCTGATCGCCCGGGTCTCCGACGAGGTCATCCGTGGCGACCTGGACAGTGAGTTCCCGCTGTACGTGTGGCAGACCGGCTCGGGCACCCAATCCAACATGAACGTCAACGAGGTGATCTCCAACCGCGCGATCCAGCTCGTCGGCGGGCGGCTCGGCGGCAAGGACCCGATCCATCCGAACGATCACGTGAACATGGGCCAATCGTCCAACGACACCTTCGTCACCGCCATGCACATCGCCGCCGCCGAGGCCGTCGACGACCACGTACTGCCCGCCGCCACCAGGCTGTGCGACAGCGCCGAGGCCAAGAGCCGGGAATGGGAGCATGTGGTCAAGATCGGGCGTACCCACCTGGAGGACGCCACCCCGCTGACCGTCGGCCAGGAATGGTCCGGCTATGCCGCCCAACTCCGCGACGCCGTCGACCATCTCGAACGCACCCGTACCGGCCTGTACCGGCTGGCCATCGGTGGCACCGCGGTCGGCACCGGGCTGAACGCCCCGCCGGGGTTCGGCGAACAGGTGGCCGCGCAGATCGCCGAGCTCACCGGGCGGCCCTTCACCAGCGCGCCCAACAAATTCGCCGCCCAGGCCTCCTGCGACGACCTGGTACGCGCGTCGGCGGCGCTGCGCGCCCTGACCGTGCCGCTGTTCAAGTTCGCCAACGACCTGCGCTGGCTGGGCTCCGGGCCGCGTACCGGCCTGCGCGAGCTGGTCCTTCCGGCCAACGAGCCGGGCTCGTCGATCATGCCGGGTAAGGTCAACCCGACCCAGGCGGAAGCCATGCTGATGGTCGCCATCCAGGTGACAGGCAACGACACCGCCGTCTCGATGGCCGGCGGCGAGGGCAACTTCGAGCTGAACGCCTTCCGCCCGGTCATCATCAGGAACGTGCTGCACTCGGCACGCATCCTGGCCGACATGATGGATCACTTCCGCACATATCTGGTCGAAGGGGCCCGGCTGAACACCAAGACGCTGCACCACAACATCGAGCACTCGATCATGATGGTGACCGCGCTCAGCCCCGTCGTCGGCTACGACCAGGCCGCCCACATCGCCCACCACGCCCTCGACAAGGGCCTGTCGCTCAAAGACGCCGTACTTCAGTGCGGCGTCACCGCAGACCTCTACGACAAGATCGTCGACCCCGAACGCCTCACCCGCCCCGGAGTGCCCAGCCCCGACGGCGGCACCCGGCGCTGAAGAACCGCCTCTCCGGCCGACCGCGCCGGCGGCACGAAGCCACCCCTCGCGGTGGTCCCGGCATGGTCGGCCGCTCAGGGCGTCAGGCCCGGCTACCGCGGCTGAGCGGGGTCGCCGGTGCCGGGGGGCGGGAGTGTGGTCGGCCGGGAGGTCAGGGGCGGGCGGCGTTGACCAGGGCGTCGAACAGGCGCTGGTTGACCGGGTCGGTGGCCGCGGTGTCCTCCGGATGCCACTGCACCCCGAGGAACCAGCCCGCCGGCTCGGCCAGCTCCACCGCCTCGACCGTGCCGTCGGCGGCATGGGCCACCGCCACCAGCCCCTCCCCCGGCGCCGCCACGCACTGATGGTGGTAACACGACGCGGTGATCTCCTCGACGCCGACGACCGCGGCCAGCAGCGAACCGGCCGCCACCGTCACCGGGTGCACCACGTGCCGGTGATCGGGCTCCATGTGCTGGCGCAAGGCGCCGCCCCGCGCGACGTTGACCACCTGCAGCCCCCGGCAGATCGCCAGCGTCGGCACCCCCGCCGCCAGCGCGTAGCGGGCCGCGGCCAGATCGAAGGCGTCCTGCTCGGCGTCGACGTCGTAGAC
>NZ_JBFBCF010000075.1:0-5288 GCF_040683035.1 Streptosporangium sp. NPDC051022 | reverse complement strand
CTGCACGCCGTAGCCGCTCTCTTTCCGGCCGCCCAGCATCCTGGGGGAGGCTGAAGCAATCCGCTGAGGGGTCCTCCAGGGTTGATCGCCGTAGCTGAAGCTGCACTGCGGGAAGGAGCGCAGGGCTGAGGGCCTTCCCACGGTGGGTGAGGCTGCTTTAAAACTCCTAACGCAATGATCCTGGCGATGGCGCGCTCGTTCGGCGGCGGCGCTCGTCCGTAGCGCTTCGCGTAGTAGCTACCTGAAGGTAAACCGCAGCGCGAGGTCAATCACTTCCGTCGCGGAGTCGTTGAGTGCTCTGTCTTCCAGGACGAAACGGAACGGTTCGACAAGACCTTGTTTGCGAAGACACTCGTTTTGGCCGGCGAGCCTGCAGGACTCATCGTCGACGCTCTTGACCAGGCCGAAGCGGTGTAGTGCGACGTGTGCTTCGTACACGTCGCGTGTGAGCCCGACGACATTTGTCCAAGACCGACAGTCGGCAGCCCATGCATCGTCTTCTGCATGAGTGAGTACAACCTTGAGCAGTCGCATGGGATGCACGTGGTCCACGACGGCCCGCGGGAGGCGCCGCCGCTGTTGCTCATACACGGATCGGGGTTCTCGGGCGCTTCCTGGAGCCCGGTGGTCCCGGCACTCGCCGGCCACCATCACGTCATCCGGGTCGACCTCCCGGGCTGCGGCCAGTCCCCGCCCGCACCGTCATACGACGTGCCCGTGCAGGCGGCCCGGGTGGCGGCGGTGCTCGACAACCTCGGCCTTTGTCGCGTCACCACGGTCGGGCACTCCAGCGGCGGCTACATCGCCACCGCGCTTGCCGAACAGCGCCCCGACCTGGTGAGGTCGCTCGCGCTGATCAGCACCGGCCCGAGTCCCGATGCGCTCCTGCCGCAGCCGTTGCCCCTTCGGGTCCTGCTGGCTCCGCCTCTCGGCCCGCTCCTGTGGCCGAGGCGTTCGGACGCGATGATCCGCAGGGGGATAAGCGCGACGTGCGCTCGCCCTGTGGATATCCCAGACGACTTGGTCGCCGATGTACGGGGCACCACGTACCGCACGTTCAGGACGGTGCTGCGCCGCAACACCGCGTACATCGCTCAGCGGAGCGTGTCCGAACGTCTCGCCACCCTCGAAGTCCCGATACTGGTGATCTTCGGCACTGCCGACCGCCGCTGGGAGCCGTCGTCTGCGCACCAGTACGACGCGGTGCCGAACGCGCGGGTCGAGCTGCTGCCCGGCGCCGGGCACATACCCATGTTCGAAGCGCCCGAGACGACCGGCGAACTGCTGCTGGGCTTCACGGCAACGGCCGCTGACAGCCCGCCGGTGATCCCTAAGGCCTAGAATGGTCACGTGCTGTCGACCGGGACGTCATCCGACTGGGCGTGGGTGGACATCGCAGTCCCGCGCCGGTCAGGTCGGCTGCCAGGGATCAGCATGGCCGGGTTCCGCCAACGTGCCCCCGCACTCGTGGACATCGCCATGGTCGCGCACCCATCCGTCACCCTGATCATCGACCTGAGCGAGGGAGAAGGCCTCGTCTACGACACCCATAGCCGACACGAACGCGGCAGTGTCGTCATCGGGCTCCTCCCCGGCGATCTTCGAGCAGCTGGCCGGGGGGTCGGCGAGTGCCTCCAGATCCGGCTGGAGCCGGCCGCAGTAGCTGCGGTGTTCGGCGCAGCTACCGAGCTCAGCGGGACGGTGGTATCCCTCGAGGATGTCTGGGGCCGCGACGCCGGACGAGCCGAGGACAGGCTGCGCGCCGCCGCGTCGTGGGACGAACGGTTCACGATCGCGGTGGAAATCCTCGGCCGACGGCTGGGCGCCCGCCCACCCGTCGATCCGGAAGTCGTCTACACCTGGCGGCGGACACTCACCAGCCGGGGGCGGGTGCGGGTCGACGGCCTGGCGGACGAGGTCGGCTGGAGCCGCAAGCGCCTGTGGTCCCGCTTCCGGTCCCAGCTGGGCATCACACCCAAACGCGCCGCCCGACTGGTGCGGTTCGACCACGCCGCCCACCTTCTCGCGGCGGGTCACGCCGCCGCCAGCGTTGCCGCCGAGAGCGGCTACGTCGACCAGCCCCACCTCCACCGCGAGGTCAAGGCATTCGCCGGGCTTACGCCCACGGCCGTAGCCGTCGCGCCGTGGCTCGCGATTGACGACGTTGCGTGGCCGGTCAGGGCAGTTTCGTCCGCGGAATGATTTCGACCGTGGAGGGCTGGCTTGAACGTCACGGGATTAGTCCGGCATCTCGCGTCATGGTAACGACCGGGGGCCTGTTCCCGCAGGTCACGATGCTCGGCTAAGAAGTCCTGGCAAAATGTGGTCAGCGGGTGAGGCGTCGCCAGCAGACGATTGCCAGCGCGAGGGCCAGGAAGGCCTCGTGGATGTCATCGCGGATGCGGAGCCGGGAAAGATCGTGCCCCTTGCCAGTCGGTCGGAACACCCACCTCCGGAGCGCGAACCCATAGAACTGTCGGCTCAAGAGCCCCCGATCCGGGTAGCGTCCCTAGGCGGGCCGGTCGGTAGTTACGAGTGCGTGGAACTCGCGGGCTGCGGGC
Organism: Streptosporangium sp. NPDC051022; assembly: GCF_040683035.1. Taxonomy (NCBI): domain Bacteria; kingdom Bacillati; phylum Actinomycetota; class Actinomycetes; order Streptosporangiales; family Streptosporangiaceae; genus Streptosporangium; species Streptosporangium sp. NPDC051022. The sequence goes on along the minus strand of NZ_JBFBCF010000075.1, from coordinate 2,727 downwards.
AGGCTCCGGGCCTGCTGGGGGAGGGACGCCAGGAGCTCGACCGCGATCCTGCGCCGGGCAGCCGTGACAGGGAGGGGCGCCACGACATCAAGGGCGTGGCTGAGACCTTCGGTCACATCCCGGTCCCGGATCAGCCCCCATGCCCGAATTAGGCCGATATTGGCCTTTCCGCCGACCTTCTCCGGCGGGGACGCCGCGAGAGCCTGTTCCAGCAAAGGCATGGCGGCCACGGTGCCTCCAAGCTTGATGAGCGTGAAGGCCTCGGCGTACTGGACGCTCGCCAGCGGCATGCCCCACACGGAGATGTGGTCGCCGGTCACGGCGTCCGGCAGGCGCTCGTAGGCGTTTCTGAGGTCTTGGAGGGTCCTGTGGGCGAGATCGGCCTGCCCTTGTGCGGCCAGGACACGACTGCGGGTCTTCAGCGCCTCGACGAGACCGTGACACGGGTGGTCGCCTGCGAGGTACAGAGCCTCTTCCACCAGGGTGTTCGTGGCCGACCCGAGACGGCGCAGGTAGAACGACTGAGAGGACTCGATGGCACGAACCCAAACCCTCAGCTCACGATCCCCTGAGGCATCGGCCGCCGCACGGGCGGAGCGCCAGGAACGCCAGCCCGCCCGGGCACTTGACGCCTCGGCCAGATCGAGCGCCAGGAACGCCGAGAGCTGGGCGTAGACCTTGAGCAGGGTGGCGCGTTCAGTGGATGTCCGGGGGCGGGCCAATGCCTGGTCCAGGTCGCGGATGTCACCTGCCAGGTCGGTGACCCTGGAGCCCGGCGGCTCGGTCCACACGCCTTGGGCGTAGTCCCAGGCGATCTGCTCCCAGTCTTCCGCGCTGTTGTCGGAGGCGTGGCCGGTGAGCTGGCGGAGTCCCGAATGGAGGGCGTCGACGGCGGAGGCGGAGATGCCGGAACCGGCACTGAGAACCGTCAGGAACTGGAGAAAAGCGCGACGTTCCACATCGTCCTCATTACGGGATGGTGGATTTGTGTCTCTTCCACTCTTACGTATCTCGTCAACTTCGGCAATAAGGGCGCGAAGTGCAATAAGTTGCCCGCCTGCGGCCAGCGCGTTGTCGATTCCCCTGACATGGTCGAGGTGTGGGCGGCCGAGCCCACGCTCCCATCTCGACAGCTCACCTTGGTCCACGAGGGCGGCTTTGGCCAGCTCACGCTGGGTCAGATGGCGGACCTCGTCGCGCCAGTGGAGGATGCAGACGCCGAGCAGGTGCCAAGGTGACACATCGGGGCGAGCCGGTTTGCTCGCATACGCCATGAGATCTCCCGCTGATGGGGGATGGGGGAAGGCACCCCATCGGAATTTCCCTTGGAAGCTTCCTTAACTTCTTCCACTATGGCATCCGTAAGCAGAAAAGGCCCTGTAAAGCGACGGGTCAGCCTGACGCGCCACACATCCAGGCGACTCCTGATCAGGAAATGAGGTCCTGGCCCGTGACCCGGATTAAAAGCACCTCCTCCGTTTCCGTAATCCCCGGATGGCGGGTGATCCTCAGCGACGAAGGGCGGCTGTGGGCCTCCCGGGGCGTTCCGTTCACGCAGGCGCAGTTCGACGCCGGGGCGGAGCGGACGGTCGACGCCGACAGCCTGGAGGAGTTGCGGGCCGAGGTCGACCGGCAGGAGGCCGCGGCCTCCCGGGCGGCGGGACAGGCCGCGTCGTGATCTGGCGTCGCTCCCGCGATCCCGGCCGTCACCGTGACGGGCAGGCCACCGCCTCCACCCCGGTGAAAACCCTCCGCCCATGGGATGGTCACGCCCGCGCCGAGGCCGAACGGCTGACCCGCGCCTGGAACGGGTGGACCGTCCTGTACGGCCCCGGCAGTCGCCGCTTCTATGCGGTCGCGGCCTGGCCGACGCCCGAGCCCATGGTCCTCGACGACCGCACCCCCGATGGTCTTGAGGCCCGGATGCGGGAGGCGGAAGCGGTCATGGTCACCCGGTACGGAGCCCCCGCCGCTCCCCACGGCCTCCGTACCCCCTGAAGCAGGCGCGGCGGCGTCCTTCCCCGGCGCGCCGCCGCGCCGTACGACGTGCGGCCCGGGAAGGAGGGGTCCCGGGCCGCACATCTTCGCGCGGTTCCCGGCACACATCGAGGAAGCGGGAACCGCACCGGTCCGCACCACGCCCTCCCGCCGGGATGGACGTGGATCCCGGTGCCCGGCCGGACCCCACTTCCGGCCGGGTACCACTCCGGCCCGATGTCATGACCGAAAGACGCTCACCGGGTCGCACGCCGCTCATCGGCGCCGGACCGCCCCGTGCCGCCCCTCGCCGTACCGGCGCCCTGGGATGTCACAGTGCGGTGAGGAGTGAGGGACGGCACGGACGCTGGGGACAGTACGGCGGGGCGGGATGGCATGGCATGGCATGGCATGGCGGAGCGTGGCGTGGTGTGGTGTGGTGTGGCGGAGCGTGGCGGGATGGCGTGGCGTGGCGTGGTGTGGTGTGGCGGGATGTCAACGGGCCGGAGGGATGCTCTTTACACGGTCCCGGCGAGCGAAGCAGGGCGCACTGGCCAACGATCAGTTGGGTGGGCATCAGTCGTCTCACCGAAGCGACCGTCCCACGGGCGGGAAGGCCCTCAGCCCTGCGCTCCTTCCCGCAGTGCAGCTTCAGCTACGGCGATCAGCCCCGAACCGAACCCCGCACTGATTGCTTCAGCCGCCCAGACTCCGATGGGCGGCCGGAAAGGGAGCGACTACGGTCTGCGC
>NZ_JBFBCF010000074.1:0-6383 GCF_040683035.1 Streptosporangium sp. NPDC051022 | reverse complement strand
GTCGACCGCGCCAACAGGCCCTACCGCGGCGACGTGATGTTCAAGACGCCGCACATCGCCGACTGGGTCAAGGGCCGTCCGTTCGTGTGGCTGGACGACGACCTCACCGCACGGGACGAGGCGTTCCTGACCGACCATCCCGGCGTCGGCAACTTCCTGATCATCCACGTCGATGCCGAGCAGGGCCTCACCGATGACGACCTCGCTGAGGCCCGCTCGTGGCTGCTGATCCACGGGGGCGGCGCGTGATGCTGCTGGACCTCATCCCCTGGCGCGCGTTCATTGTCGCTGCGGCCGTGGTTCTCGGGATCACGGCCACAGCCGGAGCTGTGCACCTCATTCAACGGCGTCGCGCCCGCCGCCTTGTCGCTGAACTCAACGCCGAACGTGTCGCAGGCGAGCAAGCTGCCGCCGCTAGGAAAGCCCTTGGCCTTCCCGACCCGGGCGCCGTGGACGACTTCATCGAAACCGCTCTCCGCTACGACCGCGAGCAGGCGTGGCTCCGAGGTGAAGGAGGGCCGCCGTGGGAGCAGTCCTGATCGCCGCGGTCTGCCTTGCCGGCACCAGCCTGCTGCTGGTCGGCATGGTCCTGGCAGCCAACGACATCCCGGACCTTCACGACGTGTTCGCCGACGACGAGCTCGTGCTCGGCGGACGCCTGATCGTCGTGCTCAACGACGAGGCCGAACGACTCGCCGGGGAGGAGCCCCAGTGCTGACTTCCGAGGGCGCCCGTCCACTGCTGGTCATCCGCCCCGTGCGGAGGAAGAGCGGCCTCACGTGGCGTCTGGACATTCCCCGCACGGTTCCCGTTCACGGCCGCGCCGAGTCTTCCTCCCGCGACACCGTCCGCAAGGTCGCCCAGACGTTCGCTGACGAGTTCGGCTGCGACATCAAGGAGGTGGAACCCGATGAGTGACCTGGCTGCTGATCGTGCCCGCCTCGCCGCGCATCTGCCGTGCTTGGAGCGCGCCGCCGCGGATCCGGCCGCACCCATGCGGGTGCGTTCCCGGATCGCAGCCATGGCCGCACTTATCCGAACGGCTCTGAACACCACTGAACAGTCCCGAACGGAGGTGAACGAGTGACTGCCCCCACGATCGATCAGCTCCGCGAGTTTCGTCTCCAGGAGGGCTTTAGCCTCCGTCAGGTAGGGGAGCGGATGGGGGTCCACAGCTCCACCATCGGCTCGTGGGAGTCTGGCCGCTACCTGGCCACGCCAGAGCGGCTCCAGCAGTATGCCACCGCCCTCGGATGGCGCGAGCAGCGCCGCAAACCGCCGAGAACAGTCAACCGGGGCGCCGCCGCCCCCGCCACCAGCTGGCAGGAGCAGGCGTACTGCCGGGGGGTAGACCCGCAGCCCTTCTTTTCCAACGACGCCGTTGTCCAGCAGTACGCCAAGGACCTGTGCCGAGCCTGCAGCGTAACGGCGGAATGCTTGGAATGGGCTTTGGGGTGGGGAGCCGCCCAGACCGGTATCGCCGGAGGGTTGACTGATGAGGAGCGCAGCAGGCTCCGGAGGAACCTGAACCGGCGAGTGCGGGAAGCGCTATGACGCGCGCTCACGGAACGCTTGCCCGCTACCACGTCGACAAGTGCCGTTGTGAGCTCTGCTGCGCCAGGAAAAGCAGCTACCACACCGGCCGGACACGGCAGATCGCCTACGGCCGGTGGCAGCCCTACGCCGCCCCCGAATCGGCGCGTGCCCACGTCGCCTACCTGATCGGTTACGGCCTGTCGATCAACACGATCGCGGACATGGCCGGTGTGGATCACGAATGCGTATCCGATCTCATGTCAGACGCTCACGAGCGGGGACTACTGCCGGCCAGCGCTGAGGCGCTGTTGTCGGTGAGGTTCGACTTGGACTTAGTGCCGGGCCGGTCGTTCATCGATGCGGCCGGCACTCGCCGCCGCGTGCAGGCCCTCGCCACGCTCGGCCACTCCGTCAAGTCGCAGGCGACCGCATTGGGTCGCTTGGCTAACAACTTCAACGACGTTGTCACCCAGGTGCGGGTATTCGCCTACACGGCCCGGCAGGTGCGGGATCTGTACGACGAATGGTCGTCGAATCCGCCGCCGGACACGCACGGGGCGAAGGTGGCGCGCACTTTGGCCGCAAGAAAGAAGTGGCTGCCGCCAGCCGCATGGGACGACGACTGGATCGACCTCACCGACGCAGCCCTGGAGATCGAGCTGCGTCGGCAGGCCGAGTTGATGGGCGACGTTGAGGTGCGGCGCTGCTACGACGCCTTCCGCAAGAAAGGCGAACGATCTCCGCTGGTCGTGGCCGCGGCTCGTGAGTACGACCGGCGCCTGTACCGCAAGCAGGTGGCGTTCGCATGACCAGCAAGACCACAACAACTACCCTCACCCGCCTCCTCGACCACGTCGGTGACAGCCGTACCGTTATGCGGCAGCTCGTCAACGCGGTCGCCGCCGCCCGCGGCCTCACCCCGCCGTGGGACGTGCCGCCTGCCGTCGGCCTGGAGCCTCTGGGTGACCTCGCCGGGTGGGGCGTGGTCGAGCTGGGGGAGGCGCGACTCGGTCTGGCGTCCGCCCGACAGCGCGACGCCCACGGCATGGTCTACACCCCACCCGAGATCGTTGGCTTCCAGGTGCGGTCAGCAATGCAGGTGGCCCGCCTGGACCGCCTTGCGGGCAACCCCGGCGCGCTGCGGCACATCACCATCGTCGACCCGGCGTGCGGCCCCGGCATCTACGTCGTGCACGTGGCGCGGTACCTGGCCCGCTGGTACGCCGCCCAGCTTGCCGGGGCCGAGCCCGCGGACTGGATGGTCCGCATGGTCCTGCCGCTGGTGATGGTCGAGTGTCTCTACGGCATTGATCTGGACGAGGTGGCGGTGGATCTCGCCAGGTCGGTGTGCTGGCTGGAGATCGGCGGTGTCGAGCCGATCACCTTCATGGACGACAACATCGTGGTCGCCGACACCTTCGCCGAGGACCTCCCCGAGCGGGCGCCGAAGTTCACCGCCCGCTGGAACGCCGCTGGCGGCGCCGCGGTGGGGGTGTCCTGATGGCCCACCTACAGCCTCGACCGCACCAGATCGCCGCACTGGACGCGCTAGACAAGGCTTGGACCACCCACGACCGCGCGCAGCTGATCATGGCCTGCGGCACAGGGAAGACCCTCACATGCCGATGGCAGGCCATCCGGACCGGTTCAGCCCGCACCCTCGTGCTGCTCCCCTCACTGCTGCTCGTCGCCCAGACACTTCAGGAGTGGCGCCGCATAGGCCCGCCTTTCCAGGCCATCGTGGTGTGCTCCGACCCCGCCACCGCCACCGGCAAGGCCGAACGCGGCGAAGGTGAAGAGGAAAAGCAGGGTGAGGACCTGGCGGCGTTCTGGGTTCGTTCCCGCGCCAAAGTGACCACCTCCGTCGCCGCCGTCGCCCGGTTCCTTGAGGACGCACACCCCGACCGGCCGCAGGTGGTGTTCTCCACCTACCACTCCTGCCCGGTGGTGGAACGGGCGCAGCAGCTGGCCGGCATCGGCCCGTTCGATCTGATGATCTGCGACGAGGCGCACCGCCTCGCGGGCCTGCCCGCCGGAGCATTCCAGGTCCCGACCAACGGGCAGCGCATCCGCGCCCACCGTCGGCTGTTCACCACGGCGACCCCGCAAATCGTGACCGGCGCCGACACTGTCCTGTCGATGGACGACGAGGCGGTGTTCGGGCCAGTCGCCCACACCTTCACCTTCGGCGAGGCGATCGACGCCCGCCAGCTCTGCGACTACCGGGTCGTAGTCGTCGGTCACCGGCCCGGCACCGGCCGAATCAGCGAGGCCCTCCCCGCAGTCCTGGTGAACGCGCTGAATCGGTTCAACCTCCGCCGCCTGATCACCTTCCACGGCCGTGTCGCCAAGGCGAAAGCATTCGCCGACCTCATGGATGGAGTCCAGCTTGCGGACGGGCGACGCGTCGGGGCCCGCCATGTCTCCGGCTACATGCCCGCCGACGACCGCAAGCACGCACTGACATGGCTCGGCCAAGACGCCCCGCAGCCGCGGCTGCTGAGCAACGCCCGCTGCCTCACCGAGGGGGTGGACGTGCCGGCCGTCGACGGCATCATTTTCGCCGACCCGTACTCTTCCCCGATCGCCATCACCCAGGCGATCGGCAGGGTCCTGCGCCCGGCTCCGGGCAAGTCCATCGGCACGATCATCGTGCCGGTCGCGGTCGACACCGACGATGACGACAGCGCGCTTGCCAGCTCCACATTCGCCCACGTCTGGGCCGTCCTGCGGGCGCTGCGCGCCCACGACCCGCGGTTCGTCCGCGAACTCGACACCGCGGCACGGGAGGTCACCCCCCGCGGGCCGCGCTCGCTTGAGCGGGTCCACTTCCTGCTGCCCGAGGACATGGACCCGGCCGCGCTGCTGGTGCGCGTGGTCCGTGAGACCGGGCTGGCGTGGGAACGGTTCTACGCGCTGCTGCAGGACTACGCCACCAGCGGGACACACTACGTCTCCGCCAACCTGGTCTGGAAGGGCGAACACCTCGGCAAATGGGCCTACCAGCAGCGCATCGCCCACAGCAAGGGCGTGCTCACCCCTGACCGGATCCGCCGACTGGAAGCCGTCCCCGGCTGGGCATGGACCTGGTCCTCCTCCCAGTGGAACCGCACCTTCGCAAGACTGGCCGACCTGGCGCGCGCACGCGGTGGCCTGGAGCAGCCAGCCGACGCCCCCTCCATCTACGACGGCGTTAAGGCTGTCTCAGGTGAATCTTTGGGCTGCTGGGTCGCCAACCAGTGTCAACTCCACCGTGATGGTGTGCTCGCCCCGGAGTTGGCCGCTCGGCTTCAGACCCTGCCCGGGTGGAGCTGGGACCGCGGACTACCTCCCGGCGACATCGCACTGATCCAGGCCCTGCGGCAGTATGCCGAGTTCGAAAAGCACGCAGACGTCCCCGAGGGCCACCGCGAGGACGACCTGCCGCTCGGCCGGTGGGTCCTGTCGGTACGGCGCCGCAACATCACCGGCCACCTACATCCGGCTCTGCCTGACGAGATCGCCGCCGCGACACCCCGAGGCCGCAAAGGCCAGCCGACGTTCTCCTGGCGGGCCGCTGAAACCCGGTGGCGGCTGGCCGCCTCCGCACTGCGCCAGTACGCCGACCGGGAGGGGCACGCCGCCCCGCCAGGCCTTCACAAGGAGGCTCTGTCCGACATCGTCATCAGCCTCGGCCAGTGGGTCGCCCGGCAGCGCTTCCTGTACCACCGGCAGCAGCTGGACGCCGAATACGTGCGTCGCCTGGAGGCCATGCCTGGCTGGAGCTGGGCGGGGCCATGGGCCAGGAACGACTTCGGTGAACCCCTCGACCTGGGAGGCCACCCGCACGGCACAGCGAAGGGCATCGCCGCCGGATGCCCCTGCGCCACGTGCGTCCAGGCGCGCCGGGCCGCCGACCGCGAACGCCTGGCCGAGCGGCGGCGCCGCATCATCGACCCGGTGCCCTCTGCCGCGGCCCGCCGGCATCTGCAGACGCTTCACCGGGCGGGCGTCAAGACGACGGCGATCGCCGGTGCGTCCGGGGTGCCGCTCGGCGTCATCAAGCAAATCGCCGCCGGCCAGGAGGCCATCGCCCGGTCGCACGAGGCCGCACTGTTGGCCACCACCGTGGACGCCTGCGCCCAGGATCTCAAGGTGGGGAGCCGCGGCCGGCTCGTCCACCCTGACAACGAGACCATCGATGCCGGCCCCACCTGGGAGATCATCAACGGCCTGAACGCGCGCGGATTCGGGGTCACCTGGATAAGCCGGGAACTCGGCTACGCCCACGGTTTCCAGTTCCGCAAGGACATGATCACACGCCGGAATGCCAGAGCCATCGCCGACCTGGCCGAACGTGTCGGCGACCTGACCGCGCCCGACCGGCGTCCACTGCCGCCACTGGCGGAACTCCTGACCGGAGTGCTGTTGTGACCCGCCGCCAGCAGTCTCGCGGCCACGCGTATGACCCGCGCTGCATCGCCTGCACTGCCCCCGCCCGGCTGGCCGCGTGGCTGGCCGACCAGCAGGCCCGCGCTGACGCCTACGCCGCAGAGGCGAGGGAGATCAGGACTGCGGCCGAGGAAGCACGCAAGGCGTTGCTCGCCTTCCATCCGGACAGCCCCAGCGAGTGGCGCCAGTTCGCTGACCGGCAGCAGGAGCACATCGGGATGTGCGCCCTGGCCAACGTGTACGCGTTGCGAGCGATTGAGATCCATGACCACGCCAGTCGGGTCGAGGCCGCGCACCCCGCCCCTGCTGGCGAGGTCACCGCTGCCCAGGACGCCCTGTTCGACCTGGCGGGAGGCGCATCATGACCACGTCTTTCTCCGCCCTCCCCTTCTCGGGGAGGGACTCAAGAAGAGGAG
>NZ_JBFBCF010000073.1:0-6576 GCF_040683035.1 Streptosporangium sp. NPDC051022 | reverse complement strand
CTCAACCAATTCCACACCACCATCAGCCGCCTCACCTACCACCCACCCACCCTCCCCCTCATCTCCGACCACACCGGCACCCACGCCACCCCCCACCAACTCACCTCCCCCACCTACTGGACCAACCACCTCCGCCACCCCGTCCGCTTCCACGAGGTCGTCCGTCGCCTGCACGAGGGCGCCGAGCCCGGCGAAGGGCTGAACACGTTCGTGGAGATCGGCCCCGACGGGGTGCTCACCGCACTGGTCCACGACATCCTGGGAACCGACGCGGGCGTCACCGCGCTTCCGGTGCTGCGCCGTGACCGGCCCGAGGTCGTGACCGCGCTCACCGCCGCCGCCCGCCTCCACGTCCACGGCACCGACGTCAACTGGCCCGCCACCCTCCCCACCGGCCGACACAAGACCCTCGACCTGCCCACCTACGCCTTCCAGCGCGAGCGGCTGTGGATCGACGCCCCCCTCCGGGGCGCCGACCCGTCCGGTCTCGGCCTCACCGCCACCGGCCACCCGCTGCTGGGCGCGGCGGTCGCGCTGGCGCACGGCGAGGGCACCGTACACACCGGCAGCCTGTCCCTGGCGACCCACCCCTGGCTCGCCGACCACACCGTCTTCGACACGGTCATCGTTCCCGGCACCGCCTTCCTCGAGCTCACCCTCCACGCCGCCCACCAGAGCGGGCACGACACCGTCGACGAGCTCGTCCTCCACACCCCCCTCACCCTCACGAAACACGCCACCGTCCATCTTCAGGTCATCGTCACCGCTCCCCCGGCCGCTCCCCACACCCGAACCGTCGAGATCTACTCCCGCCCCGAGAACGGCACCGCCGACTGGACCCGCCACACCAGCGCGACCCTGACCGCGGGCGTCCCCGAACCGCGGGACGAGCCTGCGACGTGGCCGCCGCGGGAGGCCCTGCCCCTCGACGTGGAGGACGCCTACGCTCGGCTGGCCGAGGCGGGACTGGGGTACGGCCCCGCCTTCCGGGGACTGCGCGCCGCCTGGCAGCGCGGCGGGGAACTCTTCGCCGAGGTCGCCCTGCCGGAGGAACACGAGAAGGACGCCACCGGGTTCGGAGTCCACCCGGCGCTGCTCGACGCGGCCCTGCACGTCGCCGCTCTGCGCTGGCTCGACGGCGGGGAGGCCGACGGCGCCCGGCTGCCGTTCGCCTGGAACGGGGTACGGCTGCACGCCTCGGGCGCCACGACGCTGCGGGTGCGCGCGACGGTTTCCGGCTCGGGTTCGCTGACCTTGCACGCGGCCGACGCCACCGGTGCGCCGGTCGTCTCGATCGACGAGTTGCGGGTCCGCCCGGTGCCGCGTGACCAGGTGCGGGCCGCCCGGTCCGCGCATCACGACGCGTTGTTCCGGCTCCGCTGGGACGCCCTGCCTTTCACCGGCACCGCCGGAACGCGGACGTGGGCGGTGCTGGGGCAGGACGTCGCGGCCCCCTCCTCCGGCGATCTCGCCGAGGCCACCGGAGCCGCCGATGCCGCCGAGGCCGCCGAGGCCGCCGGCGTCACGATCGCGCCGTTCGCCGATCTCACCGCGCTGGCCGCCGCCGCCGACGCCGGGGCGCCGCTCCCCGAGCTTGTCGTACTGCCGGTGGCGGCCCTGGAGGATCCCGTCGCCGGCGCGCACGACAACGCGGAGCGGGTGCTGGCCGTACTGCGGCGGTGGGTCGACGAGGAGCGCTGGGACTCCGCGCGGCTCCTGGTGCTGACCCGCGACGCCGTCGCCGCGGGTGACGGCCGTGTCCCCGAGCTGACCACGGCTCCCGTGTGGGGTCTGACGCGTTCGGCGCAGACCGAGCATCCCGGCCGTGTCCTGCTGGCCGACCTGGACGGGAGCGCCGCCTCGGTGGCGGCCCTGCCCGCGGCGGTGTCCGCCGCGCTCGCGGCGGACGAGTCACAGTTCGCCCTGCGCGAGGGATCCGCCCTGGTCCCCCGCCTCGCCCGGGTCTCCCCCGCCGCTCAGGACGACGCGGAAACCCTCCGGGGTGAGGTGAGGAGTAGGCGCTGGGATCCCGACGGGACCGTACTGATCACCGGCGGACTCGGCGGACTCGGCAGCGTCCTGGCCCGCCACCTCGTCACCGCACACGGCATCCGCAACCTCCTCCTCACCGGCAGACGCGGCACCGACACCCCCGGCGCCCACGACCTCCACACCGAACTCACCGGACTCGGCGCCCACGTCACCGTCGCCGCCGCCGACGTGACCGACCGCGACGCGCTCGCCACCGCACTCGCCGCGATCCCCGCCGACCACCCGCTCACCGCCGTCGTCCACACCGCCGGGATCATCGACGACACCCCCCTCACCACCCTCACCGCCCAACGCCTCCACCCCGTGCTCACCCCCAAAATCAACGGCGCCTGGTTACTGCACGACCTCCTCCACGACCACGACCCAGCCGCCGTCGTGCTGTTCTCCTCCGTGTCCGGACTCCTCGGCGGAGCCGCCCAAGCCGCATACGCCGCCGCCAACACCTACCTCGACGCCCTCGCCACCCACCACCCCCGCACCATCTCCCTCGCCTGGGGACTCTGGGAACAGACCAGCGGCATCACAGCGAGCCTCACGGCCGTCGACCACGCCCGTCTCGCCCGCACCGGGCTGCGCCCGCTGCCGACCGAGCAGGCACTGGCCCTGTTCGACGCCGCCGTCTTCACCTCCCACGACGACCGCCTGCTCGTGCCCGCCCCTTTGCACGCCACCGCCGACCCCACGTCGCCGCTGCTGCGCGGGCTCGCTCCCCGGCGCCGTCCCACCGCCCGTGCCCTGACCGAGCGAGCCGAGACGTTCGGCGCCCGGCTCGCCGGGCTCGACGAGGCCCGGCGTGGCGCGTTCCTGCTCGACCTCGTCCGCGGCGAGATCGCGACCGTGCTGGGATACCCGCGCCCCGAGGCCATCCCCACGGAGCGTCCGCTCGTCGAGCTGGGCCTGGACTCCCTCACCTCCGTCGAACTGCGCAACCGCCTCAGCACCGCCACCGGACTACGCCTGCCCGCCACCCTCACCTTCGACCGCCCCACCCCCCAGGCCATCGCCGACCTGCTGGACCGGGAGCTGTCCGGGGAGCGGGCGGCGGCCGTACCGGCCGGTGCCGAGGTGACGGCCGCCGGGCCGGTCTCCGACGACCCGATCGTGATCGTCGGGATGGCCTGCCGCCTGCCCGGCGGAATCGAGTCACCCGAGGCGCTCTGGCGGCTGGTGGCGAGCGGGGGCGACGCCGTTTCCGAGTTTCCCGCCGACCGGGGCTGGGACGTCGACGAACTGTACGATCCGGACCCCGACCAGGTGGGCAAGTCTTACACCCGCCACGGCGGGTTCCTGAGGGACGTCGCCGACTTCGATCCGGCTTTCTTCAACATCTCGCCGCGTGAGGCGATCGCCACCGACCCGCAGCAGCGGTTGCTGCTCGAAGTGGCCTGGGAGGCGTTCGAACGGGCGGGCATCGACCCGCTGTCGCTGCGCGGCAGCCGTACCGGGGTCTTCGCCGGGATGATGTACCACGACTACGCGCCCCGCCTGCAGGAGATCCCCGGAGACCTGGAGGGATACCTCGCCAACGGCAGCGCGGGAAGCATCGCCTCCGGGCGCATCTCCTACACCTTCGGCTTCGAGGGCCCGGCGGTCACCGTGGACACCGCCTGCTCCTCCTCGCTGGTCGCGCTGCACCTGGCGGCCCAGTCACTGCGGACCGGGGAGTCGGACCTGGCGCTGGCGGGCGGGGTCGCGGTGATGTCCACACCGACCACCTTCGTCGAGTTCTCCCGCCAGCGGGGCCTGTCGGTCGACGGGCGTTGCAAGGCGTTCTCCTCGTCGGCGGACGGCACCGGCTGGGGAGAGGGCGTCAGCCTGCTGCTCCTGGAGCGGCTGTCCGACGCGCGCAGGCACGGCCATCCGGTGCTGGCGGTGGTGCGCGGTTCGGCGGTCAACCAGGACGGCGCCTCCAACGGGCTGACCGCGCCCAGCGGGCCCTCGCAGCAGCGGGTGATCCGCCAGGCGCTCGCCAACGCCCAGCTCGCCGCCGCCGAGGTGGACGCCGTCGAGGGGCACGGCACCGGCACCACCCTGGGCGACCCGATCGAGGCCCAGGCGCTGATCGCCGCCTACGGTCAGGACCGGGACGCCGACCGTCCCCTGTGGCTGGGCTCGCTGAAGTCGAACATCGCCCACACGCAGGCCGCCGCCGGAGGGGCGGGCGTCATCAAGATGGTGATGGCGATGCGACACGGCGTGCTGCCGAAGACCCTGCACGTCGACGAGCCGACCCCGCACGTGGACTGGTCGGCCGGCGCGGTCCGGCTGCTCACCGACTCCCGTCCGTGGCCGGAGACGGGCGGCCCGAAACGGGCCGGGGTCTCCTCCTTCGGGGTCAGCGGCACCAACGCCCACGTGATCCTCGAACAGCCGCCCGCGGTGGACGAGCCCGCCCGCGCCCTCGTCGCGGCTCCGGCCGTACTGCCCTGGGTGCTGTCGGGCCACGTCTCCGGAGGGTTGCGGGGCCAGGTCGTCAGCCTCGCCACGTTCGTGGAAGGGCGCGCCGAGCTCGATCCGGCCGACGTCGCCCACTCGCTCGTCGCGACCCGCAGGCTCTTCACCGAACGCGCCGTGGTGATCGGCGCGGGCCGGGAGGCGCTCACCTCGGGTCTGCGCTCGCTCACCGGTGACGGCGCGCTGCCCGACCACGTGGTGCGCGGTACGGCGGACGCCGGCGGAAAGATCGTGTTCGTCTTCCCCGGCCAGGGCGGCCAGTGGCTCGGCATGGCCGCCGGACTGCTGGACACGGCGCCGGTGTTCGCCGAACGGCTCGCTGAGTGCGCGGCCGCGCTGGCGGAGTTCACCGACTGGTCCCTGCTCGACGTGGTGCGTGGCGTGCCGGGTGCCCCCGGCCTGGACCGGGTGGACGTGGTCCAGCCCGTGCTGTGGGCGGTCATGGTGTCGCTGGCCGAGCTGTGGAAGTCGTACGGCGTCCGCCCCGACGCCGTGGTCGGCCACTCCCAGGGGGAGATCGCCGCCGCCGTAGTGGCCGGCGGGCTGCCACTGTGGGACGGCGCCCGGGTGGTCGCGCTGCGCAGCCGGGCGATCACGGCACTGTCCGGGGGAGGCGGCATGGCCTCGGTCTCGCTGCCCGTGGCCGAGGCGGAGGCCCGGCTCGCGCCGTGGGAGGGACGCCTGTCCGTGGCGGTCGTCAACGGCCCGTCCAGCGTGGTGGTCTCCGGCGAGGTGGACGCCCTGACGGAGCTGCTGGCCGGACTCGACGCCGAGGGAGTGCGCAACCGCCGGATCCCGGTCGACTACGCCTCGCACTCCGCACAGGTCGAGGCCATCCACGACGACCTGGTCAAGGCGCTGTCCCCGATCGTCCCCCGCACCGGGACCGTGCCCATGCTGTCGACGATGACCGGCGACTGGATCGACACCTCGGAGCTGGACGCCGAGTACTGGTACGCCAACCTGCGGCGGACGGTGCGGTTCGAGACGGCCACCAGGGCCCTGTCCGAGCAGGGCCACACCGCCTTCATCGAGATCAGCCCGCATCCGGTGCTCACCGCGAGCGTCCACGAGACGCTGGACACCGGCGACGGGCCTCCCTCGCTGGTCACCGGGACGCTCCGCCGCGACCAGGGCGGGCTCGACCGGTTCCTGACCTCGCTGGCCGAGGCGTTCGTCCGCGGCGTGCCGGTCGACTGGACGGTGGCGCTCGCCGGAGTCGATCCCCGCCATGTCGAGCTGCCGACCTACGCGTTCCAGCGGTCGCGTTACTGGCTCGACGCCACCCGCTCCTCCACGGTGGCGACGGGTACCGCCGACGCCGGGGCGTCCCCGGCCGATCCCTCGGCCCCGTCACCGGCCGCCAGGCTCGCCGGGCTGGACCCGGCGGAGCGGCGCGAGGCCGTACTCGACCTGGTCCGTACGGAGGTCGCCGCGGTGTTGCGTTACTCCGATCCCTCGGAGGTCGGGACAGCCGTGGCGTTCCGTGAGCTCGGCCTGGACTCGTTGACCGCGGTCGACCTGCGCAACCGGCTCAGGACGGCCACCGGGCTGCCGCTTCCCACCACGTTGATCTTCGACTATCCGACACCGACGGCGGTGACCGGCCACATCCTCTCCGTCCTGCCCGGCCTGCCGGAGAACGGCGCGGGAGGCGGCGGTGAGCCGGCCGACCCCCTCGCCGTGCTGCGGCGGCTGGAGGCGGCCCTGACCGCGGACTCCGGCGAACGGGCCGAGATCATCGCCCGGCTGCGTGCCCTGGTCACGCGCCTCGACGTCACCGCGACGAGCGGGGACGAGCCGGAGGA
Organism: Streptosporangium sp. NPDC051022; assembly: GCF_040683035.1. Classification (NCBI taxonomy): domain Bacteria; kingdom Bacillati; phylum Actinomycetota; class Actinomycetes; order Streptosporangiales; family Streptosporangiaceae; genus Streptosporangium; species Streptosporangium sp. NPDC051022. The sequence continues at coordinate 262 of NZ_JBFBCF010000073.1, read as the reverse complement.
CGAGGAGATCGACCTTGACTCCGCCACCGACGACGAACTCTTCGACCTCCTGGACAGGGGCTGATCCGACATGGCCAACGACGACAAGCTGCGCGAGTATCTCAAGCGCTCGATCGCCGAGACCAAGCAGGCCGAGAAGCGGCTGCGCCAGATCGAGGCCAAGGCCAGGGAGCCGATCGCGATCGTGGGCATGGCCTGCCGCCTGCCCGGCGGAATCTCCACCCCCGAACAACTGTGGGACCTGGTCGCCTCCGGCGGCGAC
>NZ_JBFBCF010000072.1:0-6727 GCF_040683035.1 Streptosporangium sp. NPDC051022 | reverse complement strand
CGGCCGGGGCCGGGGCGCGCACGGGCCACGCGCGGGGAACGGCCGAGGCCCCCCCCCCCCCCGACGCGGACGGGTGGGGGGCCCCGCGGCGGGGGGGGGGGTGGGCGCGGCGGCCGCTCGCCGCCCGCGGGTCCGGCGAAGGCACGGAGCGGGCGCGACCGCGACACGGTATTTCGATCCGAACAAGGAGCTTTTCTGTGGCTGATGGCAGCGGCCCGTACGACATCGTCGTCCTGGGTGGCGGTAGCGGTGGGTATGCCTGCGCTCTGCGGGCGGCCGAGCTGGGCAAGACGGTCGTCCTGATCGAGAAGGACAAGATCGGCGGCACGTGCCTGCACCGGGGGTGCATCCCCACCAAGGCTCTCCTGCACTCGGCGGAGGTCGCCGACGAGACGCGCGAGAGCGAGACCTACGGCGTCAAGGCCCGCTTCGAGGGCATCGACGTGCCCGCGGTCCACGCCTTCAAGGACAAGATCGTGACGCGTGCCTGGAAGGGCGTGCAGGGCCTGCTCAAGAGCAAGGGCATCACGATCGTCGAGGGTGAGGGCCGCCTGGTCGGGCCGAACCGGATCGCCGTCGGCTCCGACGTCTACGAGGGCCGCAACATCGTGCTGGCGACGGGCTCCGCCCCCCGGTCGCTGCCCGGCCTGGACATCGACGGCGAGCGGATCATCACCAGTGAGCACGCGCTCAAGCTGGACCGCGTGCCCGGCTCGGTGATCGTCCTGGGCGGCGGTGTCATCGGCGTCGAGTTCGCCAGCGTCTGGCGTTCCTTCGGTGCCGAGGTCACGGTCGTCGAGGGCCTGCCGCACCTGCTCCCGCTGGAGGAGGAGTCGAGCTCCAAGCTGCTCGAGCGCGCCTTCCGCCGCCGCGGCATCAAGCAGGAGCTGGGCGTCTTCTTCGAGAGCGTCAAGACCACCGACACCGGCGTGGTCGTCACGCTCGCCAACGGCAAGACCCTCGAGGCCGAGCTGCTGCTCGTCGCCGTCGGCCGCGGCGCCGTCACCTCGGGCATGGGCTTCGAGGAGGCGGGCATCGCGATCGAGCGCGGCACCGTCGTCGTGAACGAGTTCTGCCAGACCAGCGTGCCGGGCGTCTACGCCGTCGGCGACCTGATCCCGACCCTGCAGCTCGCCCACGCGGGCTTCGCCGAGGGCATCCTGGTCGCCGAGCACATCGCCGGGCTCAACCCGGTGCCGATCGACTACGACGGCGTGCCCCGGATCACCTACTCCGACCCCGAGGTCGCCTCGGTCGGCATCACCTCCGCCCAGGCGAGGGAGCGGGGCCACGAGGTCGTGGAGTTCACCTACGACCTCGCGGGCAACCCCAAGAGCCAGATCCTGCAGACGCAGGGCGCCGTGAAGATCATCTCGGAGAAGGACGGGCCCGTCCTCGGCGTGCACATGGTCGGCCGCCGCATCGGCGAGCTCGTGACCGAGGGACAGCTGATCTACAACTGGGAGGCCCTGCCCTCCGAGGTGGCCCAGCTCATCCACGCCCACCCGACCCAGTCCGAGGCCGTCGGCGAGGCGATGCTCGCCCTGGCCGGCAAGCCGTTGCACGTCCACAACTGATCCCAGCCCTCAGCCGGAACGCGAGAGAAGCCATCATGCCGAAGTCCGTACAGATGCCCCAGCTCGGCGAGAGCGTCACCGAGGGCACCGTCACCCGTTGGCTGAAGAAGGAGGGCGAGCGCGTCGAGGCCGACGAGCCGCTCCTCGAGGTATCAACCGACAAGGTCGACACCGAGATCCCGTCGCCCGCGGCGGGCATCATCGTCAAGATCGTCGTTGGTGAGGACGAGACCGTCGAGGTCGGCGCCGAGCTCGCCATCATCGACGAGAACGCCACCGAGGGGGCCACGCAGGCGCCCGCGCCCGCCCCGGCGCCCGCGCCCGCCCCGGCCCCGCCGATCTCCTCGATCCCGCAGCCCGCGCCGCAGGCCGCTCCCCCGGCTCCCGCCCCGGCCCCCGCCCCCGCCCCGGCTCCGCAGGCCGCCGCTCCGGCACCCGCCCCGGCTCCGGCTCCCGCCCCGCAGGCTCCCGCTCCGGCCGCCCCGGCCGCCGAGCCGGCGCCCGCCGGCGAGAGCCCGTACGTCACGCCGCTGGTGCGCAAGCTCGCCGGCGAGCACAACGTCGACCTGGAGGCGCTGAACGGCACCGGCGTCGGCGGGCGCATCCGCAAGCAGGACGTGCTCGAGGCGGCCCGCAGCCAGCGCGAGCAGGCCGCGGCCGCCCAGGCCCAGGCCCAGGCCGCCGCGCAGGCTCCGGCCCCGCAGGCCGCCGCCCCGGCCCAGGCCCCGGCGCCCGCCGCCGCCCCGGCCGCCGAGCCGGTCGCGGTGGACACCACGCTGCGTGGCCGTACCGAGAAGATGTCGCGCCTGCGTCAGACCATCGCCAAGCGCATGGTCGAGTCGCTGCAGGTCTCGGCCCAGCTCACCACCGTGGTCGAGGTCGACGTCACCAAGATCGCGCAGCTGCGCGACCGCGCGAAGGCGGAGTTCCAGCGGCGTGAGGGCGTCAAGCTCTCGTTCATGCCGTTCTTCGCCCTGGCCACCGTCGAGGCGCTCAAGCAGCACCCCAAGCTGAACGCCACGATCAACAGCGAGACCAACGAGGTCACCTACTTCGACACCGAGCACCTGGGCTTCGCGACGGACACCGAGCGCGGCCTGCTCGTCCCGGTGATCAAGGACGCGGGCGACCTCAACATCGCCGGTCTCGCCCGTAAGATCGCCGACCTGGCCGAGCGCACCCGCACCAACAAGGTGAGCCCGGACGAGATCACCGGCGGCACGTTCACGCTGACCAACACCGGCAGCCGTGGCGCGCTGTTCGACACGCCGATCCTCAACCAGCCGCAGGTCGGCATGCTGGGCACCGGCGCGGTCGTCAAGCGGCCCGTCGTCCTGGACACCCCGGAGGGCGAGGTCATCGCCGTCCGCTCGATGGTGTACCTCGCGCTCAGCTACGACCACCGCCTGGTCGACGGCGCCGACGCGGCCCGCTTCCTGACGACGGTCAAGCGCCGTCTCGAGGAGGGCCGTTTCGAGAACCAGCTGGGCCTCAACGCCTAGTCCCCGTTCTCTCCCACCGGGCCGGTCCGCGTTTCGCGGGCCGGCCCGGTCTGTTTCCCTCCCGCCCTTCCCGCCCGCCCGGCGCGCCACGAATCCGGTGACCGCCCGCTTTCCGAAGATCCCAGGGGAAGGTCGATTAGATTGGGTGACATGGCGACCATCGTGACCGGGTCCTCGGGCCTGCTGGGAACGGCTCTGGTCAAGGCGCTGCGGGCCGACGACACACGGGTGGTGTGTCTGGTCCGGCGGGAGCCGCGAGGCCCCGACGAGGCGTTCTGGGACCCGGCAAGGGGGATTCTCGATCCGGCGGCCGTCGCGGGCGCCGAGGCCGTGGTCCACCTCGCCGGGGCGAGCATCGGCGACCGGCGCTGGACCGACGACGTCAAGCGCGAGGTGGTCCGCAGCCGCGTCGAGGGCACCAGGACCCTGGTGAGGGCGCTGACCCAGGCCTCGGAACGGCCCGCCGCGCTGCTGTCCGGCTCCGCGATCGGCTTCTACGGCGACACCGGCGACCGCGAGGTCGACGAGTCCTTCCCGCCGGGCGAGGGTTTCCTCGCCCGGGAGGTGGTCGTCCCCTGGGAGGCGGAGACGGAGCCCGCAGCGGAGGCGGGCGTCCGGGTCGCGCTGCTCCGCACCGGCCTGGTGCTGAGCAAGGAGGGCGGCATGCTGGCCAGGATCCTGCCCGTCTTCAAACTGGGACTGGGCGCACCACTGGGGTCGGGCGGGCAGTACTGGTCGTGGATCTCGATCGACGACTGGGTCGAGGCCGTACGGCACGTCCTGCGGGATCCGGGGCTCTCGGGCCCGGTGAACCTGACCGCGCCGGAGCCGGTCACCAACGCGGAGTTCACCAGGACGCTCGCCCGGGCCGTGAGCCGCTCGGCGATGCCGCTGGCCGTACCCGGGTTCGTGCTGCGCACCGCCCTCGGGGAGTTCGCCCGGGAGGGCGTGCTCACCGGGCAGCGGGTGCTTCCCCGGCGCCTGATCGAGGCGGGCCACACGTTCCGGCATATGCGCCTCGGCGACGCACTGGCCGCCGTACTCTAGGGTCCCTGTTTCCGCTGACAGTAACTGGGAGATCGCATATGGGCAGATCGGGGCAGTCTCACATCCTCGCCATCGGGGGCGGATCGTTCCGTCTCTCCAGACGTCAGGGGGTTCTGGAGGCGAGCCCGCTGCTGCGCTACGCCCTCGACCTGACCGGCCAGGACCGGCCGAGGCTGGGCCTGCTCGCCACCGCGACGGGCGACGACTCCGAGTGGCTGCTGAAGATGTACGGCGCGTTCCGGGCCTGGGACGTCGAGATCAGCCACCTGACCGTCTTCCCGATGCCCAACGTGGAGGACCCGCGCGAGTGGATGCTGAGCCAGGACGTCATCTACGTCAGCGGCGGCAGCGTGGCCAACCTGGCGGCGCTGTGGCGGCTGCACGGCCTGGACGAGGCCTTCGCGGAGGCGTGGCGGGCGGGTGTGGTGCTGTCCGGGCAGAGCGCGGGGGCGCTGTGCTGGCACGTGGGCGGTAACACCGACTCCTTCGGGCCCGAGCTGCGGGTGTGGGCCGACGGCCTGGGCCTGCTGCCCTACTCGTGCGGCGTGCACTACAACTCCGACCCCCAGCGCCGCGAGCTGCTGCACCGGTCGGTGGCCTCCGGGGAGCTGCCCGGCGGCTACGCCGCGGACGAGGGTGTCGCGCTGCACTACGTGGGCACCGAGTTCATCCAGGCGGTGACCGTCGACCCGAAGGGCTACGCCTACCGGGTCGAGCACGAGGGGGAGAACGGGGTCAAGGAGTTCCGCATCGAGCCTCGCCTTCTCACGACTTGAGCCCGAACGGGTCAACTACTCTTTAACCGTGAATGAGCTGGCGATCGTTCGTCTTGGCGTTGACTTCCCCTATGAGCAGGCCTGGGATCTTCAGCGGCGCATCCACGCCCGCCGCGTGGCCGAGGAGATTCCCGACACCTGCCTGTTGCTAGAGCACGCGCCGGTCTACACGGCGGGCAAGCGTACGGCCGCGCACGAGCGGCCCGCGGACGGCACCCCGGTCATCGAGGTCGACCGGGGTGGCCGCATCACTTGGCACGGTCCCGGCCAGCTCGTCGGCTACCCGATCGTCAAGCTCGGAGACCGGCTGGACGTCGTGGCCTACGTGAGGCTGCTGGAGGAGACGCTCATCCGTGTCTGCGCCGACTTCGGGGTGCAGGTGGGGCGGGTCGAGGGGCGCAGCGGCGTCTGGGTGGCCGGAGACCCCTCCCACGGCCTGCCGGACCGCAACATCGGCGCGGTCGGGATCCGGGTCACGCGGGGCGTGACGATGCACGGTTTCGCGCTCAACTGCTCCAACGACCCGAGCTGGTACAACCGGATCGTCCCGTGCGGGATCAGCGACGCCGGGGTCTCCTCGCTGTCGGCGGAGACCGGGCGCAGGATCGTGGTCGACGAGGTCATGCCGTACGCCGAGAAGCACCTGGTCGAGGCGCTCGGCGCGCAGGCCTTCGACCTGCCGGAGGAGGACCTCTTCCGGCGCTGAGGTCGTGTTGTCTTGCGACGCCTGACGGCGTCGCAAGGGCGACACGGCACCTCGTGCGCGTCGTCGCTCCCATGAGACATAAGCTGAGTGGCGTGACCGTTGCTCCTGAAGGCCGAAAGCTCCTCCGCCTGGAGGTGCGCAACAGCCAGACCCCCATCGAGCGCAAGCCCCCGTGGATCAAGACCCGGATGAAGACCGGGCCCGAATACACCGAGCTCAAGTCGCTGGTGAAACGCGAGGGTCTGCACACGGTTTGCGAAGAGGCCGGCTGCCCCAACATCTACGAGTGCTGGGAGGACCGAGAGGCCACGTTCCTCATCGGTGGCGACCAGTGCACCCGCCGCTGCGACTTCTGTCAGATCGACACCGGCAAACCCGCCGAGTACGACACCGACGAGCCCCGCAGGGTCGCCGAGTCGGTCCAGCAGATGGGCCTGCGCTACGCCACGGTGACCGGTGTGGCCCGTGACGACCTGCCCGACGGCGGCGCCTGGCTGTACGCCGAGACCGCCCGGCAGATCCACGCGGCGGTGCCCGGCTGCGGCGTCGAGCTGCTGGTGCCCGACTTCAACGGCGACCAGGGGCAGCTCGAGGAGGTCTTCTCCGCCAAGCCCGAGGTGTTCGCGCACAACGTCGAGACCGTGCCGCGGATCTTCAAGCGCATCCGTCCCGCGTTCCGCTACGAGCGTTCCCTCGAGGTGATCACCAAGGCCCGCCGGGCCGGCATGGTGACCAAGTCCAACCTGATCCTCGGGATGGGCGAGGAGCGCGAGGAGATCGTCCAGGCCATGCGCGACCTGCACGAGGCCGGGTGCGACCTGCTGACCGTGACCCAGTACCTCCGCCCGACCCCGCGCCACCACCCGGTGGACCGCTGGGTGAAGCCCGAGGAGTTCGTCGAGCTCCAGAAGGAGGCCGAGGCCATCGGCTTCGCCGGAGTCCTGTCCGGCCCGCTGGTCCGTTCCTCCTATCGGGCCGGCCGCCTGTACCAGCAGGCCATCGAGGCCCGCCAGCACGCCTGACGGCGCTCACCGGGGGGGCCGGGGGGGGGCCCCGGGGGGGGGGGGGGGGCGTTGGGGGGTGTGGGGGAGCGCCGGGCCCCCCAGGGGGATTATTTGT
>NZ_JBFBCF010000071.1:1398-7345 GCF_040683035.1 Streptosporangium sp. NPDC051022 | reverse complement strand
GTCCGTCGGGTGACCAGGCGGGCGCGGGTGGGAAGGCGCGCGGGGTCACCGGCCCCAGTTCGTCGGCGCAGATCACCGTGGTGCCGGGTGGCGGGTGGCGGGCAGGTGTAAAGGCCGATGACCTCGGCCCTTTTGGGGCGAAGGCCGGATCGGTGGAGGTGGTCCACGAGCGGGTGTGCCGCCAGCGCACATGTTCCTTGACCAGGATCCGACGCACCTGAGAGCGGTGGATGTCGATGCCTTGGGTGCGGGCGGCCGCGGTGAGCGTGTCCAGCGTCCACTCGGCCGGGGCGTCTTCATCGGCCGCCACCAGGTCCCCGGTCACATCGCGGACCGGCTTGCCGGGCGGCGTCGAACGCGCCAGCGCGATGACCTGTCCGCGTTCGACCTCGGTGATTCGCGGCTTGCGGCCCACGCCGGGCCGGTCACCCAACCCGGCCAGGCCCTCGGCGTTGAACCGGTCGAGCCGCTCGCGCACCGTTTGCATGTGGCAGTCCAGTTTGGCCGCGATCGCACTGGTCCGCAGGCCCTGCCAACTCCATACGATCATCTGCGCTCGCATGATCCAATCAGCCGGGGCGTGCCGCGCTCCAGCCAGCTTACGGATCTTGCGTTCCTCGTCGGCGTCCAGCGGCGGGCGCGCATACAGTAGCTTCGGCATGATGGTCCCCTGAAACCATCATTCCCCCAGCTCAGCTGGTATCCACACCCTCAATCAGGAACGCAGCACTAGCTTGTGATTTAACCTCTGATCTTCACATTTGCCCTGGCAGGCATCGATGGTGATCTAACGCGCAAGGCGGGCTGTGGCCGTGTGGCCATGTCCATTCAGAAGACGAGAGGTGGCCACCGACTCATCGTCGAGGTGGGTAGAGCTCGAGGAGAGGCGGTGGCCGTGGCCTCTGGTGCCGGCGGTCGACGTCTCACCCTGGCTGCGTCCCGATGCGGCCACCGCGCCGAGGCGGTCGTTCTGCCATACCTACGGGCGGGGCAAGAACGAGCATCGGATGATCCCGGGCTGGCCGTACCCGATCGTGGCCGCGCTGGAGCCAGGCCGCACCTCCTGGACGGCCTTGCTGGACGCGATCCGCCTGGAGCCAGGCGCTGACGTGCCGGCCGTCACCGCCGTCCAGCTCCGCCAGGTGGCCGAGCGGCTGATCGAGGTCGGGCAGTGGCAGGACGGCGACTTGCCGATCCTGGTCGTGGCCGATGCCGGCTACGACCTGCACCGGCTCACACCTCCCGGTTGTTCAAGCAGACCCTCGGATGGACCGCCCCCAAGATCCGTGATCCCGAGGCGGCCGATCGGTGGACCTGGCTCATTCTGGTCGCGCACGCACAGTTGTGCCTGGCCCGGCCGCCGGCCATCGACCTGCGCCGCCCCTGGGAGAAGCCTGCCCCACCGAACGGTTGACGCCGGCCCGGGTCCGGCGAGGGTTTCGCGACCTGCGCTGGAAGATGCCCTGTCCAGCCGGTGCGCCGAAACCTGCCCGACCCGGCCCTGGAGGCCCACCCGGCTCACCGAACCGACACCGCGCCTTGCGCCACGACGTCGGACGCATCCTGGCCACCGGCGAGGCACATCAACGTCCCACCCATCACCAGAAGGGGACCAAGCCTCGACGTACCACATGAACTGTCACGCCCAGCAATCCAGCGTGCCATCCCATTCACTAAAAACGCGAAGATCAGACGTTGAAAGACAAGCTCGAACGGCGTTGCAGGGCGGAGGAGCGCACCGCGCGGGCCGACTTCGACGGTGGCGGCAGGTTCAAAACCACGCGCCGAGCGCGGGCCGCCGCCCCGGTCGTCGCCGAGGCCGTTGTCATCCGGCGTCCTGGCGCGGGTCGGTCCACGCCTCTTTGACATCCTCCCCCGTCCGAGGGCGGGGGATTCCAACGGCGACTACCCCACCAGGAGGAGGTCGCGTTGAGGTTCGCGGTTCACAGGCCCGGCAACCCGGTCGCCTCCCCGCGTATCCACCGCATGCCCCGCGGCAGTGTCCCTGACGTTGTCCCTGACGTTCTTGGCCGCGTTGACGTCGGCGTTGTCCCGATGCCCGCAGGCGACACAGCGGAATCGAGATTGGCTCTCTCTCGACTCGGCCGCGCGGTGCCCACAGGCGTTGCAGGTCTGCGACGTGTAACGCGGGTCGATCCTCCGGACCCGGCCGGGAGCCTTGTGCTCCAGCCGCGTCACCAGCCGCCCCCATCCGGCAGCGAGGATGCCCCGGTTGAGACCGGCCTTCTGACCGACGTTGCCGCCCGGCTCGGCGAGGGTGCCCCTCGCCGAACGGGTCATGCCGGAGATCTTCAGGTCCTCGACGGCGATCACGTCGAACCCACGGGCCAGACCGGTACTGACCTTCTCGACCCAGGCCTTGCGCCGGTCGCTTTCGCGGGCCCTCAGCCTCGCGACGGCGGCCTTGACCTTCACCCGGCGCCTCGATCCGCGTCTGGCGCGGGCGAGCTTGCGCTGCAACCGCAGCAGGCGGGCCCTCTCGGCCTCGCGCAGACCGGGCGCGTGCAGCAGTTCCCCGATCGACAGGGCCACCGAGACCGCGACCCCCCGATCCACCCCGATCACCTCACCCGTCCCGGGAGCGGAGATCGGTTCGGGGACGGCGGCGAAGGCGACATGCCAGCGTCCGGCCCGGTCGCGGGTGACGCGGTAGGACCTCACCCCGCCGGGGACGGCGCGAGACCAGCGAAACCGCACCCAGCCGACCTTCGGGACCCTGACCTCACCCACACGCCGCGACAGACGCCGCACATCGCCGGGCTTGACCGCGACGATGCGAAACCCCTCGCCCCGCCCGCGTTTACGCCAGGTCGGCCGCTTGTGAGTCCTGCCGTAGAAGTTCGCCATGGCCTGGGCGAAGTCCTTGAGCGCCTGCTGCTGCACGACGATCGACCCGGCGCGCAGCCAGTCGTTCTCCGCCCTGGCCTCGGTGAGCTGACGGCACTGCTCGGCGAACCCGGGCGCGCCCTGGCGTCCCGGTCTCCAGCAGGCGTGCTGCTCAACGGCGAGATTCCACACGAACCGGGCATGCCCGCAATGCTCGGCCAGCGCCGCCTCCTGAGCAGGCGTCGGGGAGAGCCGGTAGCGGGACACGCCGACAACCTACCGAACCCCACCGACAAAACCCGGAGATCACCATGCGGCATCGCTCCGCGCTTCCTCCCCGCCCTGAAGGACGGGGCATCCGCGCTGGAAATGCCTGGTGACACGACCGCCCGGCAGTGCGATATCCAACTGTCGGCACCACGATCGCGTCGGCGTCCATCCCTCGGCCGGCGTGAAGTTCACACGCAGTCGGCGGGCCGAGCCGGGAACCGACCCACCCAGGTAGCGAGTTCCATGCGCGGCCGTCTTGCCATCTGGATCGAAGGCACCACCATTATCGTCGCGGTAAAGGGTGCCAAGGTCATCCTCCGCAGACAGGGTCCAATACCAGAAGAACGGTCCTTTGAGATCCATCTCGTGTTGCCGCAGTCCCGGAACGAACTCGTAGTGCAGCACACCGCCGACGCCTGACATCTCCAGTCCGCGGGCAACCACGTGGTGGCCTTCCAGCAGTTCCCCAAGATCGATGTCAAAGACGATGTCGAGACGCCTCGACCCGCCCATCTTGGCGAAGTAGGCGTCGGTAGCCGTACGCGGCGGAATCCTGATCACGACCCCCAGCATCGGACACGATCGAGAAGCCTGCCAATCAATATTCGCCCTGGGACGGCTCGGAGGACCCATGACATGGTCTCTGCGAGATGGCGACGGCTCCAGGCCCGTCCTATGCCCAGCCCGCTATGCGTGATTGATCACCTCGTCGTCAAGCAAGGCAATGCGAAGATCAGAGGTTAATTCACAAGCCTAGTGGCGATCTATCCGACGCGCAGTGGGCGGCGCTGGAACCGCTGCTCCCAGAAGCAGAAGATCACGAACACGGTGGACGGCTGCCAGTACGGAGGAGACAAAGAACCGCGAACGCGGCGAACGACAGCCGACACGGTGAAGGCAGAGGAGCTCGAACGCGGCGAACGGCCGTCACCACGGCGGAGGTAAGGGATCGCCGATACGGCGAACGGCGACCACACGATGAGGTACGCGGTCACCGAACCGGAACGCCCGTCCGTCTCGGGTGAGCCGGCATGCTCACCCGAGACGGGGATGGACTACTTCTTCTTGTCGGTCTTGGCCTCGTCGACGTCCTCTTCGGCGTCGACGGGCTCGTCCAGAATGTCGCCGAAGTCAGGCTCGATGAAGGCGGGACCGACCCCGGTCTCGGCCCTTTCCCCGACCTTGGCCTGGGCCTTCTCCTCACCCTCCTCATCGGCGGGAGAGGCCTCCTCCGCCGAGACCTCACCGACGACGGGATCCTCGAGTTCGTCGAGGTCGTCTTCGGCCTCGATCTCGGCGTCGAGAACGGCGGCGTCGTCGATTCCCGCGTCCGCCTCGTCGTCGAGATCCTCCTCGTTGTCCTCGAAAACAGTGAGCCTTCCGTCCGCGGCGGTGATCTCCTCGAGGTCGAGGTCGAAGTCGTCGACATCGAGGTCATCCTCTTCGATGTCCTGGATGTCCTCGACGACCGCTCCGGTCAGCTCCGCGTAACGCTCGGCCGCCTCGGTCTCGCCATCCTCGTCGAAGGCCATGGCTCGGCCGAACCACTCGGTGGCGGCTCCCTCGTGCCCGGCGTCGGCCAGGGCGTCGGCGTAGGCGTAGGCCAGCCGGGCCGACCAAGGCTGCGGACGCGTGTCACGCAACTCAGGCAGACGCTGGAGGGTGATGACCGCCGCGTCCTTCTGGTTGAGGTCCCGGCGGGCACCAGACTCCACGATCGCAAGCTCGATCTTGCCCACCCGGTCGAGACGCTCGGCCTCCTTGGAACGGACGAGATCCAGAGCCCGCTCGGGACGGCCGAGACCGCGCTCGCAATCCGCCATGATCGGCAAGAAGGAGTCCGAGCCCGTCATGCGGCGAGCCGCGCGCAGGTCGCTGAGCGCCTCGGCGAAGTGCCCGGATCTGTAGGCGGCGATCCCGACGGCCTCGCGGATCACACCGATACGGGCCGCGAAGCGACGCGCGACCTTCGTGTGCTCGTATGCCTGCTCGGGGTTGTCCTCACCAAGAGCCCGCTCGGCGGCAACGAGGTGACGTGAGATCAGATCCGCGAGGTCGAGCGGGAGAGACCGCAGTTCTTCACGGATCTCCTTGTCGAGCTCCTCAGCGGTGATGTCGGGAGCGAGAGGCGGCAGTTCCTCACGTTCCCTGCGCGGAGCCTCAGCGTGGTCGGTGGTCTGGTCGGGCTTGCCGTAGCGCGTGCGCGACCCTTCGCCCTCGGCGCGGAATCCGCTGTCGCGCTCAGGGGAGGGGCGCCCGCCACGATCATCACGGCTGTGGAAGGGACGACGGTCACCGTCACGGTCGCGGTCGTTGTAGGGACGACGCTCCCCACCGCGATCGTCGCGATAGCCCCCACCGGGACGGTCATCGCGGTTGTAGGACGGCCTGCCGCCGCCCGGACGGTCGTCACGGTTGAAAGAGGGCCTGCCGCCGCCCGGACGGTCGTCACGGTTGGAAGAGGGCCTGCCGCCGCCCGAACGCGGACCGTACTGACCACGAACCTGGTCACGGTCACCGTAGGAACGACGCTCCCCACCACCGGAACGGTCGTCACGACCGTAGGAGGGACGACGGTCACCGTCACGGTCGCGGTCGTTGTAGGGACGACGCTCCCCACCACGATCGTCGCGATAGCCCCCACCGGGACGGTCGTCACGGTTGTAGGACGGCCTGCCGCCTCCAGAACGGTCGTCACGACCGTAGGAGGGACGACGGTCACCGTCGCGGCCGCGGTCGTTGTAGGGACGACGCTCCCCACCACGATCGTCGCGATAGCCCCCACCGGGACGGTCGTCACGGTTGTAGGACGGCCTGCCGCCTCCAGTAC
>NZ_JBFBCF010000071.1:0-1304 GCF_040683035.1 Streptosporangium sp. NPDC051022 | reverse complement strand
ACGCCGTAGGAGGGACGACGGTCACCGTCGCGGCCGCGGTCGTTGTAGGGACGACGCTCCCCACCACGATCGTCGCGATAGCCCCCACCGGGACGGTCATCGCGGTTGTAGGACGGCCTGCCGCCGCCCGGACGGTCGTCACGGTTGGAAGAGGGCCTGCCGCCGCCCGAACGCGGACCGTACTGACCACGAACCTGGTCACGGTCACCGTAGGAACGACGCTCCCCACCACGACCCTCGCGATAACCCCCACCAGGACGGTCGTCACGGTTGAAGGACGGGCGGTCGCCTCCGCGGTCGTCGCGGTAGCCCCCGCCGGGACGGTCATCGCGGTTGTAGGACGGCCTGCCGCCACCCGGACGGTCATCGCGGTTGTAGGACGGCCTGCCGCCACCCGGACGGTCGTCACGGTTGGAAGAGGGCCTGCCGCCGCCCGAACGCGGACCGTACTGACCACGAACCTGGTCACGGTCACCGTAGGAACGACGCTCCCCACCACCGGAACGGTCGTCACGACCGTAGGAGGGCCGCCCGCCCCCACGGCTGTCGCCATAACCACCGGCCGGCCGATCGCCGCGATCGCGGAACCCGGATGAACCTCCGGCGCGCCCTTCTCGGCGCTCGCCGTAGCGAGGGCCGTCGCCCGGACGCCCTCTGCCGCCACCCGCGCGATCGCCGCGGTAGCCTCCCTGCCCGCCAGATCCGCGGTTCTCGCCTTCTTCGCGTCGGCCCACGCCGTCACGCCCGTTATCACTGTTCACTTCTGGATCCATTCGTTTGCTCACTCAGCGAGCGCGTCCGTTTCCCAGGTGGATGGGACGATTCGCCATGCGGGCGGTCTCCGGCCGCGGGATGCGCCCCGTTCGCTATCGCTGCCCCGCCCTATCGTGGTCTGGCGCGACGAAGGCCACCCTCGGTGGAGTGGCCCGGCCCCTTCAGCCTAGCAAGCCGTTCAAAGTCCGTACGCCCTATGCCATTGTGCCTGCAAATGATCTAGCACGATGCTCCCAGGATCCCTGCCTTCAGGATCCCTGCCTTCGCGTACGGCCCGGCGGCCTCGCCGTGATGCCGCACCCCACCCGTCCCGTGGAGAACATGTGCCACAGCAGGAAGGACAGGACATGGAAAGGCTTCTCAGGGAGAACCTCGAAACCCTCTGGAAAGCCCTGGAAAACAAAAGGAGGGCCACCCCAACGGGTGACCCTCCTTCGAAAGATTGTCCGGCGGCGACCTACTCTCCCACACCGTCCCCGGTGCAGTACCATCGGCGCTGAAGAGCTTAACTTCCGGGTTCGGAATGTAAC
>NZ_JBFBCF010000070.1:0-7819 GCF_040683035.1 Streptosporangium sp. NPDC051022 | reverse complement strand
CCACTCTCAGGGGTAGCTATCCGAGTAGGAGGGCCCGGACCGTCATGGTTCGGGCCCTCTACTGCGTTACTGCAATACTGCGTTACTGTCTTTACGTTGTAAAGACAGGGCCCTGGAGAGCTGCACGGCGAACAGCTGGCCATTGTTGACCGAGATGAACCCCTTGCCATTGCCGAACCGGCGAACTCTGCGCCGGACCTTCCGACGACGTGTCGGCCCGACACGCTCTAGGAGCTGAGCACCCGCCAGGCCCACGACGAGCTCTTTGGGCCGAGCCTGCCCGCCCCGAGTGCGCGCCACGGCGACCTGTCGCGTGGTGCGCTGAGCATGAGCCCAGCGCCGAGCGATCCGCGCAGCGTGTACGGCGTCCTCGGGACTGACTTCGACAGGGACGGTCACGCGCTCCAGGTTCCAGTAGCCCCAGAATCGGCCCGGCCCCGCGCCCGGCTCAGTCCACTCGTCGGGGACGCAGTGCTGATACTCCTTGGCCTGGAACGCGCCGTGCTTGGTGAAGTACACCGCAGTTCGCTTGGGGTCCCGAGCTTTCAGGCCCTCGGCAAAGTCGACGCCGGTACCGGCTCTCTGGTGTCGCTCCCGCTCCTGGGGGTCTGGGTGGCCGACGATGTCAGCCCAGACGGCCGACAACCAGTCACGGAACGGCAGGCCCGCGCCGATGCGAGCAGCTGCTGTTGCGCGTGCCCCCGGAAGGCGAGACAGGCCATGCGGAGGGACCATCAGCAGGTGATAGTGAGGAGCGCCCCTCCGCTGAAACTCCAGCTTCCAAACGGCCTTCACCGGCTCGCCCCAGGCCTTTTCGTACCTCCTGCGGAACGCTTGGAGGTGACGCTTGGCCACCTTCCCGGAGGGGGCCACGGCCAGCCAGTCGCCGGGGTAGGTGAGCGTGACCATGGCGGGCAGCCTGGTTGGGTCTCCGAGCATGGGCCGGTAGTCGAGCTCGCAGAGAGCGCGGACCATGTTCGCCCGACTCTTGCGGGACCAGCCGGTCACTTCTCGAGTTGGCACCCGCTCGGGTAGTTCTTCACCGCGGGCGAGGTAGGTCGCGGCCATGTCGACATCGAGCTGTCGCGCGTGAAGGGCCCGTTCGTAACGGCGGTCTCGCCGGGCAAGGTCGGGTGCCTCGATCGCAAAAGCGCCGGCGGATATGACGATGCGCGGCCGTGGGCCTTCCTCACCCTGCCAAGTCGGCCGCGCGTCGAACAGGCGCGCGGCCATGTCGAGCCCGGCCGGAGACGGGAACTTTGGGCGCCAAAGATCCAGTATCGGCGATATTGGCGTGTCGGGTGCCGAAGACTGCACCGAGACGACGCCATGAGCTACGCTGTTCACGACGTTGGTTCCGCTTCTTTGGACAGAGGGCGAACCGCTTCGAAGGCCCGGCGTTGGCGCGCCGGGCTTTCACTTTTCCGAGACACCCTGACGTACGGCACGGTTGCGGTCACGGCGACACACCGGGCGATCACGCGGCATTCTCGGCACGATCGGTCCCAGTCCCGGCCCAGTCCCCGAGCTGGACGACCTTCCGGGCGTTCTCGACATAGGCCACCAGCTCTTCAACGTCCTCGTTCCGCACGTGGCCGAACCGAGCTCGCACGGCCCGCCGCGCGCCGGACTCGATGCTGAACAGCAGACCCGGCAGCGACTCGGGAATCTCATGCGACAGCGCGCCATAGTCCGTGGCGTCCTCGATGAGGGCCGCTTCGGTGTTGCTCTTGTTGGGCAGCCGCAGCGCGATCCGGCGCGTGAACAGGTCGCGGACCTGGAACACGTCCTTGGTCGGCTCCTGGATGGCTCCGAGCAGGATGAACCCGCCCGCCCGGCCTTGGGTCAGCAGGGCCCGCAACGCGTCTTCGATTTTGTCTCGGGTGCTGCGCTTCCAGATGGACAGCAGCGGCGCGAGCTCGTCAATGCAGATGAGCGTCAGGGGACGGTCCGGGCCGGGCTCGAAATCCCGCTCTCCCCGCTCGCCCAGGTCCGCCAAGCGCTCGCCCATCTCCCCGACGAGCCGTTGCAGCAGCTCCAGCACGTCGGCCTCATGCGCGGCGTAGTCGCTCGGGGCAACGATGGCTTTGGCCTGTGCCAGCTCCATCAGCTTGGGGTCGATGAACACCAGCCGCACCCACCCGGCCGCGATCGCCGGGGCGATGGCCCGCATGGCGTTCCATTCCAGCGACGCCTTCCCGGCCCCGCTCGACCCCGCAGCGGCAGTGTGGCCGCCCAGCAGGCTAATCGTGTACGGCTGGCCGAACTCGTCGCGGCCGACCGGGATACGCTTCCAGTCGATCGCCTGCACGCTGGCCGGGATGGCAGTGGCCGGTACCGGCTCCAGCAGAGGGTCACGCCGCATCAGCGCCAGCTCCAGAAGCCGCGGCTTGAGTCGCTTGATGACCAGACGCTCAGCCTTGAAGCCGAGCCGAAGCGCGTCGGCAGTCTCTTCGTGCTCGTAACGCTTGGGAGACTGACCGATCGGCATTTCCACCGTCAGGTGATCCCACCACGGCGTTGAGCGCACGTCTTTGAGCTTGGGCAGGTACACCTCACCCTTGGCCTGGATGGTCAGATCACAGCGGGTCAGCACCTTCTCCCAGGTGCGGCGGTAGATCCACCACTTGTTCCACCAGCTACGCGTCCAGGTGCCAACTGTGTTCTCGAAGGTGACCGGGTGCGCGGCCTTCCAGGTGGACAGGGCCACGAACAGGCCACCCGCGACCGTCGCGCAGAGCTGCCAGCCCAGCCAGGCCACACCTCCGGCCAGCGCTCCCGCTGTCGACGTGGTGCGCGGGTGACGTACGGCTTGGAGGGTCAGCCAGGCGATAAGGCGGGCGAGCTGCCGAGCGAGCCAGACGAGAATCCGGCCGATCGCGGAGAACAGGAAGTTGAACATGACGCCCCTTTCTGGACATGCAAAAGGGGAGCCACCCTGAAGACAGCTATGGAGGGTGGCTCCCCTGGCGGTGTTACTTGCGGTCGGCCTTCCACTTGCGAAGGTCCCGGTCGAGGGACTCCACCGAGGCCGACGCGCGGTCGACGTGACCCTGAATGCTGGTCATCGACTCCTGACACGCCAGCCCGGCCGCGAGCTCGCGGTCGATCTGCTGGGCGGAGTCGATGAGGCGGGCGATGCGCTCGATCTGGACATCGATCTCGTCAACGCGACTGGTGAGAGCGGACACGGTAACTACCCCTTGACGTAGTAGACGCGGACGCGGGAGAAGAGCTGGAACTCGTCGGCCGCGACGCTCACGGAGGTGTACGCGGCCTTCACCTGGTCGCGCGCCTCTTCCAGCGACCTCGCGTTGAACTCGGGGTTCCTGTTGCCGACGTTCTGAACCGAGCCGACCAAGCCCTGAACCATGCCCGCGAGCGTGGCCATCTCCTTGGCCAGGTGCCGCCTCCGGAGCTTGATCATGCGAAGGTTGCGGTAGAACTCGGCCCGGTCCTCGGCCCCCATCCGGGCATCGGCCACGATGTTGCCGAGCGCCCCTCGGACCAGCATCTTGCGCTTGGCCTTGCGGATCCGCTTGGGCTCGAAGTTGGTGCCCACGGGACGGATAGGCCGGGGCTTGGCTGCGGTTGCCATGATCTTCCTCTCAGGTCCACTGAACGCCAGAGCGGCCGCCCTGGCAGACCGAACACTTGGGGTCGGTGCAGCTGGAGATGTCGATTTCGCGGCAGCGCTGAATCTGCACGTATGTCATGCTGGGGACTCCTCTTCGTGAGGACCCGGGGCGCGTCGGTCTGGTCGATGGGCGCGCCCCGGATCACGAGATGGTCAGCGGAAGCTGACGATGACTTCCATGGCGAACTCGCCGGAGTCGAGCATCCGGGGCGCGCCCTCGTTCCAGATCACGGCCTGGTCGCGAAGCACGAGGCAGGCACGGGCGAGGTCTCCCGGCGTACCGGTCAGACGGACTCGCATCACGCGGCCTTCGTGTCGGTGTTCGCCTGGATCCCGGCCGCCCGGTACCAGACCTGAAGGCCGATGACCCGCTCCTCGCCGGTGTCCTTGTCCTTCTTGGTCTTCTCCATGACGCCGACCTCGAAGTCCTTGAACGCGATCGGGGTGTAGGGCATCAGGCCCTGGCCCGGGTTCCGCTGGGACGCGACTCCGATCTTCAAGACCTCGTTCTGCATGCCGAACGGCGTCTTGAACATGGCCACGACCTGCACGACCCACCTCGGGACGCCGTCCTTCGTGGTCTCCTGCACCTCCGAGCGGAACGGAAGCTTCGGCTCGCAGGACAGGAACGCGACACCGGCGAAGGTAGCGCTCTGGTCGATCTTGAAGTTCGTGAACACGGGTTCTCCCCTGGTAAGTGGGCTCTCTCGGCCCCGCTCTCTCTGGCACGGCCAGCGTATACGAAGTTACGTATACGCACAAGCCCTACGTATACGATAGGCTAAAAGCCCAGGTAAACAGCGATCAGAGAGGGATCACGACCGATGACAGAACCGGCTTACGTCCGGATCGCCGGCCACTACGCACGGCGCATTCGCACCGGAGATCTCAGACCGGGCACCCAGCTCCCCAGCTATGCAGAGATCGCTCAGCAGAACAGCGTGTCCGACATCGTCGTAAGGAAGGCCATCGAGCTTCTCCAAAGCCAGGGCCTGGTCCGATCAGTGCGACGTCGAGGTAACTTCGTCGCCGACCGGCCCACCCTTGCGCGCATCTCTCCGGAACGTCAGATGGAGAGCGCCGAGACTACGTTCAGGAACGAGTCGGACCATGACGTCCAGGTACAGCGCGACACGGCCCGGGTTCCGGCCGGGGAGGACCTAGCCGAAGTCTTCGGCATCGCGGCAGACGATGAGGTACTCCACACCGTTACCCGGGCAACCGAGGACGGCCGACCCATCTCGATCTCCGACACCTACCAGCCGTTGGACATCGCCGACATATCAAGTGCAGAGTTCCTAGAAGAGACCCTCTGCGACAAGCTTCCTACGTCGGCCCACGCTGCTTGGCTGAACACAACCCCCGGCGATCTCGTCAAGACGGTTCGACAGCAGTTCTTGACCGCAGACCGACGAACCATCATGGTCTCCGAGATCGCCTACCCCCGCGATCGTTACGACGAGTACGTGTTCCGAATGAGTCTCAGGTAAGGAGCGCAGCGTTAGGCCCGAACCCAAGCTTGCGCGACGTCTACCGAGTTCCACCAAGAAACGTGGTCTCGATCGACAGACTCCAAAGTCCAGTTAGCTGCCAGGCGGTCAAAGAAGGCGTCATCGCCAGTTTGACCGCCTTTGCTTTGCCCGACGAACACGAGCCGTTCGCCGCCTAGAGCCTCGAACGAGGCCAACGCACTCGACGCCATCGAGGCCCCCCAACCAGGCGGCCAACAGAGGAAGAGAACGGTATCCGTCGGCCTCTCGCTCACGCGTGCCGTGAAGCCCTCAAGATCCTCCACAGGGTGCCAGACATCGGCCTGCCCAGCGCTCCTACGGAAAGATGCGTTCTGCGCCCTATCCGGCGGCTCCGAGTCATATGCGTTGACGATCACTCCGGCGCGCGCCAGTTGCTTTGCCCAGTACCCCCGGCCCGCCCCAAGCTCTACGACCGGACCGCCATCGCAGAACCTAGAGATCCATTGGACGGTCTCCGGAGAAGGCACAGCGTAGGCATAGACGGCCTGCAGAATGATCTGTGCGAAGGCGAGCCTTGGACTACCTTCCGGCTTACCACCGTTCACCAAGCGCCGTCCTTCATTCCCTGAGACGGACGGCCCGACGATCTCCCAATAAGGATCCTCGCTTACATCATCCCCGCCGGTCATGTAGTGGATGAAACGCAGGTCAAAGGCGTGATCCGCTCGAACGTCGCCGGTTCCGGACAGCCTCACCGCCATATCGAGGTACTCGGCCACCTTGGGATACTCAGCTTGTAGCCGCTGTTCGTCGTCTAGCAGCTCAGCAAGCTCGCTGTGTCGCTCTGCACTCAGGATCAGGTCGGCCATCTCCGCATTGTTGCTCACCCTGACACCCTGTACCAACGCCCTGCTTGACCTGGTACTTCTTGCCCGGCTCAGATGTGGGGCCAGTTATGGCGCATATAACAAGCCCTGCGCCCCGGCGCTGGGCGCCGGGCCGGGCCGGTCACCCCAGAGGGGCCCCAACCGGCCCACCCAGCGCCGCCGGCCAAGGCCGGGGCTCTTCCCGCGGTAACCACATCCGGCCTGGTTAGCCTGCCGAGGTATGGCCACGACGTGGCCATACCGAGGCAGGGAAGCCCTCAAACGTGCGGCCAGGCCAAAAGGGTGGAAAAGCCGTGTCGGTTGCTCTGGAAGGTGCCTGGTCCCCCCCGCTCCCCGCGAGATGCCATGATGCGCGGCACCCGTCCCCAGTCAAGCCCGGCCGTGCGGATTGACATCCGAGTGACGTGGAAGGGGGGTGGCTCATGTACACGCGAGGCCGAGCTTGACAGTGGCCGGGCGGCAGTCGCGCCTCTGTCATCTAGCGGGGAGCGGGGGGGTGTGGGTGAGGGGGAAGCGCGTGCTCCTGGTCGAGCCGCGCGAAAGATCCGGAGGTCAGGACAGAAGTTGGAGCTCCACGACATTCGCAGTAGTGCAGTAATGCAGTAAATACGGCACCATGGATGTATGAGCCTCTTGAGCATCGCTCTCATCAACCTCAAGCCCGGCACGGGCAAGACCACGTCGGCCGTGTGGTTGGCACACGCCTTCCATGAGCTCGGGAAGCCCGTGCTCCTGGTCGACGCCGACCCGGCCGCATCCGCCCTGGAGTGGTCGGACCTCGCAGGCGGGTTCCCGTTCCGCATCATCGGCATGCCGACGAAGGAAGTCCACCGCCGCGTGCCCGAGGTCGCCCGGCCGGACGAGGTCGTCATCATCGATGCCCCGCAGATGGAAGACCATAAGGGCATCGCCCGGTCGGTTCTGCGGCTCGCTGACGAGCTGGTGATCCCGGTGGCACCTCATGGAATCGAGATCAACCGCATGAGCCCGGTCCTTGACGAGATCGAGGACATCCAGCCGATCCGTGAGCGTCCGGCCCGGGTCTCCGTGCTGCTCAACCGGATCAACCGCTCGTCGACGACCCACGTTGAGACGCGCGAGGATCTGACCGAAGACGGGTGGCACGTCCTCACGATGATGCTGCCGTTCGTCAACCTCTACAGCCAGAGCTTCGGGTTGCCCGTGGCCGCCAGGGCGACGGAGGCCGAGGCCCTCGCCGAGGAGCTCGCGAAGCGAGGTGGACTGTGAGCACCGAAGCCGAGAAGCGGCGCGAGGCACGGCGTCGAGCTGCACGACGGAGAGTCGAGCCGGACGCGGCCCCGGCCGGGGAGACCGCCATCAGGTCGAAGCCGGTCAGGATCACAATCGACCTGACGCCCGAGCTGTACCGGCACTTCACCGAGTGGACGAGCCGAGTCGCGAGAGACATCGACGCACCTCGCGTCACACATGCCGACGCCATCCGTGCCTTCATCCGGGTCGTTGCTACCGAGGACCAGGAAGGTACCGACCTCGCCGCCCAGGAGCAGACGCACTCCTCCATCGTTCGTAACCTCAGGCAGCAGTAATGCAGTAGTGCAGTAACGCAGTAGAAAGGCGGGATGCGATGAACGAGCCACTTACCAACGATCAGCGCGACGGCATCGCGTGCGTTGAGTGCGGTCAAGACGATCAGCCGATGGTCCCAGTTGGCCATCTGAACGGCGTACAGATCTTCGCCTGCACGACCCACTCTCAGGGGTAGCTATCCGAGTAGGAGGGCCCGGACCGTCATGGTTCGGGCCCTCTACTGCGTTACTGCAATACTGCGTTACTGTCTTTAC
>NZ_JBFBCF010000069.1:0-10116 GCF_040683035.1 Streptosporangium sp. NPDC051022 | reverse complement strand
AAACGCTCGGCTGGGATACCCCAGCCGAGCGCCTCGCTAAGCTCCTGGCCGAAGCCAGTTAACAAGCCGTGTTGCAACGACCCCTGGAATCTGCCACGAGGGGAAGGGGCCCTTCTTCTCTCTTTCGAGTTCCCTTTCGGGGTTTCCTCTTCTTCCAGGCTTTTCGCTTTCCGAGGACGGGCCGTCAGCCTTTCCGCGCGGGTCCCGAACTCGGGCTCCGCGACTCTCGGACCGCGTGGTTTCCCGGGCGCGACCAGGTCAGCCGCAGTTGGCCCATCCGGCGCCCGTGTTGCCCGCGGGGCCGCCGCCGGTGAAGCGCACGCACTTGCCCTTGGCGGTGAGGATGACCGGGCCCGCGTAGTACTCGTAGTTGCCGCGGTCGGTCTTGCTCTCGCCGTTCTGGACCTCAAGGGTGGCCCAGACGGAGGTGGCGGTGCCGACGTCGGTGGTCTTCATGGTGACCACGCAGTTCGAGCCGGTCGAGGAGTTGTAGAGCTGGTAGGTCATCCCGCCCGCGAAGGACGCCGAGCGCTGCACGTAGTAGCCCGCCCCGCAGACCTTCTGCGGCGTGTACGGGTTGGCGCGCGGGGCCGGAGGCGCCGTCGGGGTCGGCTTGACGGTCGGCGGCGGGGTCGGCGCGACCCAGCTCGGCTTGGACGTCGCCGGGGCGGACGGCTCGATCGCCGGCTTGGCCGGCGGGGTGGCGGACGCCTCGGTGGTCGGCACGGTGGTCGGCACGGGACGCGTGGAAGTCGCCGTCGGCCTCCAGTTCCGCGTGTGGCTGGGGGAGGGCTTGACGGGCGCGGTCGGGGCGAGGCTCGGGCCGCTGCTCGGGCTGGTGCTCGGCTGGGCGGTCGAGGTCGCCGTCGGCGCCGCGGAGGGAGGCACCTCGGTCGGGTTCGGGCTCCCGCTCGGCGCCGGGGTGGGCGTCACGGTCACGGTCACCGTCGGGCTGGGAGAGGCCGTCGGGGCCGGTGACGGGTCGACCGGCGGCGTCGCCGTCGGCCTCCTGGTCGGCCTGGTGGCCGGCGAGGACTGGGGGCTCGCCTCCGCCGTCGGCGTGGCGGCCGGCGGCAGCGGGACGTTGGTCGGTGGGGCCGGGGTCGCCGGGAGGGTCGGCACGGTGACGGGCGGGGAGGCGAAGGAGGTCAGCGTCGGCACCGGCGGCTCGGCCGTCGGGTCCTCGGTGGCCAGCTGGAGCGGCCCGACGTCCGGGACCTGGGCCTCGGGCGTGGTGCCCCAGGGCACGGTCACCTTGCCCGCCGGGTCGTCCCCGGTGCCCTGTCCCGGTCCCTGTCCTTGGCCCTGGCCGTCGCCGCCCTGTGACTGATACGGGTTGCCGCCCTGGGACTGCTCGACCAGCGCCAGCGGCCTGTCGGAGACGGTCCCGTCGGCGGCGGCCCGCTCCACGTTGCCCAGCGAGGTGTAGTTCCCGGCGGCCCACAGGCCCAGTCCGGCCAGCAGGGCGACCACGCCGACGGAGGCGGTCAGTACGACGGGGAAGCCGCCGGTCCTGCCGCGCTCGCCGCCGGCGGCCACCTGGAGCACGATGGGGGTCTGTGCCGAGGACGCGGCCTCACGCGGAAGCGGCGGCGCACCCCAGCCGGAAGCCTCCGCCGGTTGCGGAACGGCGGCGGCACCCGGCTGCCGCGGTACGGCCTGCGGAAGGTCGTCCCCGGTGATCCGGATCACCGGCTGCTCGCCGAGCAGCCGCAGCATGGCGGCCTTGGCGTCCGGGCGCTCCTGCGGCCTTCCGTCCAGGCAGGCGGTCAGGAGGGCGGTGAGCTCGGGCGGCAGCCCGCCGAGGTCGGCGGAGCCGTTGAGGACAGCCTGCGGGTCCCCGCCGAAGGGCGCCCGGCCGGTGGCGGCGTAGGCGATGGTCGCCGCCCAGGCGAACAGGTCGGCGGGCTTGCCCGGAGCCGGGGCGGCGCCGCCGGTGAGGTTCGCGTGGACCAGTTCGGGGGCGTGGTAGTCGGGTTCCCTTCCGCTGACGCCCAGACCGATGTCGCAGACACGGGGACCGTCGGCGCCCAGCAGCACGGTGTCGGGGTTGAGGGCGCCGTGCGCGAGGCCGGCCAGGTGGACGGCGGTGAGCGCGGTGAGGGTGCCGACCGCGAGACGCTCCAGCGCGTCCGAGGTCAGCGGCCCGTCCGCCTCCACCGTCTCGCGCAGGGAGCGGCCCTCGACGTGCTCGCGGACGACGTAGGGGGAGTCGTCGAACCAGCCGACCTCGACGAGCTTGGCGGTGTGGGCGCCGGAGATCCGTTTCGCCGCGTGCAGCCGGTTGGTGATCTGCTCGCGAGCACGGGGGTCCGCGTGGGGGTGGGGAGGAAGAATCCGGATCACCCGCAGGGTCTCCTCGTCGGGGAGACGCCCCAGGTAGACGGCGTGGCCCTGGTCGCCGCCCAGGCGTCCGACGAGGAGGTAGACGCCTACACGCTCCGGATCTTCAGTCAATAATGGGTTGAAATCCCCCATTGCGATCCTTCCACCTCAAACTTCGATAAAGCCTTCCATAAGCTGATCTAGGGCTATCAAAGCAAATTTGACCAGTGAAGTTCACTCGTTTCACATGTCTTTCACGGGTTGTTCTCCAAGGGGCCCGGCTGCCACTCCCTGCGGCGTCCCATCGGGACGACGATCCTGCCGAGGGCGGCCAGGATCGTCCCGGCGAGGCCGAACAGGGCGACCCACAGCGCGACGGAGGCGCTCTCGCCGTCCCCGGCGGGCGTGTGCCGTATCGCGTCGGCCGACAGCGGGACCGGCTCCTGGGGGGCGAGCGCCACCTCGTCCGAGGCCAGGATCGCCGAGACCGCCAGCAGCGGATTGACCATGCCCGCGCCGGTTCCCGCCCCCGAGGCGCCGTCGGCGGTCCGCGCGATGCGCCAGCGCACCTGGTCCTTGTTCAGCTCCGGATAGCGGGCGCGGACCAGCGCGGCCACCCCCGCCACGTACGCCGAGGCGAAACTGGTCCCCTTCTCGTCCTCGACGTAGGTGCGGCCGGGCCAGGTGCTGGTGATGTCCTGGCCGGGGGCCAGCACCGTGACGGGGGTCGTGGTGTTGGAGTAGTCGCTCCTGGCCCCGTCGGGACCGGCGGCGCCCACCGAGACGACCCCGGGGTAGGCGGCCGGGTAGGCGGGCGCGGGGGTGCCGTCCGCCTTGTTCACGTTGCCCGCCGCGGCGACCACGACCGCGTCCTTGGCCAGCGCGTAGGCGACCGCGCGGCGCAGGTCGGGCTGGTCGCTCGCCTGGATCGAGACGTTGATCACGTCGGCGCCGAGCTGGGCGGCCCGGACGATGCCCATGGCCAGCCTGCCCAGGTCCCCGGTGCCGTCGGCGGTCTGCTTGATGGAGATCAGCTTCGCCTCGGGGGCGACCCCGGCGAAGGGGACCCCTTTGAGCCTGGCCCCTCCGATGATGCCCGCGACCGCGGTGCCGTGGCCCACGCAGTCGGCCGTCCCGGTGCCGGTGAGGTCGGTCGCGGTGGTCCGGGTCAGCTGCGGGTGCCCGGTGTCCACCCCGCTGTCGACGATCGCCACGGTTACCCCGGCGCCCCGGGTCAGCCGCCACACCTCCGGCAGGCTGAGCCGCCGCTGCGCCCACGGCTCACCGATGCTCGTCGTGCCGCGCGGGGGAGAACACGGAGCGGGGTCCGCGGCGGAGGCCGTGACCGGGAGCGTGGCGGTGACCATGGCGGTGACCATGGTGGTGACCGCCGCCAGCATCGACACCGCGACGAGCGCCCGACCGATCGCCATGCGTCCCCCAAGCCCGGTGAATACCGGCAGAACCCTACTCAACCCGATCAAGTTCCGTCACGACACGACGGGATTTCTCAGGTGGGGGGCGGCATCCGGCGGTCCTAAGCTGGCTGCCGTGAACGAGCGAAGTGAGCGGCTCCGCCCGCGCGGCGGCCGTCCGGGTCTCGACGAGAGCTGCGGGGAGCGGACATGAGCGAGTACGCGTGGGACGAGGCGACCGCGACCGGCGTCGGATCGCATCCCGGGGAGGACCACGCGGAGGCGGTCAGGGTCGTCTTCGGCGAGGTTCCCGCATTGCCGTACCTCCCGGAGCTGCCCGCGCGCGGCGTCGGCGCCGACATGATCGGGCGGACCGCCTCGCTGCTGGTCGAGCTCCCGGTCGAGGTGCAGCCCTCCGGATGGCGCTTCGCCGACCGGCCGGGGCGCGACTTCAAACGGGCCCGTGACCACCTCGTGCGCGACCTCGACGGGCTGGAGGAGGCCGCCCAGGGATACGAGGGGCCCTTCAAGCTCCAGGTCGCGGGGCCGTGGACGCTCGCGGCGGCGATCGAGCTGCGCCACGGCGACAAGACCCTCGCAGACCCCGGCGCGGTGCGCGACCTGGTGGAGTCATACGCCGAGGGCCTCGCCGCGCATGTGGCGGACGTCCGCAAGAGGGTGCCCGGCGCCTCGGAGATCGTGGTCCAGCTCGACGAGCCGGGACTGCCCGCCGTCCTGGCGGGCACGGTGCCGACCGCCTCGGGCTTCGGGCGGCTGCCCGTGGTCGACGTCCAGGTCGTCACCGAACGGCTCGGGGCGGTGCTGCCCCCGGGGACGTTCCCGATCGCGCACTGCTGCGCCGGGGCCGTGCCCTTCGGCGTCCTGCGCGGGGCGGGGTTCAAGGGCGTCTCGCTGGACGCCTCCCTGCTCAGGCGGCGCGACGAGGACGCGATCGGAGAGTCGATCGAGGCGGGGACGGCGCTGTTCCTCGGCGTCGTGCCCGGCCTGGACGCCCCGCTGCCCGACGTCGGGGTGGTCGCCAGGCCCGCCGTCGAGCTCTGGCGCCGCCTCGGCTTCCCCGCCTCCACCCTGGCCTCGCAGGTCGTGCTCACCCCCGCCTGCGGGCTGGCCGGGGCCTCGCCCGCCTACACCAGGGCGGCCCTGGCCAGGTGCGGGGCGGCGGCCCGGGTGCTGAGGGAGGACCCTGGGGAGTGAACCTCCGGTAA
The DNA here is from genome assembly GCF_040683035.1 of Streptosporangium sp. NPDC051022. Classification (NCBI taxonomy): domain Bacteria; kingdom Bacillati; phylum Actinomycetota; class Actinomycetes; order Streptosporangiales; family Streptosporangiaceae; genus Streptosporangium; species Streptosporangium sp. NPDC051022. The sequence continues at coordinate 5,150 of NZ_JBFBCF010000069.1, read as the reverse complement.
GGATTCCGGACACCTCCTCCGGCGGAGGCCGGACTCCCTTCGAAGAGGGCGCGGCGGGGTGACCCGCCCGTCCCGCCCGCGGGCCGCCCCGTCGCCGTCGCATGGCCGGGGCGGGGGGTTGTCCATGTGCGGGTAAGGCCGCCGCGCATTGTCAGTGGCCGGCGATAGCGTTTGTGTCGATCGGGTTGATGAGGGGAGAGCTGGCGATGGGCGCTGAGGTCGAGGGGGTGCCGGTTGCGGCGCTGGAGCGGCACGCGGAGCTGACCGAGCTGGTCGAGGAGGCCAACTGGCGTTACCACGTGCTCGACTCGCCCACCGTGAGCGACGCCCAGTACGACACGTGGATGCGTGAGCTGCGCGAGCTCGAGGAGGCCCATCCCACCCTGCGCACGCCCGACTCCCCGACGCAGAAGGTCGGTGCGCCGATCTCCAGCGACTTCGCCCCGGTCACCCACCTGCAGCGGATGGAGAGCCTGGACAACGCCTTCAACGCCGACGACCTCGTCTCCTGGCAGGCGCGGGCCGAGCGGCTGGTGGAGCGCGACCCGGCGCCCTACCTGTGCGAGCTCAAGATCGACGGCCTGGCGATCGCGCTGGTCTACGAGAAGGGCCGCCTGGTCCGCGCCGCGACCAGGGGCGACGGCCGGGTGGGCGACGACGTGACGGCCAACGTCCGCACGATCGCCGACGTCCCCAACCGCCTGGCCGGTGACGACGTGCCCGACCTCGTCGAGGTCAGAGGCGAGGTCTACATGCCCGTCGAGGGGTTCGCCAAGCTCAACGAGCAGCTGGTCGAGGCGGGCAAGGCGCCGTTCGCCAACCCGCGCAACTCGGCCGCAGGATCGCTGCGGCAGAAGGACCCCAGGATCACCGCGCAGCGCCCGCTGCACATGATCGTCCACGGTGTCGGCAAGTGGGAGGGCACCGCCCTGCCCCCGACCCAGTCGGCGGTCTACGAGCGGCTGCGGGGGTTCGGCCTGCCGGTCAGCGACCTCTACAAGGTCGTCGACGACCTCGACGGCATCAACGCCTTCATCGAGTTCTACCGCGAGCACCGCCACGACCCGGTCTACGAGATCGACGGCGTCGTGGTGAAGGCCGACCGCATCGAGATCCAGCGCAACCTGGGCTCGACCAGCCGGGCGCCCCGCTGGGCGATCGCCTACAAGTACCCGCCGGAGGAGGTCAACACCAAGCTCCTGGACATCCAGGTGGGGGTCGGCCGCACCGGCAGGGTCACGCCGTACGGCGTCATGGAGCCGATCGTGGTCGCGGGCTCGACGGTCGAGCGCGCCACGCTGCACAACGGCTCCGAGGTCGCGCGCAAGGGCGTGCGCATCGGCGACACCGTGGTGCTGCGCAAGGCGGGCGACGTCATCCCCGAGATCGTCGGCCCGGTCGTGGACCTGCGCGACGGCACCGAGCGCGAGTTCACGATGCCGACGCACTGCCCCGAGTGCGGCACCGAGCTGGCCTACGAGAAGGAGGGCGACGCCGACCTGCGCTGCCCCAACACCAGGGCGTGCCCGGCCCAGCTCCGCGAGCGGATCTTCTTCGCCGCCGGGCGCAGGGCCTTCGACGTCGAGGGCCTGGGATACGTGGCGGCCACCGCGCTGACCCAGCCGCTGCCGCCGCAGGAGCCGCCGGTCCGCACCGAGGCCGACCTGTTCGACCTGACCATCGACCGGTTGCTGCCGATCAGGTCGGTCGTCCGCGATCCCGACACCGGGCTGCCGAAGACCGACCCCGAGACCGGCGAGCCCAAGATCGTCTCCTTCTTCGCCAACCAGAGCGGCGAGCCGAGCAAGAACGCGGAGAAGATGCTGGAGGAGCTGGAGCGGGCCAAGGGCCAGCCGGTCTGGCGGGTGCTGGTCGCGCTGTCGATCCGGCACATCGGCCCGCCGACCGCCCAGGCCATCGCCGCCGAGTTCCGCTCGATCGAGGCGATCGCCAAGGCCTCGGAGGAGGAGCTCGCCGCGGTCGAGGGCGTCGGCCCGACGGTGGCGGCCGCGATCCGCGACTGGTTCGAGGTCGACTGGCACCGGGAGATCGTGACCCGCTGGAGGGAGGCGGGGGTTCGCATGGAGGACGAGCCGCCCACGGACCTGCTCCCGCAGACGCTGGCGGGCCTGACCTTCGTGGTGACCGGCACGCTGGCGGACTTCACCCGTGACGAGGCCGGTGCGGCCCTGGCGGCCAGGGGCGGCAAGGTGTCGGCTTCGGTGTCGAAGAAGACCTCCTTCGTGGTGGTCGGCGAGAACGCCGGGTCCAAGTACGACAAGGCGATCAAGCTCGGGGTCCCGGTCCTCGACGAGAACGGCCTCCGGATCCTGCTGAACGAGGGCCCGGAGGCGGCGGACGCGGTGGCGGAGAGGCCCGAGGTCACGGCGGAGGAGTCCGGGACGGAGAAGCCGAAGGCCGCGAGGACGTCGAAGAAGGCGAAGGCGGCGGCGGAGGGCTCCGAGGAAGAGGGTTCCGAGGAAGAGGGTTCCGAGGAAGAGGGTTCCTCCGAGGGGGCGGAGAAGCCGGAGGGTGCGAAGGCGGCGGTGACGCCGGAGGGGTGACCGCAGAGCTGCGGCCGGACCGGGGGCGACGGGAGACGGCGACCGTACTGTGAAGGCCGTTCAAAAGGCCGGTGACGGAACGTGCGCAATCGGTTTCGCGAAGTGGCCCAGAGGCCGTACTCTCCCATAGTGAACTAATGGGGGTTTTGTTACTCATGGCCGACCCAACCGACACACGCGACACCGGGCCGCGTGTGGGCTCACCCCTGTGGGCCTATCTCGCCGGGGTCACCACGATCGGGTTCGTCGCCCTCGTGACGGCCCAGTTGCTGATCAGCCCGGCGCAACTGGCCGACCTCGTCCGCAGCCCGATGTTCTGGATGCTGGCGGTCCTGGTCGTGCTGGGTGAGCTGCGCCCGGTGATGCTGTCGTCGTCGATGACGGTCGGCGGCACCTATCCGTCGACGATGTTCACCTTCGCCGCCCTGCTCCACTACGGGCTGCCGGTCGCCGTGCTGATGCAGGCGGTCGGCATCGTCGTCAACAGCGCCGTCACCCGCAAGGCGTGGCACCGGGTCATGTTCAACATCGCGCAGGCGACGCTGGCCTGCGCCGCGGCCGGGGCGGTGCTCGGCGTGTTCGGCGGCCGTTCGCTCCCGGAGATCACCTGGGTGCCCAGGGGGACCGACCTGCTCGCGATCGGGGTGGCGGGGCTGGCCTACTTCGTGGTCAGGGCGCTGCTGGTCTCCGGCGCGGTCGCGCTGCACGAACGGCGCTCCATCCACCGGGTGATCAGGACCACGATCGGCCACCAGAGCCTCGTCTACGCCGGGCTGCTCGGCCTGGCCCCGCTGGTCGTGGTCGTGATGAACGACTCCCCGGCGCTGGTGCCGCTCTTCCTCGCGCCGATGGCGGCGGTCTATTTCACCGCGACGCTGTCGGTCCGCCGGGACCACCAGGCGACGCACGACGCGCTCACCGGGCTGCCCAACCGCAAGATGCTCGTGGTCAGCACCGAGGAGGCACTCGCCGAGGTGCGGGCGGGCGACCGGGTCGGGCTGTTCCTGCTCGACCTCGACCGGTTCAAGGAGGTCAACGACACCCTCGGACACCCGGTCGGCGACCGGCTGCTGCAGATCGTGGCGCACCGGCTCACCCACAGCATACGGCCCGGCGACGTGGTCGCCCGGCTCGGCGGCGACGAGTTCGCGGTGCTGCTGCCCTCGATCAGGGACGCCGCGGCGGCTCGGGAGGTGGCCGCGCGGCTGCGGGTCGCCCTCACCGAACCGGTCAGGCTCGAGGGGATGACCTTCGACCTGGACGCCTCCGTCGGCATCGCCCTCTACCCCGACCACGCGCAGGACTTCGAGATGCTGTTGCAACGCTCCGACGTGGCGATGTATCTCGCCAAGGAGGGCCGTACGGGTGTCGAGGTCTACGTCGCCGAGAAGGACCGCAACAGCCCCGAACGGCTCAACCTCATCGGCGACCTGCGCAGGGCCATCGACCGCTCCGAGCTCCGGCTTCACTACCAGCCCAAACTGGACCTGACCACCGGGCGGGTACGCGGGGTCGAGGCCCTGCTACGGTGGCGCCACCCCGAGCGCGGAGTGATCTCTCCGAGCGAGTTCGTGCCGATGGCGGAGCAGTCGTACCTGATGCGGCACCTGACCCAGTACGTCATCGACGCGGCCCTCGAACAGGCCGCCCACTGGTGGCACACCGGCCTGCCCGAGCAGATCTCCGTCAACGTCTCCGCCCGCGACCTGCTCGACTCCGCCCTGCCCGACCGCATCGAGGCGGGCCTGGCGCAGTACCGCCTGCCGCCCCAGGCGATCCAGCTGGAGGTCACCGAGCGCGTCCTGATGACCGACCAGGCCTACACCGCCGACGCGGTCCGCGCCCTGGCCTCCCTCGGCGTACCGCTCGCACTGGACGACTTCGGCACCGGATACTCCTCGCTGGTGCGCCTGCAGCGTCTCCCGGTCTCCGAGGTGAAGATCGACGCCTCGTTCGTCCGCCGGATCGGCCAGTCCGGCGACGACGAGCGGATCGTCCGGTCCATCATCGATCTGGTCCGCTCCCTGGGGCTGCGCTCGGTCGCCGAGGGCGTCGAGTCGGACGAGGTGGCGATCCGCCTGGCCGACATGGGCTGCGAGATGGCCCAGGGGTGGCTGTTCGCCGAACCTATGTCCGCTCCCGAGGCCACTGCCTGGCTTCGTGAGCACCGGGGGCAGGCCGCGCTCGACCTGGGTTTCCTGCGGCAGGGCGAGGTCCTCGACCCGCAGACGGCCTGAGGCGTCTTTCCTGGGGCGGTACGGCAGTGGGTTTGATCGAGTGCCGGGGCTGTTCGCGGTTCGTTGTGGTGTTCGTGCTGCGGTTTGGGGGCGTCTGAGGGGGCGCGCTCCGGTGTTTGAGGGGTCCGCGGGGGTTCGTGCTCTGGTGGGTTCGCGCTTTGGTGTTCGGGGTTCCGTGGGGTTCGCGCTGCGGCTTGGGGTGTTTGTGGGTTCGCGCTGCGGTGGGTGGGTGGTCCGGCCGGCCGTTGTTGGTTGCGGTCTGGTGGGGTCAGGCCTTCGGCCTGGCGGGCGCGGTGGTTTCGGTCCTTTTATACGCCGGCCGGACCACCCACCCACCTCCGCGCACGAC
>NZ_JBFBCF010000068.1:0-10763 GCF_040683035.1 Streptosporangium sp. NPDC051022 | reverse complement strand
CGGAGGTGCCCTCCTCGACCACGCCGTCGGTGGCGATCTTCTCGCCGGGCCGTACCACGAACAGGTCACCGGCCCGCAGCGACTCGACGGGGACGCGGCTCTCCCGGCCGTCGCGCAGTACGGCGACGTCCTTGGCGCCCAGTTCCAGCAGGGCCCGCAGTGCCGCGCCCGCGCGGCGCTTGGAGCGGGCCTCGAAGTAACGCCCCGCCAGGATGAACGCCGTCACGCCCGCGGCGGCCTCCAGGTAGATGTTGCCCGAGCCGTCGGTGCGCTCGATGGTGAACGCGAACGGGTGGGTCATGCCCGGGGTGCCCGCGCTGCCGAAGAACAGCGCCCACAGAGACCAGCCCAGGGCGGCGAGCGTGCCGATGGAGACGAGGGTGTCCATGGTGGCGGCGCCGTGACGCAGGTTGGTCCAGGCGGCCCGGTGGAAGGGCCAGCCGGCGTAGACCACGACCGGCGCGGCGAGGGTGAGCGACAGCCACTGCCAGTTGGTGAACTGCAGAGCGGGGATCATCGCCATCGCGATGACCGGAACGCCGAGGACGAGGGAGGTGACGAGCCGTCTCCTGAGCGGGGCCAGCTCGTCCTGCGGCTCCTCACCGGGCGCGGCCGGTGATCCGTCGGGCTTCGGCGGGGCGGGCAGTTCGGCGGTGTAACCCGCCTTCTCCACCTCGGCGACCAGCGTCTGGGGGTCGACGTCCTCGGGGAAGACGACCTTCGCCTTCTCTGTGGCGTAGTTGACGGTCGCGGTCACGCCGTCGAGCCTGTTCAGCTTGCGCTCGATCCGGTTCGCGCAGGACGCGCAGGTCATGCCGCCGATCGAGAGTTCGATCACGCCGTGCGCGATCGGCAGCCTGTCATCGGTGAGGGGGGACATCACCCCTCCTTTCTCGCCTCGTACCGGCGTCAGTGGGTGTGCTCGCCGTGCCGGCCGGTCTCGGGAGCGGGCGTCGCGGCGCCGGGCGCGCCCTGTCCGGCGTGCACGGTGAAGTCAGCCGTGCGCACGACTCCCGCGTGCTGGAAGTCGAGGAAGAGCCGGTAGTCGCCGCGGCTGGGCACCTCGGCGTAGAAGGTGATCCCGGGACCGGGGGCGGTCCTGCCGTCGTCGGGCTCCCCGTCGGGGTGCACGTGCAGGTAGGCCAGGTCCCCGCCGCGCAGGGCGACGAGGTGGCCGTAGGCGCCCAGGTAGGGCTGCAGGTCGGTGACGGGTCTGCCGTCCTTGGCGACGCGCAGGGTGAGCTTGCTGGACTCGCCGGGAACCAGGTCGCCGTCGAGGGTGACGGTGTAGCCGTCCACGGTGGAGGTACGGCTCGCCTCCGGAAGCGCCTTCGGCGTGTAGTCGCCCGCGGCGTACAGGTCCGCGCCCAGCGTCATCCCGTTGCCGCCCTCGGGGGCGAAGTCGGCGAAGGCCCGGTAGGCGCCCGCCGCCGGCAGCGTCAGCCGTACCGACCACACGCCGTCTCCGGCCTCCTGCGGGTGCAGGTGCTGGAAGTCGGCGAGATCGCGTGAGACCACGATGAAGTGCAGTTTCCTGTCGTGCTGTACCTGGTAGCCGGTGACGGGCGCGCCGTCGGGGCCGGTCACGGTGAAACGGAGGTCCGTCTCCCGGCCGGGCTCGACGGCGGTGGTCAGCGGGTTCAGCGTGTAGCCGTCCTGGGACACTTGGAGACCTCCTGGAACGGGCGCCCCGGCCGCGGCGCGGGTGGGGGCCGATGTCGTGGTCGCGTGGGCGCCGTGCCCGCCGGTGGCCTCCGGCAGCAGCCCGGCGGAACCGGCCGCCCGGCCCGCGCCGAGGGCCCCGCCGAAGATCACGGCGATGCCGAGGAGATAGGCGCCCAGCTTGGCCGGTGTGTTCACGCCGGATCCGCCACTTCGTATCCGGCGGCCTCGACGGCGGCCCTGATCTCGGCGTCGCCGACCGGGCCGTCGCTGCTCACCGTCACCCGGCCGGTGGCCAGGTCGACGTCGACCCCGGTGACCCCGGCGACCTCTCCGATCTCCTCTTTGACCGAGCTGACGCAGTGGCCGCAGGTCATGCCCTGGACGGTGTATACGGTGGTGGTCATCGCGATCACTCTTTCCTTTGTCATCGGTTGTCGTCGTGTTCGTCGGTGCGCGCCGGTGCCGGTCAGGAGCGGACCAGGCGCGCGATGGCGTCCGAGGCCTCTTTGATCTTGATGTCGGCCTCGGCCCCGCCCTTGGCGGTGGCGGCGGCGACGCAGTGCGCCATGTGCTCCTCCAGCAGGGAGAGGGCGAAGGACTGCAACGCCCGGTTGGCCGCCGACACCTGGGTGAGGATGTCGATGCAGTACTTGTCCTCCTCGACCATGCGCTGCAGGCCGCGGACCTGGCCCTCGATCCTGCGCAGCCGCCGGAGGTGGTCCTGTCTGGTCTCGCTGTAGCCGGCCATCTCCCCGCCTTCGTTCGTTCGCGCTTCACCTTCCATAACACCATACCCCCCTAAGGTATTCCCTCGGCGTTCGGGGCCCGCCGGACCGCCCGGGACGAGACCGGCGGGCCCCGGGCCGTACGGCTACGCGCCCGGCGAGGAGGCCGCCTCGGGCCGCGCCTGGGCCTGGGCGGGCTTCGGCCTTCGCATGAACAGCAGGGTGAGCACGGCGCCCAGGACCGCCACCGCCGCGGCCCCGGTGAAGGCGCCCTGGAAGGCGTCGGTGAGCCCGGCCGGACCGGCCGGCCCGGAGGCCCCCCGGGAGGTGGCGATCGCGGTCATGACCGCCAGCCCGATCGCGGAGCCGACCTGGTAGGTGGTGTTGACGATGCCGGAGGCCAGACCGCTCTCCTCCGGGCGCACTCCGGACATGGCCGACATCATCGCCGGGATGTAGGCCAGTGACATGCCGACCGCCGCGACCAGTGAGGCGGGCAGCACGTCGACGGCGAAGGAGCCGTCAGGCCTGGCCAGGGAGAGCCCGGCGACGCCCGCCGCCAGGACGGCCAGCCCGGCGATGATGAGCGGCTTGGCGCCGAAGCGGCCGAGCAGCCTGGCGGTCACGCCGATCATGAAGATCATGATGGCGACGGTCATCGGCAGTAGCGCGGAGCCGCTGGGGAAGGCGCCGTAACCGAGGACCTGCTGCAGGTAGAGGTTGAGGAAGTACCACATCGGGATCCACGCGCCGCCCAGCAGCGCCATCGCCAGGTTGGCGGTGGCCAGACCGGGGGTGCGCCAGACGGCGAGCGGCATGAGGGGTTCGCGGACGGCGCGCTGGATCACCAGGAACAGCGCCAGCAGCGCGACCGCCCCCGCCAGTTCGAGGAGCGTGGCGGCCGAACTCCAGCCCTGCTCCGGGGCCCGCACGATGGCGTAGACGGCGAGCGCCACACCGGCGGTGACGGCCGCGGCGCCGAGCACGTCGACGGAACCGCGCCGCCCCTCGGCCCGGGGGAGCAGGGCGGGTACGGCGGCCACGGTGGCCAGGCCGATCGGGACGTAGACGATGAAGACCCATGGCCAGCTCAGCCACTCGGTGATGACACCGCCCAGGAACACCCCGGCCGTGCCGCCCGCGGGGGCGGCCGCGCCGTACAGGGCCATGGCCTTGCCCAGCTCACGCGGGTCGTGTCCGAAGAGCATCATGAGCAGGGTCATGGAGGCGGGGGCGATGAGCGCCCCACCCAGGCCCTGCACGGCCCGGCCCGCGATCTCGACCGGGGCGGTGCCCGCCGCGGCGGCGACGATCGAGCCGGCGATCAGGATGATCCAGCCCGCGGTGAAGACCCCGCGGGCGCCGAACAGGTCGGACAGCCGCCCGCCGAGCAGCAGGAGCCCGCCGAAGGCGATGACGTAGGCGTTGAAGACCCACTGCAGGCCGCCCTGGGAGAAGCCGAGGTCGCGCTGCATGTCGGGCAGGGCGACGCCGATGATGGAGGTGTCCATGATGACCATGAACTGCGCGGCGGCGAGCACGATGAGTGCCCACCATCTGCGCGGACTGACGGCGTTCATGCCGTACTCCTGTTTCTCCGCATCCGTGCCGGGATGGCAGGATGCGAGGTGGGACTGGGTGTGATTCGAGTCAGGCCGGGCCCACGGTGGGCGTGCACGCCAATGCACGCCCACCACCCGTTCTCCGGGACCTTCCCGGCTCTAGGGCGCCGCCGGCGAGGCGCTGGCCAGCGTGTAACCGGCCCGCTCGACGGCCGCCCGGATCTCCTCGTCGGACAGCCCCTCTCCGCTGACGGTGACCCTGCCGCCGGCCAGGTCGACCGAGACGCCGGTCACGCCGTCGACCTTGCCGATCTCCGCGGAGACGGACGAGACGCAGTGCCCGCAGGTCATTCCGCCGACCGTGTAGACGCTCGCGCCAGTGGTCTCGGTCTGGGCCGAGGACGTGTCGCCGGTGCCGCACGCGCATGCCGTGCACATGAGGTTCTCCTCTCGTCGTGTACCCCTGTGGGGTATCTGGTGCGACCGTAACATACCCCTAGGGGGTTAAATTCCTCAAGGGGGGAGGGGGAGATCGCCGACGTCTTCCGTGCGGGGGGGGGGGGGCGTCGCCGGTCTCCGGTTTCCGGCGCCCGGGTGTGCGCCGGTCGCGGGACGCCCGCCGCGGCCGGGGGTGACGGCGTGCGCCGACATGAAATTCATTTTTGGAACGCCTCTGGGGTCGCGTATTCCGCGGCGAATCGACGTCGACCGGCCGTCCGGCGGAATGGCGAACTCCAGTGGAAAACCCGGCCGGTGCCCGGGGATATTCACGGTGAGGTGTCGATCGTTTCGCGGTGAATCGAAGAAGTGATTCCTTTGCGCGAACGTCCTGGTGGCCACGCTATGTAGTCGATTAATTTCGCTGCGTTATTGTCGGTCGGGGAGGTAATCAGACGGAATTGATGCTTTTGCCTCCAAGGGGTGACCCCTTCAAGGTCTTTCTCATTAGCGTGGTGCTTAGTCCGCGCCGTGTCGGTGTCTTTCTCGGATGCCTATTCGGCGATCCAGCGGCCCAGGTATCAGCCAGGGCGCAACCATCACGACATGGAGTTGATCAGCCATGGTCAGGAAGTTTCTCGCTGCCGGTGCAATGGTGGCCTCCGCCCTCGTTGCCCCTGTGACGATGGGGATGGACATCGCCAACGCCTCTCCCGCACCTGTTAGCACCACACCCACGGCCACGCTTATCCTCACGCAGGGCGGCGGCGGTGGCGGTGGCGGCGGTGGCGGTGGTGGAGGCGGTGGTGGAGGCGGCGGCGGTGGCGGCGGCCACCATCGTCGATTCCACGGTGGTGGCGGCGGTGGCGGTGGAGGTGGCGGTGGAGGTGGCGGTGGTGGCGGCGGCGGTGGTGGCGGCGGCCAGCATCGTGAGCGCTTCCACGGCGGTGGCGGCGGTGGCGGCGGCGGTGGCGGTGGCGGCGGAGGCGGTGGTGGAGGCGGCAACATCAGCGGTGGCGGCGGCGGTGGCGGCGGTGGCGGCGGTGGCGGTGGCGGTGGCGGTGGCGGCGGCTGAGCCGACCGGAACCCGCTGAGCGACCGCGACATTCTCCCGGCCGGCTGAGCACCACCGGGTGCCCGGCCGGTGCGGGGAGGATGCGACCGCCGAGAACACGCGCCATCCGTCCCGGGACGGGCAACGCCGGGAAACACTCCACAGGTCCGAGGTTCCGCCGCGAAACCGCCGCACGCCCCTCGGGCCGGAGAACGACCCGTGCGAGTCCCGTCCCGGAGACGTCACCGGTTCCATCCGCCTCGTCGCCCGCCGGGCCGTTCCCGGCGGAAAAGCGGTACGAGAGGCATCGGCCGGCGCCTTCGGTGAGGAGCGAACCGCCCTCCTCCCGAAGGCGGCGGCCGGTCACCGTCGTTTCCAGGGAGGCTTTCGCCCGCGGTTTCGCCGCCGCCGCCGCGTGGTGGCGAGACATTCGGTGGGACGGCGGGAAGTGCGGAAAAGGGAAAGACCCGTGAATTACCCGAATCTTATGATCGTCGGTCGCGACGTCGGCGGGCTGGTGTCCGCGGTGAACGCGATCCCCCTCGATGTCGAGAAAACCAGGAAAGCCGCCGAGGCGGCGCTGGAGTCTTTGAATCGGTCGGCCGAGGCCGGAGGGTATCTCGTCTCGGCGGTCCGCGTCGAGCTGGTGTACGACACCGCCACCGGGGTGCTGGTCGCCATGGCCTACGGGACGGCCGTGCAGGGGTGATCGGGGCGGTTCCTCGCCGGGAAACCGATCACATCGGCCGGGCGTCCTCCTCGTTCTCGCGGTCCCGGGGCATGTCCGCCGCTCCCGCCGAGCGTCGTTCCCGCCTTCCCCTGGCGAGCTCGGTGCCGAGGGCGTCCAGACGCTGGGTCCAGAACCGCCGGTAGCGCTCCAGCCACAGGTCGGCCTCCCGCAGCGGGGCGGGATCGACGGCGTACAGACGCCGGGTGCCGTCGGCGCGGACGGTGGCGAACCCGTTGTCGCGCAGTACGCGCAGGTGCTGCGACACCCCCGGCTGTGAGATGCCGAACTCCTCCTGGATCACGGCGCCGATCTCACCGGCCGCCCGTTCCCCGTCGGCGAGCAGTTCCAGGATCCGGCGCCGGATGGGGTCTCCCAGAACATCGAACGCGTGCATGCGTTCCATTACATCACTAATCGTTTATATAAGACAATCCTAAAATTGCCGGGTGGAACATGCTTTGGTGATCACCTCTCGCTCGTTCCCGGCGCCCTCGCGCCGGTCGTCGGCATCCTCCGGCGAAGTCCCGGCCCCGGACGGGCGCCGCGTCCCGAGCGGGCGGGGGACGGCCTCGCCGCGGTGACCCGCCCGCGCGGGACGCGTGGTCCCCGGAGCGTCACTCCCAGGGCGCCGTCGGGAACCAGCCGTAGCCGAAGCGCGCGGGCAGTCGTACGTCCCAGTAGAGGAAGGTGAAGGCGCCCACGACGATGAAGGCCACGGCGGTGATCGTCGTCACACGTGCCGGACCGGCCGTCATCCAGCGGGTGAAACGCCCCCCGGCCGCGCGCGTCAGCACGACGAACAGCAGGGCCATCAGCGTGATGTTGCCGAGCGACTGCAGGACGAAGACCGCGGCCCCGTAGAACGGGTTATGGGTCTGGGCAGCGTATTCGAACAGCTTGCGGAACAGCGGGAACGGCCGGCCGACGAGGAAGCCGCCGATCAGCGCGCCGATCACGACCAGACGCGCGTCCGGGAAACGGCGCGACAGGCGGGCGAGGGGATCGGGCGCCAGGCGCAACGCCGCCAGGCCGAGGTAGACGAACGCCAGGCCGATCACGCCGAAGGTGATCGACGCCTGCGCGAGCCGGGGGGACAGACCCGAGGCGGCCGTCGCCGTGGACAACTGGGGGAGACGCTCGCCCAGCACGGCGCCGACGGCGCCGTAGACCCCGGAGACCGCGACCATGCCGATCGCGAGCCTGCCGATGGGCCGCAGCGTCTCGCCGATCCGGACGGGGCGGGCGGCGCCCGCGTCGCCGGACGGTCGCGTCCCGCTCGCGTCCGTCATCGGCGCGATCGCGCCGAAGACCGCGATGTTGCAGGCCGTGAACGTGCCGGCCAGACCGGAGACGAAGGCGAAGACGGTCCCCGCGATCAGCCCTCCGATCTGCGTGTGCTTGGCGTCGTACCCGAGCAGCGTGTTCGCGACGTTGTCGCCGATCACCCCGTCGACGAACCGGAACGACCACAGCGCGGCGATCAGCGCCCCCGCCAGCACGCTCAGCGCGACGACCGGCCCCCGGCGGCGGGGCAGGCCGGAGGCCTCCGCCTGGCCGCCCGCCCGGGGAGCCGTCTCCGCGGCCCGCCGCACGCCGTTTCCCGGAGCCTGTTTCCGAACTCGCGCGGTACGGTCCCGTGCCATCGCGACCTCCTTGGGGACATGACCGGAAAGCCTTCGGATCGGTTGCCGTGATCGGACCGCGCCGGGGCGTCCCGCGGGGCGGGGCCGTACGGTCCGGCCGTGCCCTCCACATGATGAGGCCGGAGATCGGCGGGAGTTCTCGGAGAATGCGCGATCGGCGAACTTTTTCGGCGGTGTCCCCGGTGCGAGGGCCGTACCCCTGGTTTCACCGGGACCTGCCGTGGGAGGTTCACCGATGTGGACGGCATGTGGGATCTGGTGGTCGTCGGGGGCGGGCCCGCGGGCTCGGCGGCGGCTCTGCGGGCCAAGCAACTGCGGCCGGACGCGCGGGTGCTGCTGCTGGACAAGGCGGACTTCCCCCGCGACAAGGCCTGCGGCGACGGCATCGCCGCCCACGGCCGCGACGAGCTGGCTCTGCTCGGGGTCGCCGGCCTCATCGCCGACTACCGGCCGACGCGGCACCTGTCGGTCGTCTCACCCGGTGGCGCACGTGTCAGCGCCGCCGCCGCCAGGCCCAACCACGTCGTCCCCCGCGCGGTCTTCGACGCCCGTCTCGTCGACGCCGCCCGGGCACGTGGCGTGGAGGTCCGCCGTCACCGCGTCCGCGCCCTCACCGCCGCCGGCGACCATGTCGTCGTCGACGGCACGGTCGTCGCCCGTGCCGTCGTGGCGGCGGACGGGGCCAACTCCACGGTGCGGCGTCTCGTCGGCATCCCGGGATCCCCCGAGGAGCACACCGCGATCGCCGTCCGCGGCTACGCCGACGTGCCCGTCGAGGACGACGTCCAGCTCATCGTCATGCAGAGGGACGGATGGCCCGCCTACGCGTGGTCGTTCCCGGTCGGGGACGGCAGCGCCAACGTCGGGTTCGGAATGCTGCTGCCCAGGCTGCGTGCCACCGGCCGGCCGGGCCGCGAGGTGCTCCACGGCGGGCTCGCCGAGCTGCTGCCGCACCTGCCCGCCCGCGACCTGCGCGCCCACCACCTGCCGCTGTCCCCGGGGCGGCCGAGACCGGGCGCGGGCCGGGTGATGCTCGCCGGCGACGCCGCGGGACTCGTCAACCCGCTCACCGGCGAGGGCATCTACTACGCGCTGCTGTCCGGCAGGCTCGCGGGCGAGGCCGCCGTCCGGGCGCCCGCCGACCCGTTGCCCGCCTACCGCCGGGGACTGGGCAAGGCCCTCGGGCGGCACCTGCGCACCACCGACGTGCTCGCCCGCGCCGCCCGGCACCCCGGCTTCATCGACGCCGCGATCGGCACCGCCGCCGAGCGCACGGAGGTGTTCGACCTGCTGGTCGAGGTGGGCCTCGGCGCGGGCACCGTACCGCCGCGGCTCGCGTGGGCCGTGCTCCGGCGCTGGCTGCCGGCCGCGGTGCGGGGAGTCTGAGGGAGCGCGCCCGGCGGCGCCGTCCGGTTCTCAGGGGGGTGCTCTCTCTGGGGCTGTTCTCTTGATCACCTTTATGGTAAAGAAGGTTTCCAATAAGGCGCCTCGAACTCCCCCCATCGAAAGGCTCCACCATGCGACTGAGTGCGCGTGTCCTAGGTCTGGTCATGGCCCTGGCGGCCGTGCTGGCCACCAGCAGTCCCGCCCGCGCCGACGGGCCGACCGGCGACATCGTCTACGCCACCCGGAGCGCCGGCAAGGTCGTCGCCCTCACCTTCGACGACGGCCCCTCGCCCGACTGGACCCCCAAGGTTCTCGAACTGCTGCGACGCCAGCAGGTCCGCGCCACGTTCTGCCTGCTCGGCAACCAGGTCCAGGCCCACCCCGAGCTGGTGCGCCGCATCGTCGCCGACGGCCACGCGGTGTGCAACCACACCCTCAAGCACGACGCCATGGCCGGCTTGACGCCCGAGGAGATCCGCGCGGACCTGACGGCGACCAACGAGGCGATCCGTACGGCGGCCGGCGACCCCAACCTGCCCATCAGGTACTTCCGGGCCCCGTACGCGGCCTGGGGGGCCTCCCCGCAGGTCGCCGCCTCCCTCGGCATGTCCGCCCTGGCCTGGACCATGGATCCGAGCGACTGGGACGGCTCGCCGGCCGACGTGCTCGTCCAGCGTCTGAGCGCGCAGATCTACCCGACGGCCGTGGCGCTGTCCCACGACGGCGGCGGCGACCGTTCGCCCACCCTGGCCGCCTACCAGCAGGTGATCCCCCAGTGGCAGCAGGCGGGATGGAAGTTCGACCTGCCCGCGACGACCGGCGGCCCGTATCCGCCGGCGTGCACGGCGCCGGCCTGGCGCGGCCGCGACGTCTACACCGAGGGCGACAGGGTGTCCCGCAACGGGCACGTGTACCAGACCCGCTGGTGGACCAAGCTCGAGGACCCCGCCACCTCCTGGTGGGTCTGGGCCGACCTGGGAGCCTGCTGACACACCGGTGACCGGTGACGCGCGGCGGCGGGCCTCGGCGCCCGCCCGCCGCCGCCGTCGCCGGTCACGGCCCCCTCGTTAAACTGAGGAGGTCGACGAGGATGACAACGCCTCCGCTCACCGCGCGGCACACCGCGCTGGGAAGCCCGAAGGAGGGGTCATATGGACAGCCGCGTGGAGCAGGTCCGTGACGTCCTGCGCGAAGTGGCCGAGACCCACCACCAGGTCTACCGGATCGTCAACGGCGCCGACGCCGACTGGGCGTCCTGGTACGCCGACTGGCTGATCAACCTGTCGGAGCTGCCGAACCTGCTGGAGACCACGCCCGTGCGCAGCGAGCTCGTCTACGAGCTGGTGGGGCTGCACAGGGAGTACACCGCGACGGCACCCGCGGAGGACTGGGAGTCCTTCTACGCCCGGCGCCTGCTCGCCGCCTTCCGCCCGGAGACCGCCCGGCCCGCGATGCCGGCACCGTTCTAGTAGGGCTTGGTTACCTTGGGTGGTGAGGGTGTGTCTCCCGTTCGGGGGTGACAGGGATGACACCACAAGAACTCGAGGCCGCACGCGAGCG
>NZ_JBFBCF010000067.1:0-11077 GCF_040683035.1 Streptosporangium sp. NPDC051022 | reverse complement strand
CTGCCCAGGACGCCCTGTTCGACCTGGCGGGAGGCGCATCATGACCACGTCTTTCTCCGCCCTCCCCTTCTCGGGGAGGGACTCAAGAAGAGGAGGAGCCAAAGAAGCCGTGACGGATCCGGTCGCAATCGAACTGGCTCGCTTATCTCCCGCAGACAGCGCAGCTCCTAGACGAGATCGACCAGGAAAGGAGGCGTGAGTCTTGACGCGGACCGCGAAGGAGGCCAAAGCGCTGATCCGGGACGCCGAGCGAACCGGGCTGAAGGTTGAGCAGCGCGGTGACCGCTGGCACATCACCAACCCTGTCACCGAAGCGCAGGTGTTCCTTCCGCTCATGGTGACCGGGCGAAGCGTGACGAACTACCGGTCAGAGATCCGGCGCCTCGGAACGCCTCCCGCTCCGATGGTCGCCGCTACCCAACCCCCACAGCAGGAGCCCGAAGTGGCGATGCCCATCGAGGAGCTACTGGACCTCGCCGCAAAGCAAGGCGTCCGGGTCGAAGACCGCGGCGGAGTGCTGCGCGTGTCCTCGCCGATGGAGGCCGAACCGCTCGCCCGCCTGGTCCGGGACCGCTCCGCCGAGGTCCTCACCCATTTGAATCCCCCAGTTGAGGAGTCGCCCGTGCCGAAGGTCAGCGAGATAGCCACCGTGACCGGCAACCTTCCCGTCCGGGACATAGCCGCTGACGCGCGCCGGCTGTGGCAGGTCGTGCGCGGCCTGGCCGCCACCCAGGACCATCCGCCAGGCCAGAACGCCGGCGCGGTTGGCGCGATCTGGCACGGGGCGCTGCTGCGAGTGCTGAAGGAAGCCTTCTCCGACTGGGACACCGACTGGAGGCGGGACGTATCCACCTACCTGGAGCGGACCAACCACATGAAGTGCCAGTCCCGGTCGGCCTCGCCGCCGGTGTGGTGGGTGCGAGACGAGTGGAACGACGGAGGACTAACTGTGACGAAGGCGCCCGCCAAGACCACGAAGCCGAAGCCCGCTCCGGTGGCGAAGCCGGCACCGAAGGAGACGCCCGCCGCGCCCGTTGAACTTCCCGACGCGACCGACCCGCTGACCATGCTCACCGCCGTGGCCAAACGAGTCTCCGACGCCGAGACCCGAGCCGACGAGGCCGAGCTCATGGTCGCCACGCTGGAGGAGGAACTGGAGCGAGTTCGCGGAGAACGAGACCAGTACAAGGTGCAGGTCGAGCAGATCAACAACGCGTTCAAGGTGCTCGCTGGAGGCACACAGTGACCTCTGCGCCGAGCATTGGCCGCTTCATCCTCGCCTACGACGAGTTCCTACAGCGGCCCGACCTCGCCGACCTGCTCCCGCTAATTCGTGACGCCTTCCAGACAGCCGGCTACACGTGGCTGCTGGATCAGAACGAGGCTGCGGCCGTTCAGGTTTATGAAGACATGTCTCAGTTAGCAGCAGGCGGCGAAGGGGTGATTAACCTCGCTCCCGCGCAGCATCCGGACTGGGTTCGGCTGGGCCTTCTCGCAGCTCTGATCACGTGGTGTTCTGGCAGGTCTGGGACGTGCACCCACGTTCCGAACCCGATGCGTCCTCAACCTGTGGCAGCCGCTGCGTGGAAACCCAACCTAGTCGTGTGCGATGCGTGCAGGCATCTGCTCTCCATCCCACGTGGTTCCGCGAAAGACCGAACCTGCGACGGTTGTGGCGTCGTCACCAAAGGCGTCGACCATGGTGACCCGATCTGGCCCGTCTCGGTCGCGCACGGAGGATTCCTCTACCTCGTAGGCGTGTGCGCGTCCTGCCGGTACTGGGAGGAGTAAGTGCTCTCAGGACTCAGCAGGAGAACCAGAAGCAGCAGCGGCGATGCGGCGGACCTGTTCGCGTGTGAGACCCAGTTCAGCGGCGATGTCCTTTTGCGGCACGTCCTGTTCCCTGGCCTTCAGGATTTCTCTGCCCAGTTCGAGGCGAGCTGCAGCGACGAGTGCTCTGGCCTGGGCTTCCGCTTCGCGAAGGGCGGTCTTGGCCTGGCGGATACCGGTCATTCGGTCGGACACCTCCTTATCATCGCACCCCTGGTGAGGCCACCTTAGCATGTTGCATCCACATGCAGCTAGGCATACATTGGCTAGGCCACATCGAATGTTGCACAAGATTGAATGGATCCCGAACGGGTGTGCCCTGCATCCCCCAGCCCGTTGCCCCAAGTCAAAGCACGTGTAAGGAAGGTCCCCAGCGGTTGAACATCAAAGCCGTCCCCCTGACCTACAAGGGGATCAAGTTCCGCTCCAGCCTGGAGGCGGACTGGGCCGCCACATTTGACGACCTGGGCATCTACTGGCAGTACGAGCCGCTGGTGATCCAGCTTCCCAGTGGCCAGATGTACTTGCCGGACTTCTACTTGCCGCTCCTGTGCTGCTGGGCGGAGGTGAAGGGCCCGCGCTGGGAGCGCCTCGACAAGGCGCTGGAACTCCGCAAGAGCCTCACCGACGAGGCGCCGTGGCTGTGGCGTCTGGTCCGCGTCATCGTCCTGGAGGCCGCCGGGCCGGGCGACGCACTGTCCTGGCAGGCCCCCGATGACCGGCAGCTGTGGCTCACGGACTGCTCTGAGTGCGGCCTGTGGGGGTGGGTTCAGGACGACCTGACGTGCTGGCGCTGTGGGCACGTCGGCGGCGGCAAGCACTTCCGGTACTGGCCGGCCACTGCCGCGGCCCAACTGCCTGAGGGGATGCGGCCGACCTACCGCATGACTCGTGCGCCTCGTCCTGAGCCCACCGGCAAGTCCAAGGGAGGCAAGTAATGACCCGCCGTCTGGGGCCGTACGCCCCGCTGTCCGCCACCTACGCCACCGATGACGCGATCATCGAGGCAGGGGAGAAGGCCGAGCTGCTGTACGTGCGCGGGCTCGCGTTCTGCGCGGCGTCGGAGTCGGACGGGTTCATCACCCGCGCTCAGCTCAAGCGGTTCGTCGGCGCTGGCATGGACGACGTCATGGACCGCGCGGCCTGCTTGGTCGAGTTCGGTCTGTGGGAAGAGGAGGCCAGTGGGTTCCTCGTCCGGGCGTGGTTGAAGTGGAACGCCTCTGCGGAAGAGCTGGGGCGCGCTCGCCGCAAGGACCGGGAGCGTAAGGCCGCCAAGAAGGCCGAGCAGATCCAGCCGGAAGACGTCTTGGAAGACGATGAGACCCCCTCTTCGGAATCCGCTGACGATTCCGCACGGATTCCGGCCGGAATCCAGTCGGAAGACGACGCGGAATCCGGTGACCGCTCCGAGGGGAGTCCGGATGGATTCCAGCCTCGCGCGGGCGCGCGCGTAGAGGCGCGCGCGCGTAATTCACTCCACTCCACTTCACTTAACGAAAACTCCCCCAGCCCCCAAGGGGGAGCACGCGGCTTGCGCCGCGCGGACAGTGAGACCAAGTTCGAGGAGTTCTGGAAGAACTACCCCCGCAAGGTCGGCAAGCCCGACGCCCGTAAGGCGTGGGACAAGGCCGTCAAGGCCGGAGCCAACCCCGACGACATCATCGCGGGCGCCGTCAACTACGACCGCGACCCCGTCCGCCGATCCAGCGAGATCAAGTTCACCGCGCACCCGACCACGTGGCTCAACCAGGGTCGCTGGACCGACGAAGTCGCCGTCACGGCCTCCGGCAACAGCAGCGGATGGTGGAACAACTGATGGACACCCTCACCGAACTCGTTCTGCCCAAGCTCGACGGCGTCCGCAGCCAGTACGGCGGCTTCATGGCCCGCTGTCCTGCCCACGATGACGGCAAGGCCAGCCTGTCGCTGACCCGCGGCAAGGAGCACCCGGTGGTGTTCCACTGCCACGCCGGGTGTGAGCGAGACGACATCCTCGCCGCGATCGGCCTGGACTGGACCGACCTGTGTAAGCCTCGCGCGCAGGAGGACCAGCAGGAGCAGCGGGGCGAGTGGACGCCGCGCGGCATGGCCACCGCGGTCTACGACTACATCGACGAGAACGGCAACCTGCTGTACCAGGTGCTGCGCACCGCCGACAAGCAGTTCCCCTGCCGCATACCGGACGCCTCCCGGCCGAAGGGCTGGGACTGGCGACTCGGCGACACCCGGCGCGTCCTGTACCGCCTGCCTAAGGTCATCGAGGGCATCCGCGACGGCCATGTCATCTTCATCGTCGAAGGCGAGAAGGACGTCCACGCCCTCGAAGCGCAGCAGCTCGTGGCGACCTGCAACCCCGGCGGCGCAGGCAAGTGGCGGGCCGAGTACTGCGAGGTGTTCCGCGACGCCGACGTCACGATCATCTGTGACCGCGACAACCCCGGCGAAGCCCACGCCCGCCAGGTGCGCGACATGCTCACCGGCATCGCCCGGTCCATCCGCATTGTCGAGCCCGCGATCGGCAAGGACGCCGCCGACCACTTCGCTGCGGGCAAGAAGCTCCAGGACCTGGTGGAGACCTGGACCAGCGAGGTCAAGACCACTCCGGACCTGGCGCCGGACCTGTGGGAGTTCCTCGCCACCGAGGACCCCGACTACGACTGGGTCGTCCCGGGGCTGCTGGAGCGCGGCGACCGCCTCGTGTGGACCGGCTTCGAGGGCCTCGGCAAGTCCATGGCGATCCGGCAGATGGCCGTCATGATCGCCGCAGGGCTGCACCCGTTTAAGTGGACCGAGATCCCCAAGATGCGGGTCCTGCTCATCGACTGCGAAAACTCCGAATCCCAGTCACGCCGCAAGTTCCGCCCGCTGGCCGAACTGTCGATCACGTCCCGCCACCGCGTCCCGGACGGCGCACTGCGTCTCATCCACAGGCCCGCCGGAATCGACGTGTCCCGCTCCGACGACGCAGCCTGGCTCCTGGAGCGGGTCACCGCCCATAAGCCCGACGTGCTATTCATCGGCCCCTTCTACCGGCTGCACGCCGGGAACATCAACGACGAGGCCGCCGCCCGCCACACAGTCGGTGTCCTCGACGCCGCACGTGCCGCCGCGAACTGCGCCCTGGTCATCGAAGCCCACGCTGGGCACGGCGAGCAGGGCAAGAACCGCTCCGTCCGCCCGGTCGGCTCCAGCCTCCTGCTGCGCTGGCCTGAGTTCGGGTTCGGCATTGCCCCCGCCTACGAACCCGACCCCGGTGAGCCGTGCCGGACGGTCGACGTCAAGGCGTGGCGCGGGGCCCGCGACCAACGGGACTGGCCGACCCAGCTGCGGTGGGGCGGCGAAGGCAACTGGCCCTGGCAAATCCCCCCAGGCCCCAACTACATCCCGCCCAAGGGCTGGGAGCCCAACGGAAGGAACAACTGATCATGTCCGCACCGATCACCCTCACCGGCCGCCTGGTCCGTGACCCTGAGCTGAAGTTCACCACCACCGGCAAGGCCATCGCCCGGTTCACCGTGGTCACCTCCCGCCGCCGTAAGAACGGCGACCAGTGGGAGGACGTCGACACGACGTTCTGGCCGTGCACTGCGTGGGACCAGCTCGCCGAGCAGGTGTGCGAGAACTTCCGGCAGGGCTCCGCGGTCATCATCAGTGGCTCGGCCTACCAGAACGAGTGGGAGAAGGACGGCGAGAAGCGCTCCCGCATTGAGGTCCGAGTCGATGCGGCCGGCGCGAACCTGCGGTGGGCCAAGCCTGCCGACCGGATGTCGTCCTCGACTCCCGCGGGGGACCCGTGGGCGAACGGAGGAACGCCGGATGCTCCGCCCTTCTGAGGTCGGTCTCTGCCCAGACTGCAGTGGCGGCTTCCCCGGAGACGTGCCGGACGACCTGGTGTGTACGTGCGGCGCTACCTGGGCCCAGGTCGGCTTGGTACCCCCGTGGGTGCCAGCGATGCGTGAGCTGATCGGAACGCTCGCCGAGATGCTCGACCGTCCCGGACCGCCTGACCCTGTCCCCGTTTGTCCCCAGGTTGGGGACACGACTGTGGAGGAGCATCCGTGATCGCCCTGGACCGGCTACTGACGAAGCCGGGACCTCCGGACTCGCCCACCCCCAAGATCAACGACGAGGAGAAGCCGTGACCCGCCTGGCGCCCCCCATCCCGTACTACGGGTCGAAGCAGACCCTGGGGCCGCGGATCGCGTCGCTGCTGCCCGTCCACCAGCACTACGTCGAGCCGTACGCCGGGAGCCTGGCCGTCCTGCTGGCCAAGCGGCCCAGCCGGATGGAAACCGTCAACGACTTGGACCAGGACCTCATGGTGTTCTGGAAAGTGCTGAGGGACCGCACCGATGAGCTGGAGCGGGTCTGCGCATTGACGCCGCACGGCCGCGCCGAGTACGAAGACGCCCGGGACGCCGACCTGACGGGGCTTCCGGATCTGGAGCGGGCCCGCCTGGTGTGGGTGCGCCTGACCCAGGGTCGGGCCGGGACACTGCGTAAGACCGGGTGGCGCCACTTCCAGGACGCCTCCACCTCGGTCACCGGGATGCCGCGCTACCTCGCCGGGTACGTGTCCCGCCTGTTCCCGGCCGCCGAACGGCTGGCCTCGGTGTCGCTGGAGTGCCGCCCGGCGCTGGAGCTCATCGCCGCCTACGGCCGCCACCGCGGGGTCCTGCTGTACGTCGACCCGCCCTACCTCGGCTCGACCCGCGCCCGCAACTACAGGCACGAGATGGAGTCGGAGGCGGAGCACCGGGAACTGGCGGCCGCCCTGAAGGTGTGCAAGGCGGCCGTGGTGCTGTCGGGCTACGACTCGCCGCTGTACGCCGAGCTGTACGCCGGATGGGAGCGCGTCGAGCTCAACGCCTTCACCGGCCAGGCTGAGGAGCAGCAGAACCGCACCGAGGTCCTCTGGTCGAACCGGCCCTTCCCGAACGTCACCCCGGCGCTCTTCGAGATGGCTGTCCCTGACCTCGCCGAGATCACTGACAAGGAGTCCTCCTGATGACCAAGGTCGTCTACCGCAGCGCTCACCCCGACGTCCTCAAGATCTGGGGCGACTCCGACGCCGCCACCCAGGACTGGCAGACCCAGGTCGAGGCATTCCTTGACGAGCACCGCCTCACCGGCCGCAACGTCTACTTCAGCGACGCCTCCAGCGCCATCCTCGGCGTCGAGCACAACGAGAACGAGGAAGTGCCGCCCGGGTGGCGCGTCCACCGCACCCACGGCTACCTCGTGCCCCGCCTCACCACCAAGGCGGGCAAGACCGCCAACACTCGCCTGGACGAGCTCAAGAGACCGGATCCGCGTGACGAAGTCCCCGGCATGCCGAAGAACTGCCTGGTGGGCGCTTCCTTCATGACCTGCGGGATGCAGGTCATGGGCGGCGTCCTGTACGTGACCTGGCCGCGGCCGATCCCTGAAAGCCAGGTCGACCTGGCGGTCTGGGAGCCGGTGAAGCTCAGCGAGTACTACGCCGCCATCGAAGCTGCCGAAGAGGTGCCCGCGTGACCCGCGTCTGGCCTTCCCGTGAGGAGTGGGCGGCTGCTGCCGAACGGTCGGTCCGTACGGCCTGCTTGCCGCTGGAGCGAGTACCGGAAGGCGCCGAGCACTACCTGACCGCCGACGAGGTCGCCGAGATGGACCGCCTCTACGTGAGCCTGTCCGCATCGGTGCGGGCGCCACTCACGGCGGAGATCAAGCGGCTCCAGGAGCAGCTGCCGTGGCCGCCGCCGGCGAAGCCTCTCGACCGGTCCCGCTGGCACGACGCCCTGACGGCCGAGCAGCAGGCCGCATGGCAGCGGTTCTGCGAGCTGCGCAACGCCCGCCTGGATGTCGGCCGCCGCGCCAAAGGGCAAACCGATCAGCTCATCGGGTGGGCGCGGTTCCCGCTGGAGCACAGCGTGCTGTCCGCAGACGTGGCCCCGCTCGTTCCGGACACCGAAGAGCTGGGGCGCCTCGCCGAACTGGAAGCGAAGTACAGGCGGCTCCGCGAGCAGGCCGCCCAGGACGCACTTGACGCCGCGATCGCCCGGACGGTGGCGGAGCGCAACTCCGACGAAGGCTGGGCCCGCGAGTTGGAGCGGCGCGCCCGCATCGACGGTGGTCCGGTCGTCCACGTCGTCCGCCTAACCCCCACCAAGATCACCGACAAGGAGAGCTCAATGACCGCCGACGAATGGAACGCGACCTTCCCGGTCGGCAAGCCGGTCCTGGCGTGGCCGGGCGCCCGCGACGCCGAGCCGATGAGGACCCAGACCCGGACGCCGGCGTGGACGCTCGGGTCCGGCACTTCCGTGGTCTCCGTCGAGGGCTACCCGGGCGGCATCGCCCTGACCCACGTCGAACCTGTCCGCCCTCAGGGCGGGGAGACCTCCGAGGCGTCGGCCTGATGCACCTGCGCCACCGATGGGAGACCGTCGAGGCGATCGGCCTCGTGGTGGTGCAGCGGTGCCGGGTGTGCGGCAAGGCGCGGACTAGGGTGCGGTGACCAGAGGGGCGGAAGTGGCCCGGGAAGGCACCCAGAGGCCACGCTCCCGCGAGACAAAGTGTTCGCCGTCCACGCCTGAGGGGTGACCGGTTTAGAGCTTCTGGAGGGATTTCAGGACCTCTTGTGACGGCCTTCGATTTGAACTCCAGTTCCCAAAGTGATCAAGAAAGCGAACTCATGATCGGAAAGAAGGCAGTGTGCTGACTCTCATGGACTGGTTCTGCGGAGCTGGCGGCAGTAGCCAAGGCGCCCACGCGGTGCCCGGCGTCACCGTGACCCGGGCTGCGAATCATTGGCAGCGGGCCATCGAGTCTCACGCGGCGAACTTCCCCGACGCGGACCACTACCGCGGCGACATCCGCACCGCCCCCGTCGAGCGCTGGCCCGTCTGCGACCTGTTCTGGGCCTCTCCGGAATGCCCCCAGTGGAGCAACGCCCGCGGCAAGCCCCGCGACTTCACCCACTCCCAGCAGGGCGAGCTGTTCGGCCCCGAGAAAGACGAGGAAGCCGAACGTTCCCGGGCCCTCATGGAGGAAGTTCCCATGTACCTGCGCGGGGTCCAGGACCGCGGAGGCCTCGTCCTGGCCGGCGTCGTCGAGAACGTCGTGGACGTCCGCGCGTGGGATCAGTGGGACCGGTGGCTCGGCGAGATCCGCGCCCTCGGCTACTCGACGCGCGTCATCGCGATGAACTCGATGCACGCCGACCCCACCGCCGTTCTGCGCGCCCCGCAGTCCCGGGACCGGCTGTACGTCGCCTACTGGCACGTCTCCCTCGGACGGACCCCGGACTGGGACAAGTGGCTGCGCCCACGAGCCTGGTGCCCGGACTGCGAGCAGTGGGTGCGCGCCGTCCAGGTGTTCAAGACGCCCGGCGCCGACATGGGTCGCTACCGGCAGCAGTACGTCTACCGGTGCCCCCGCACGGCCTGCCGCAACGCCATCGTGGAACCCGAGGCGCTGCCCGCCGCTGTCGCGATCGACTGGTCCCTGCCTGGCCAGCGGATCGGCGACCGGGCCAAGCCGCTCGCCCCCAAGACGCTCGCCCGCATCCAGGCCGGGATGGAGAAGTACGCCCGGCCACTGATGGTCCCGGCTGGCGGAACATGGCGCGAGGACGCTGTCCCGGTCACCGAGCCGATGCCGACGAGGACCACACGGGAGAACGACGGCATCGCCGTGCCGCCGATCCTCGTTCCCGTCGAAGGCCGCGACGACAAGGTGGCCAGCCCCGCCGCCGCGCCGCTCCGCACCCAGACCGCCCGCAACGAGACCGGCCTGGCGTGGTTGCCGTTCATCGCCGAGCTGCGCGGCGGCGGATCCATCGCCCGGCCGGTGTCAGAAGCCCTGGCCACCGTGACCGCTTCCGGCAACCACCACGGCCTCGTCGCCCCGGCCGGATTCGTCATGCGCAACAACACCCCGCGCGGCGGCCTTGGCCAGATGTGCACATCCTTCGACGAACCGCTGCGCACCCTCACCACCGCAGGACACCAGTCAGTCGTCACCTGGGAGCACCTGCTCGTGCCGTACTACGGGAACGGCGCCGCCCGCAGCACAGCCGAACCGATCGGCACACTCACCACCTGCGACCGCTACGCCCTCGTCCGAGGCGACATCAACCTCGACGACGTGCTGTTCCGCATGCTGGAACCGCACGAGATCGGCCGCGCCATGAGCTTCGCCGACGACTACACCGTCCTCGGCAACAAGCGCGAACGGGTCCGCCAGTACGGCAACGCTGTCACCCCGCCCGTGGCCGAGGTCATCGTGTCTGCCCTCGTCGAGGCGATCACCGGCGAGGACCTGGAGCGCGTGGCATGAGCTACGACATCTGGCTCGAAATCGACACCGGCGCTCCCGAAGACGAGTTGCCTATGGTGGTCGAGATCGGCAACTACACCTCCAATGTATGGCCCATGTGGATGGAGGCTCTGAACGGCGTCCGCTTAGCGGAGTTCCACCGCGCACCGTGCTCTGAAGCGGCCGGGCCGCTCGCCGAAGCCGTCACCCGCATGGAAGCCACTCCTGCCATCTATCAGGCTATGAACCCCGAAAACGGGTGGGGCAACTACGAGGGCGCCCTGGCGTACCTGCGCCGCCTGGCAGAGGCGTGCGCCAAGCATCCGAAGTGCCGCATCTACATCAGCCACTGAGCCAGTAACCCGATGTCTTCGCCCGCCCTCACCTGAGGGCGGGCCTACCCCAAGCAAGGA
The DNA here is from genome assembly GCF_040683035.1 of Streptosporangium sp. NPDC051022. Lineage (NCBI taxonomy): Bacteria > Bacillati > Actinomycetota > Actinomycetes > Streptosporangiales > Streptosporangiaceae > Streptosporangium > Streptosporangium sp. NPDC051022. The sequence goes on along the minus strand of NZ_JBFBCF010000067.1, from coordinate 536 downwards.
GAAACCCCATGGGTAGATCACTGTCCGCGAAGCTCGTCTACGGCTACGACCTCGGTGGCGGCGAGGACGAATGGAACGTCCGCGAGGTCGACGAGTACGGCGGGCTCACGGTCGCCTGGTTCGACGAGGACGACAACGACTTCGTCGGGGCGGCGCAGCGGCGGCTTCTCGCGGCGGCAGGCTTCACCGAGACGTGGGAGACGAGGAAAGACGACGGCTACTACGGGCGTGAGCGGGAGGCCGAAGCGAGCCTCGGCGTGAAGTTCGGCTGGTACGGGGTGAGCGACTACTCGGAACACGTCTTGGTGGCCCACGAGATCAAGGTCTGCGGCGCAGAGCCTGTCGACCTCGCCGGGTTGGCCGTCCACCCGAACCGGGCGGCATGGGACGCCGCCCTGTCGTCCGCCCTGGAAGCGCTTGGCATCACCCCGACTCAGGAGCAGCCCGGCTGGCTCCTCTGCGCCTACTACGGCTGACCTCGCCTACCCCCGACGACAAGGACACCAGTAATGACCGAGCCGATGCTCCTCCCGACC
>NZ_JBFBCF010000066.1:0-11674 GCF_040683035.1 Streptosporangium sp. NPDC051022 | reverse complement strand
GACGCCTTGTGAGGCGGTGAATCAGAGCGTGGGAGGACTCGTGAGGCGGTGGTGCAGAGCGGAGGCGGTGGTGCAGAGCGTGGGAGGAGCCGTACCGGCGCTGTGAAGAAGTCTCGCGGGCGGTAGAGCGTTTGGGGACGTCTCGTAGGCGGTGGGAGCAGAGCGCTGTTCGCCTACATGAAAGTAAGCCCGCCCGGTGGAGGAGGAGCCGGGCGGGCTTGATCAGGAGGGGCGGGGATGTGTGGGTACCTGCCCGATCCGGATGTGGTGGCCGTTCTCAGGCGGCGACCGGGGTGACGGTGACGATGGGGGAGTAGGCCGAGGCGTCGCCGGACAGCACCTCACTCGGGCGGCCGTCGGTGCCGACCGGAACGTCGCCTGCGACGGTGACGCGGTGCAGCCGCCGTGACTGCTGCCCGAAATCGTGCACGACCCGGTGCTGGGTGGCCCGGTTGTCCCAGATGGCGACGTCGCCGGGGGACCAGCGCCAGCGGACGGTGTTCTCGACCTGGGTGACCTGCTCCTGGATCAGGCGGATCACCGAGGCCGACACGTCACCCGGCAGACCCACGATTCGCTTGGCGAAGTCGCCCAGCAGGATCGACCTCTCGCCCGTCTCGGGGTGGACGCGCACGATGGGGTGCTCGGTCTCGAAGGTCGTGGAGGCGAAGACCTCGGCGTACTCGCGGGTCCGTTCCGGATTGTCGGAGGTGGCGACCCTCGCATAGTCGAACTGGTTGGTGTGCACCGCGCGCAGGCCGTCGATCAGTTCGGCCAGTTGCGGGGGAAGGTGGTCGTAGGCCGCCACGGTGTTGGCCCACAGGGTGTCGCCGCCCGCCGGAGGGACGACCACGGCCCGCAGTACGGAGGCCAGCGGCGGACGGTCGACGAAGGTGACGTCGGTGTGCCACCGGTCGACTTTCTGCCCGTTGCTGTAGTCCAGGTCGAGGATGGGGGAGCCGTCGTTCAGCGCGGGGACGGTGGGGTGGGCGCCGGTCAGGGGGCCGAGCAGGGCGGCGAAGTCCACCTGGCTCTGCTCGTCGAGGTGCTCCTGGCCGCGGAAGAAGATCACTTTATGGCGGAGCAGCGCCGCGCGGATCTCCTGGACGGTCTCGGCCGGCAGCTCGCCGCTGAGCCGGACGCCGGTTATCTCGGCGCCGATGCGTCCGGCCACGGGGATGATGACGAGTGATGACATGTGCGGTTCCTTCCAAACGTGGATCTTTCAGGATCGAGGCCGGGTGGAAGGACACAGCGCGCTGGCCACGCGGCAGAGGTCCACGTGACCACGTGTCGTGAGGTACAGCGGGAGGGTCACGCCATCAAGGTAGGTCGCCGTTCCGGTATTTGTCAACTAAGTAGGTAGGAAATTAGGGTTATTAGAAAATCGGCCGATCGATATCGTTTCGGGCGGTTATGGGGCGGCTCACACCCGTCGAGGAGTGCGAGCCGTACCGGATGTGGGTCGTGCCGAGTGTGCGGGCTGTGCCGGGTGTGAACCCTGCGGGCCGTCAGGCGGTGAGGCGGAGATCCTTGATCCGAGGGTCGCCCTCGTCGGCCACGTAGTGGTCGGGACGGGTGGAGTCGTGGCCCTCCGCGACCTTGCCCACGCGGGCGACGATCGTGCCGGCGGCGGCGACGAGCAGGTTGACGGCCAGGGCGAGAACGCCCGCGTAGACCGTCACCTTGGTGCTCAGTCCCAGGTTCTCCAGAGGGAAGGCGGACCCGGCGAAGTGGAGTTTTCCGGTGGCGGGGTTGCCGATGTCGTAGAGCAGCAGGACGCCGGTGCTCATGCCCGCGACCCACCCGGCGATCAGCCCGGCCCGGTGGAACCAGCGGGTGTAGAGGCCCAGGGCCACCGCCGGGAGCGTCTGCAGGATGATGACGCCGCCGATGAGCTGGAGGTCGATGGAGAAGCCGGTGTCCAGGAACAGGATGAACAGCAACGCTCCGATCTTGACGAGAAGCGAGACGATCTTCGAGACCCGGGTCTCCTCGGCGTCGCTCGCGTCCGGCTTCACGAACTCCCGGTAGATGTTGCGGGTGAACAGGTTCGCCGCCGCGATCGACATGATCGCCGCGGGGACCAGCGCGCCGATGCCGATCGCGGCGTAGGCGACACCGGTGAACCAGTCGGGGAACATCTGGTCGAACAGCTGCGGCACGATCGTGTTGTTGTCGGGTTTCCCGGCGGTCACGACCGGCTTCACCCCGGCCGCGATGGCCATGTAGCCGAGCAGTGTGATCATGCCGAGCAGCACGCTGTAGGCGGGAAGCGCCGACATGTTGCGCTTGATCGTGTCGCGGTTCCTGGAAGCCAGCACGCCGGTGACGCTGTGCGGGTAGAGGAAGATCGCCAGCGCCGAGCCCAGGGCCAGCGTGACGTACTGGACCTGGTTGCCGGCGTTGAGCAGGAGCCCGTCACCCGGCGTCGGCGTGGCGGCGAACTTGGCATCGGCCGCGTCGAAGATCGGCCCCCATCCTCCCAGCCGCCAGGGGATCACGATGACGGCGGCCAGGATCACGACGTAGATCAGGGTGTCCTTGACGAACGCGATCAGTGCCGGGGCGCGCAGCCCCGACTGGTAGGTGTAGGCGGCGAGGACGGCGAAGGCGATGACGATCGGCAGGTGCCCGCTTACCCCCATCGACTTCAGCACCGCCTCGATGCCGACGAGCTGGAGCGCGATGTAGGGCATGGTCGCCACGATGCCGGTGATCGCGATGAGCAGCGCGAGCGTGGGGGAGCCGAAGCGGGCCCGGACGAAGTCGGCCGGCGTCACGAACCCGTGCACGTGCGAGACCGACCAGAGCCTGATCAGCACCAGGAACACGAGCGGATAGGTGATGATCGTGTACGGCATCGCGAAGAAGCCCATCGCCCCCGTCCCCCACAGCAGGGCGGGCACGGCCACGAAGGTGTAGGCGGTGTAGAGGTCACCGCCGACCAGGAACCAGGTGACCCACGAGCCGAAGCTCCGGCCGCCGAGTCCCCACTCGTCGAGGCTCGCGAGGCTGTGCGGACGACGCCAGCGCGCGGCCACGAATCCCATCCCGCTGACGCCCAGGAACAGCACGGAGAAGATGACGATCTCGGTCAGGTGCGCGCTCACGGAGTCACCGCCTCCGCCTGGTCATCCGGTAGACGACCGCCGTGCACGTGACACCGACGGCGATGAAGGCGAACTGGAGCCAGTAGAACCGCGGGAAGCCGAAAAGCCGGGGATCCTCGGCGTTGTACAGGAAGGGCAGCAGAGGCGGGATGATCGGCACGATCAGCAGCCAGTTCCACGGGCTACGGTCGCTCCTGCCCTTTTCTGGACTTTCTGGAGTGGTCAACACGATCTCCTCGAGGTGGAGAGTGGACAGCCGGGGGCGGCTGACTCCTTCGCTTGACCGGAAGCGTAATTACGCGATTGTTTCATTGCGATCACCGAGCGCCGAACGGAGCGGTTGACGCGGCGAGCGGTAGACGGTCAAGGGTTTTCGCCGTCGCGGTGACGTCGCCGGCGGCGGTGCGAACACCGTCCTCCGGGGCGTGCCCGCGCGGGACGGGCGGGCCGGTCACCTGCCGTGACGGGGCGGCACACGACTCCCCGGGATTGCGGCGGTCCGTTCCGTGCCCGGTGAAAGCCCGTTTCCGGGTGGCGGTGCGGGAATGGCCGAGGCGGGGAGGTTCGGAACCGTTCCTCGAATCAGGAAAGACGGGGAAGATTATTAACGAGGATCGCCATACGATCGGAGAATGCCAAATATCGGGCCAACGGAATTAATCATCATCGGATCGATGCTCATCCTGATGTTCGCCGCGGTCGTCACCGGACTCGTCCTGCTCATACGGCGCGCCGCCCGCCCCTCCGAGCTCTCCCTCCCCTTCGTGCCGCTCGAACTGCAGGAGCAGGCCCACGCCCTCGTGGAGCGGGGACAGAGGGCCATGGCCGTCGAACTCGTCCACGAGCGGACCGGCCTCGGCATCACCGCGGCCAGGCGGTACGTCGACGATCTCGCCGCGGGCATGATCTCCCGGACTCCCCACCCGGGCGGGACGTCCGCCGGGCTCCCGCACGGTGGCGTCCCCGACCTGGCCGCGCGTGTCCGCGACCTCAAGGCCTCCGGGCGCGCCGAGCAGGCCGTTCTCCTCGTCCGGGGGGAGACCGGCATGGCCGAGGCCGACGCGTGGCGCTTCGTCGACTCGATCCGGTGATCCCGCGGAGCGCCCCGTGAGGGCGGCGCTGCTCAGGCGTTCAGAAGCGGCAGCGTGACCGCGGAGGGACGGGCCGGATCGTGGAAGACCTCGTGCTCGACCGCGACCATCGTGCTGCCGGTACTCAGGGGCTCACCGGTGCCGAGGTTGCGGGCAATGCGGGGATAAGCGCCGCCCGCGACGTGCAGGCGGACGCGGTGGCCCCGCCGGAAGCGATGGCCGATCGGCCACAGCTCCACCTGGACACGGCGGACGCCGTCGGGGTCTGCCTGCGGGGAGCCTGGCGTCAGGCGGCGCACCCCCTCGCACACGTTGTAGGACGTGCCGTCCGGGTGCACGTCGCAGACCCGGACCACCACGTCGGCGTGCGCGCTGCTCGTCCTGACGTACAGGTCGGCGGAGACCGGGCCGATCATCTCGGTGTCCTCGCGGAGCTCGGGTCCCGTGTAGACGAGCACGTCACGCCGGGCCTCCAGGCGGCGGTTGTCACGCGGCTCGGAGTTGCCCAGCAGGACCGGGCCGCCCAGCACCGGGGTCGGGTGCGCCGGGTCGTAGCGGTAGCGGTCGGGTTCGCCTCCCCCGGGATTGCGGGGGGACAGGGCGAAGCCGGGCTGCAGGTGCCAGCGCTGCTGCCGCATGCCCGGCACCGGCCAGTCGGGATAGTCGCGCCACTCGTCGGCGCCGGTGACGTACAGCCTGACCGGCTGCTCGCGCAGCCCCGAGAAGTCGCCGAGCAGGTGGGCCCTGAACCAGGCCAGCGCGTCGGCGTTGGCCGCCCTGCCGTGCCGGATGTCCGCGTGGTACCACGGCCCGATCGTCAGGTGGGGCCGCCGTCCCGCGGCCCGCATCGCCGTGTAGTCCTTGACCTGCCAGGGCAGGAAGACGTCGTACCAGCCGCCGACCATGGTGACCGCCGCCTCGACCTCGCCGACCGACGCGGAGAAGTCGCGCCTGGCCCAGTAGGCCTCGGGGGCGGCGTGGTGGGCCAGCAGGTCCTGGAAGAACGGCAGGCCCCGGCCCATGGAGAGCACGTCCATCTCCCCGACGGGGCGCCCCGACAGCGCCGCCCGCCGGGTCCTGCGCGGAGCCAGGAACGCCTCGGCCCCGCCGAACCGGCCGTCCATCGAGGCGGTCAGCGTGATCCACATCAGCGATGACTCCAGGGCGAACGCCCCGCCCACGTAGGCGGCGTCGCGGAACTGGGAGGCGGTCACCGAGGTGGCCATGGCCTTCAGGTCGGGACCCGCGAACGGAGCGATGGCCCACTGGGTGTAGCCCAGATAGGAGGGGCCGTGCATCGCGAGGCTGCCGCCGTACCAGGGCTGGGCGCGCAGCCAGGCCAGAGTGGCCAGCCCGTCGTCGTGCTCGTCGCCGAGCGGGTCGAGCAGGCCGCCGGAGCCGAACCCGCCCCGGCAGCTCTGCAGGACGACCTGGAATCCGTGGCGGGCGAACGTCCGCCCGTAGGCCAGCCCGAACATCCCGCGCCTGCCGTACGGCGAGCGGACCAGCAGGGTCGGCGGCCGCACCGCGCCGACCGGCACGTAGCGGTCGGCCAGGAGCGTCACCCCGTCGGCCATCGGCACCGGGAGGTCGCGCTGGACCGCGACCCGGTGGGCGACCCGGGACCATGTGATCGCCACACGCACCTCCTCGCCCGGTTTCCTACCTGCGGGTAACAGTGCTTTCTTCCTACTGGTAACAGAAAGGAACGCGTTCTGGCTACCCGGGTTCGTCGGCAGTGCTCCGGGCTTCAGCCCGGGGGTGAAGCCGGCCGGCTCGCAAAGCGGGGCAGGAGCGGCCGATTCGCCGTCAAGGCGGATCGGCGTTCCCGTCATCAGGTAAGTCAGCTTCGTGCGGGGCGAAGGGTCACTCCGGAAGCCTCGGAACCGGTCACGACGGACACGGCGTGACCGGTCGCCGCCGGACGGGCGGAGACGTAAAACGCCTGCGGAGGGCTGGTAAGACCGGCCCCGGAGTTTTTCCGGGCAGGAGGGGGTGTGGCGGCCCGTCGCCTCGTCCCCGCTCATCGCCCTGTTACGGGCCGCTCCGTCGCGGGCGGTCGCGCCCGCGCCGCAAGTACGTTGCATGATCACATGTGCCGCCGGTAGGCTTTGGAACATGCGATACTCCAATACCCTTCAGTGGTGGCGCCGCTTGTAGGCGGCGCAGGTTTCGCATTCGCGAGAGCAGACAGACGGCCGCCCTGGAGGCGGCCTTTTCTGCGTCCGCCTCCTTGGGCATCAGGAAATCAAAAGGGGCGAGGCAGCAGTGGAGACGAGCGGATATACCACCGCCGGGGGCATAGAGGTCGAGGTCGCCGCGTTGGACGCGCCCGAGACGGTACTTGAGCACGTCGTCACGACGCTCGGCGAACGCCGGGGCGGCGTGCTCTCCTCCGGGATGGAGTATCCCGGTCGCTACAGCCGGTGGCACCTGGCCTACGTCGACCCCTGCCTGGAGATCGTGGCCAGGGGCCGCAGGATCTCCGCCCGTGCCCTGAACGCCCGTGGCCGGGTCGTCCTGCCCGCCGTCGCCTCCTGCCTGCTGGCCGCCGGCAAGCCGACCGGGGAGCCGACCGCCGACCACGTCGAGGTCCACGTCGCCGAGTCCGAGGACATCCTCCCCGAGGAGATGCGCAGCCGCCGCCCCACCGTCTTCACCGCGATCCGCGAGGTGATCGCGATGTTCCGCGGCGAGGACGAGCACCTCGGGCTCTACGGCGCCTTCGGCTACGACCTGGCCTTCCAGTTCGAGCCGATCAGGCAGGTCCTCACCCGGGCCGCGGACCAGCGCGACCTCGTCCTGCACCTGCCCGACCGGGTGATGGTCATCGACCGCAAGCGGGAGACCAGCAAGGAGTTCCGCTACGAGTTCACCGTGGACGGCGTCTCCACGCGGGGCCTCGCCCGCGAGGGCGAGAGCGTCCCGCTGCCCGCCGCCCCCGCCGAGCTTCCCACCGACCCGGAGAAGGGCACCTACGCCAAGGTCGTCGCCGCGGCCAAGGAGAAGTTCGTCCGCGGCGACCTGTTCGAGGTCGTCCCCGGCCAGGTCTTCCACGCCTCCTGCACCGACCCGGCCGCCTTCTACCGCGGCCTGCGCAAGGTCAACCCCGCGCCCTACGAGTTCCTGTTCAACCTCGGAGAGGACGAGCACCTGGTCGGCGCCTCCCCCGAGATGTACGTCCGGGTCAGTGGCGACCGTGTCGAGACCTGCCCGATCTCCGGCACCATCGCCCGGGGCAGCAACCCGATCGAGGACGCCGAGGCGATCCGCACCCTCCTGTCCAGTGTGAAGGAGGAGTCGGAGCTGACCATGTGCACCGACGTGGACCGCAACGACAAGTCCCGCATCTGCGTCCCGGGGAGCGTCCAGGTCATCGGGCGGCGTCAGATCGAGATGTACTCGCGGCTGATCCACACCGTCGACCACATCGAGGGCCGGCTGCGCCCCGAGTTCGACGCGCTGGACGCCTTCCTCACCCACATGTGGGCCGTCACCGTCACCGGCGCCCCCAAGACGTGGGCGATGCAGTTCATCGAGGACCACGAGGCCACCACCCGGCGCTGGTACGGCGGAGCGGTCGGCTACATCGGCTTCGACGGCTCGATGAACACCGGCCTCACCCTGCGTACCGCGCAGATCCGCGGCGGCGTCGCCACCGTCAGGGCCGGAGCCACGCTGCTGTTCGACTCCGACCCCGACGCCGAGGAGCGGGAGACCGAGCTCAAGGCCAGCGCCCTGCTCGGCGCCCTGGCCGCGGTCGGCAGGGCAGGGCAGGGCCAGGCCGCGCCGGCCCCGGCCGCCGAGCGGCCGGGGGAGGGGATGAAGGTACTGCTCGTCGACCACGAGGACTCCTTCGTCAACACGCTGTCCGACTACTTCCGCCAGCAGGGCGCGGAGGTCGTCACGCTCCGGCACGGCTTCCCGGTGAGCATGATCGACGAGATCGCGCCGTCGCTCGTGGTGCTGTCACCGGGACCCGGCTGGCCCTCGGACTTCGGGCTGTCGGGCCTCATCGAGGCGCTCTACGAGCGCGACCTGCCGGTGTTCGGCGTCTGCCTGGGCCTGCAGGGCATGGTCGAGCAGGCGGGCGGCACGCTCGAACTGCTGTCCTACCCCGAGCACGGCAAGCGCGGCCAGGTCAAGCGCATCGGGGACAGCGCGCTGCTGGACGGCCTGCCCGAGGAGTTCATCGCGGCCCGTTACCACTCGCTGCACGCCAAGCAGCCGGGCGTGGTCGGGTTCACCGCCACCGCGCTGACCCCCGACGGGGCGGTGATGGCGATCGAGGACGTGGCCAGGCGGCGCTTCGCCGTACAGTTCCACCCCGAGTCGATCCTCACCGCCGAAGGCGGGGCCGGGGCCAGGATCATCGGCAACGTGCTGAGGCTCTGCCGCGCCTCCGCCTGAGGCGCCGTGAAGAACGTCGTGGAAAACGTCGTGAAGAACACGGCGTCGCGGAGAAAACACGCGCGGTGACACTCCGTGGTCATAGAGTGCTGCTCCTGGCATGAGGCCGTGGGGCGGACCGGTGGGACCGGTCCGCCCCACGGCCGCGGCGGTTCGTGGAGGAGACGGCATGAGGGCCGATGACCTGTTGCCCGCCGGGCTGCCCGACGCGGTGGGGGAGGCCGTGCTGGCCCCGCTGGTCGACCACCACTGCCACGGGGTGCGTCGTGACGACCTGACACGGGCCCGGTTCGAGACCCTGATCACCGAGGCCGGCACTCCCGCGCCGCCCGGAACCACCCACTTCGACACCCCCGCCGGTCTCGCGGTGCGCCGCTGGTGCGCGCCGGTCCTCGACCTGGACCCCCACGTGCCCGCCGCCGTCTACCTGGCGCGCAGGGCCGAGCTGGGCGCGGCCGAGGTGAACCGGCGGCTGCTGCGCGCGGCGGGGATCGTGGCCTTCCTCGTCGACACCGGCTCCGGCGGGCCCGGGCTGCTGTCGGCGGCCGAGATGGGCCGTATGGGCGGCGCGGCGGCCGACGAGGTCGTCCGGATCGAACGGGTCGAGCAGGGCGTCGCGGCCTCCGCGGTCTCCGGCGTCGCCTACATCTCCGAGCTCAACGACGACCTCGCCGCCAAGGCGGCCCGCGCCGTCGGCCTCACCTCGATCATCGCCCGCCGGCACGGCCTGGACTTCGATCCGGCGCGGCCGAGCAGGGGAGCGGTGATCGCCGCGGCCAACCGGCGCCTCGCCGCCCCACAGGAGCCGCTCACCGACCCCGTACTGCTGCGCCACCTGCTCTGGGCGGCCGTCGACGTGGCCAGGGAGCGCGGCCTGCCGCTGCGCTTCCACACCGGCTACGGTGCCCCCGATCTCGACCCGCACCGCGCCGACCCGGCGCTGATGGCCGGCTTCATCCGGGCGACCCAGCCCATCGGCGTGCCCGTCGTCCTGCCGCACCGTCCCCCGTTCCATCGCCAGACGGCCTACCTCGCCACCGCCTTCCCGCACGTGTACGTGGACGTCGGCCTCGTTCCCGCCTGCACCGCCGCCGGATCCGCGGCGGTCATGGGGGAACTGCTGGAACTCGCCCCGTTCCACAAGCAGCTGTTCGGCTCCGCGGGCTCCGGGGTGGCCGAGACCTGCCGTCTGGGCGCGCTGTACTACCGGCGGGGCCTGGCGGGGGCGCTGGCCGTACGGGTGGCCGCAGGCGAGTGGAGCGTCCCGGACGCCGCGCGGGTGGCCCACATGATCGGCTCGGGGAACGCCCGCCGGATCTACCGCCTGTGACCTCCCGGGCCCGCCGGCCGTGTCCTCGCGCCCGCACGCCATGTCGGAGAAGCGGCCCCTCACCTCGGCGATAGGCTGGGCCCGTCCGATTTTCGCCGTAGGAAGGTCCCGCCCGTGGACGACAGTCAGCCCCGTTTTCTCGACGACGTGACCGTCGAGCTGGTCAAGCACAGCGCGTCGGACTCCGATGTGCTCTGGGCGGCCCGGGTGTCGACCGCGGGGGAACAGTCCATCGAGGAGATCCACAAGGACCCCGAGCGTTCCAAGGGCCTCATCAACTACCTGATGCGCGACCGTCACGGCAGCCCCTTCGAGCACAACTCCATGACCTTCCTGGTCAAGGCCCCGATCTTCGTCTTCCGTGAATTTCACCGCCACCGGGTCGGATGGTCTTACAACGAGGAGAGTGGGAGATATCGGGAGCTTCAGCCCGACTTCTACGTTCCTGGGCCGGAACGGAAGCTGGTGCAGGAGGGCCGCCCCGGCAAGTACGTCTTCGTCGAGGGCACCGAGGAGCAGTACAAGATCACGAACGAGGCGATGGAGGCGGCCTACCGGCAGTCCTACGCCGCCTACCAGGAGATGCTGGAGGCCGGGATCGCCCGGGAGGTGGCCAGGGCCGTGCTGCCCGTCGGCCTGTTCTCCTCGATGTACGCCACGTGCAACGCGCGCTCGCTGATGCACTTCCTGTCGCTGCGCACCAAGAACGAGCAGGCCAGGGTGCCCTCGTTCCCGCAGCGGGAGATCGAGATGGTCGCAGAGAAGATGGAGGCCGCCTGGTCGGCCCTCATGCCCCTGACCCACGCGGCCTTCGTCGCCAACGGCCGGGTGGCTCCCTGACCTCCCCCGTACCGCCCGGCCTGCCCGGGCGGTACGGCCCGCCGTGGAAACGGATCACGAGGACACGAGGGCGGCCAGTTCCCGCCGGACGATCGGCCAGGCGTCGCTTTCCGGGTCGATGAGAACGAAGTGGCCCGCGCCGGGGACCGGCACCAGGGAGGTCGCCGGATGGGCGGCGGCGTAGGACTCCGAGACCTCGGCGGGGACGCGCTCGTCGCCGGTGCCGTGCACGATCGTCACCCGGCCCGGCCGGGCGGGCAGCCGTACCGGGTCGAGGTCGGCCCGGTCCTCCGGCGGGCCGCCGAGGAAGTCGGGCACCGCGCCGTCGTCGAGGTTCAGCCGGTGCGCGAGCCGCAGGTCGGCGACCGGGGCGAGGGCGAGGACGGCGGCCGCGGGCGGCGCGGCGCACAGGGCGAGGTGACCGCCGGCCGAGTGGCCGACGGTCACCGACGGGTCGAGCGCGCCGAGCGCGGCCCGGACGTCGTCCAGCATCGGGCCGGGGCGGCCGGGCTCGCGGCGATACTCGATCGCGGCGACGTTCCACCCCGCCTCGCGTAGCGCGTTCGCCATGGGACGCAGGTGGGTCCGGTCGTATTCGGGACGCCAGAACCCACCGTGGACCAGTGCCACCGTGGGTCCCCCGGCGTGCCAGAGGTCGATCACCTGGTCGGCGTCCTCGCCGTACCGCAGCGTCCGGTCGGGGCCCGCTGCCGGGCGGGTCAGGACGGAGCGGTCCTCCATGTCACGACATCCGCTTGATCACGGCGGCGCCGGCGGCGATCACTCCGGCGAGTACGGTGGCCGCGGCTCCGGCGAGGAGTTGCTGTTGTCTGCGGACCCGGCGTTTGACCTGGGCGTAGGGCACGGTGGAGAAGGACACCAGCTCATAG
>NZ_JBFBCF010000065.1:0-12697 GCF_040683035.1 Streptosporangium sp. NPDC051022 | reverse complement strand
CCGTACCCCGGATGCACCGCGTCCGCCCCGCTGGCCGCGGCCACCGCCAAAAGCCTGGCGATGTCGAGGTAGGTCTCGGCCGGGCTCCGCCCGCCCAGCGCATGGGCCTCATCGGCCATCTGCACGTGCAGGGCGTCCAGGTCCTGCTCGGCATAGACCGCCACACTGGCCAGCCCGGCGTCCCTGCAGGCACGAGCGATCCGCACGGCGATCTCACCACGATTAGCGATCAAGACCTTCTGGAGAGGACGGTTCATCACGGCCTTCGCAACGTGGAGGGGGTGGACCAGGAACGCGGGGACCGGTAGGTCTGCGGTACCCGGTGGAGCGCTCTCGCGCCGGGGCGGGAGGGGGGTTCCGCCTCCCGGGCGGAGATCAGGCGCAGCGCGCAGACCAGCGCGCAGATCTCCTCTTCCGTCGGGTCGCCGTACACGACGCGCAGTTCGGGATCGTTCATCACATCGGCGGGTTTCCGTGCTTGCGCTGCGACACGGGCGCATGCTTGGCCCGCAGCAGGCCGAGCGCGCGGATCAGCGTGGCCCTGGTCGTGCGCGGATCGATGATGTCGTCCACCAGGCCGCGCTCGGCCGCGTAGAAGGGGTGCATGAGCGTGCTGCGGTACTCCTCGACACGCTTGGCGCGCTGCTCGGCGGGGTCGGCGGCGGCTGCGATCTCCCTGCGGAAGATGACGTTGGCCGCGCCCTCGGCCCCCATCACGGCGATCTCGTTCGTGGGCCAGGCGAAGGACAGGTCCGCGCCGATCGAGCGGGAGTCCATCACGATGTAGGCACCGCCGTACGCCTTGCGCACGATCACCTGGATGCGCGGGACGCTGGCCGCGCAGTAGGCGTACAGCAGCTTGGCGCCGTGGCGGATGATCCCACCGTGCTCCTGACCGGCGCCGGGCAGGAAGCCGGGCACGTCGACGAGGCTGACGAGCGGGATGTTGAACGAGTCGCACATCTGGATGAAGCGGGCGCCCTTCTCGGAGGCCCCGATGTCCAGGACGCCCGCCAGGTGGCTCGGCTGGTTGGCGACGATGCCCGTCACGTGGCCGTCGAACCTGGCGAGGCCGCAGATGAGGTTGCCCGCCCAGCCCGCGTGGAACTCGAAGAACTCCCCGTCGTCCACGATCTCCGCGATCACCTCGGACATGTCGTAGGACTGCGTGGCGTCGGCGGGGACCAGGTCGAGGAGCACGTCGTTGACGCGGTCCGGAGAGTCCGCGGGAACGGCCGACGGGGGCAGTTCCTGGTTGTTGGCGGGCAGCAGGGACAACAGGTGGCGCACGTCCTCCAGGCAGGAGACCTCGTCGTCGTAGACGAAACCGGCGACCCCGGAGAGGGTTCCGTGCACCCGGGCGCCGCCCAGGTCGTCCTGGCTGATCTCCTCGCCGGTCACGGCCTTGACCACGTCGGGGCCCGTGATGAACATCTGCGCGGTGCCCTGAACCATGAAGACGAAGTCGGTGAGCGCCGGGGAATAGGCCGCCCCTCCGGCGCACGGGCCGAGCATCACACTGATCTGCGGAATAACACCGGAGAGCCGTACATTGCGCTGAAATATTCCGCCGTAACCGGCCAGCGCGGTAACGCCTTCCTGAATGCGCGCGCCCGCGCCGTCGTTCAAACTGACCAAAGGAACGCCCGCCGCCTCGGCCAGGTCCATGACCTTGTGGATTTTCTCGGCGTGGGCCTCTCCGAGCGCGCCGCCGAATATCCGGAAGTCGTGCGCGTACACCATCACGTCACGCCCGAGGACCCGCCCCCAGCCGGCGACCACGCCGTCGGTGTGCGGACGGCGCCGCTCCAGCCCGAAGCCGGTCGCCCTGTGCCTGCGGAACGCCTCGATCTCGACGAAGGAGCCGCTGTCGAGGAGCACGTCGAGGCGCTCGCGCGCGGTGAGTTTTCCCTTGGCGTGCTGCTTCGCCGTCGCCTCGGGATCGGGTCCCCGGTGAGCGCTCTCTCTGACGAGCTCCAACTCGGTGACACGATCGCGCGTCGTCTCCCTCGGCAGGTCTGTCACCGGTGTCGGGCTCTTTCCGGCCCTCTGCTGAATGTACACGCGATCTCCTCACCCTATTTACTGCCCGCACGACTCCATAAAGTGAAATATGTCGATGCCGTCAGGGTAATCAGAAAAGCCCTGCCCGTAACACCCCTACAAAACGCGCCGGTGAACCACTACCGCCCCCCGGAAGCGGGAATCGGACCATAAACCGGGATCGGACGTGATCGGGCCGGCGGCGGTCGGGCGGTGGTGGTTCAGCGGGCGACCATTCAGGAGGGCGACCATTCAGAAGGGCGGCGATTCGGGAATGACGGTTCAGGGGCGGCGGTTCAGGCGGTGACGGGGTGGCCGAATTCGAGGCTCGACGGCAGGTCCGCGCGCCGGGTGATGTTGAGCTTGCGGTAGGTCCGCGTGAGGTGCTGCTCCACCGTGCTGATGGTGATGTAGAGCTTGCCGGCGATCTCCCGGTTGGTGTAGCCGGCCGCCGCCAGGACGGCGACCCTGCGCTCGGCGTCGCTCAGGGTGCCCGCCAGCTCGGCCGCCGCGGAGAGCCCGTCGGCGTCACCGTCGCCGTCACGGGAGAGCATCCTGTGCAGCGGCTCGGCGTGGCACTCCTGGGCCACGGTGTGCGCCCGGCCGGCGATCATTCCCGCGCGGCGGTACTCACCGAGCGCGTTGTAGGCCTCGACGAGGTCGAAGAGCGCCCTGGCCAGCTCGTAGCGGTCCCCGCCCGCCTGCAGCAGCTCCGCCGCCTGGCGCAGCAGCATCGGACGGTGACGTGCCTCCCCCGCGGCGGCCAGCAGCCGCATGGCCATACCGTGGACCCTGGGAGTCGCGGGACCGCAGCGCCGCAGCTGCGCCTCGGCCAGTTGCTGCGCCTGCTCGGGCCTTCCCAGGCGCAGGCAGGCCTCGGCCGCGTCGACCCGCCAGGGCACCAGCCCCGGTACGTCGAGCTCCCATCTGCCCATCAGCTCCCCGCAGGCCTGGAAGTCGCGCAGCGCCAGCGCCGGATGGCCGGTCGCCAGGCTGTAGCGGCCTCTGGCCTGCAGGTAGTGCAGGCCGTACCGGGTCTGGAACATGGCCTCCGGCACCGGCTGGTCGAGGTGCTCGTGGACGGCGTCGTACTTGCCCATCGCCGTCGAGGCGAGGACGAGGCTGCTCAGCGGGCCGCCGACGGCGACGCCCCAGCTGCTCAGCGGGATGATGTCCAGTGCGGTGTGCGCGTGGTGCTCCGCGCCCGGCATGTCGCCCTGGCGGATGGCGATCTCGGCCCGGATGGCGGCCAGCCTGGCCTGCCTGCTGGGAGCGTGCCGCGAGGAGGCCTCGACGCTGAACAGGTCGCACCAGGGCGCCGCCTTGTCGGGCCGTCCGGCGTAGGTGAGCGCGAGGAGCGCGCTCTCCACGGTGTCCATCGACATCTCGTCGAGACGGCAGCCGCGCAGGATCCGCTGGACCGCCTCCAGGACCTCATCGCGCGGTCCTTTGGCGAGCACGTCGGCGAGCGCGAGCGAGGCCTCCAGGCGCCGGTTCGCCACCACCGAGACGATGGCCGTACGGCTCTGCTCACCGGTCGCCTGCCGCAGGTGGGCCAGGAAGAGCGGATACGTCGAGCGCAGCCACGGACGGGCGATGAGCAGCTCCGTCACGGTCTCGGAGTCCATGACGTGGTCCGGCTCGTTCAGGTGCTCGAGCACGTCCCGCGCGTCGTCGAACCGGCCGTGCCACAGCAGGGCCCGCGCCAGCACGACCGCGTCGCTGCCCCGCAGGTGACCGCGCTGCAGCGCGTCGGTCAGCTCGTTGAGGTGCCCGGCGGGGGCACCGGGGTTGATCCGCCACTCCGCGCGCACGAGCATTGTGGTGATCTTCATGCGGCGCTGCTCGTCGGCGCACTCGCGCCAGGCCAGCCGCAGATACTCCACGGCGGACTCGACGCGTCCCTCTCGCAGGGCGTTCCTCGCCGCGTCCTCCAGGACGGAGACGCCCCAGGGGGCGTCGAGCCTGCCGGCCTGGACGAGGTGGTCGGCGACGGTCGTCGTCGAGGCGCCGGCGTCGTAGGCCAGCTCCGCCGCCCTGCGGTGCAGGTCCGCCCACTCCTGGGCGTCCACCTCGGCCAGTACGGCCGCGCGGGCCGCCTCGTGCCGGAAGCAGTCCAGGGAGAGCACGCCCGCGGCGGTGAGGGACTGCAGGGCCTGGGACACGGACGCCGAGCCGATGCCGAGCAGCCGGGCCAGCGAGCCGGGCTCGCCGAGGATCGCCAGCCCCCGCGCCACCTGGAGCGTCCGCGGCTCGCCGCGGTGCAGGCACGACAGCACGGCCTGGCCGTACCGGTCGCCGACGACCAGCTCCGCGGGGGGCGTGCCGCCGGTCGACCTGAGGTGGGTCTCGTAGTCGTCCACGAGCGCGGTGGCCAGCAACGGGTTGCCGCCGCTGGCGGCGTACCAGTCCTCGGAGAGGTGCTCGGCCTCCTCCCGTCCCAGCCGGTCGGCGACCAGGGACCGTACGCCCTCCCTGGACAGCGGGGCGAGCTGGACGCGACGGCAGTGGGGCTGGCGGAGCAGTTCGGTCTGGAAGAACGTCTCGGTGTAGCGGGTGTGGTCGGAGTGACCGAACACCACCATGATCCTGGCGAAGCGCACCCTCCTCGACAGATAGGCGAGGCAGAGCAGGGACGCGCGGTCGGCGTGGTGCACGTCGTCGACGACGATCATCAGCGGACAGCGTTCCGACAGCTCCAGCAGCACCGTGCACAGGGCGTGGACGATCTGGGCGTCGACCTGCTCGAGGGGCTCGCCCCGCTGGGCGGACGACGTCACCGTACGGGCGCCCTCCTCCAGCAGCGCCATGGCCCGCTCGCGCTCCTCGGCGACCAGCGGCGAATCCTGGATCAGCTGGCCCAGCACGCCCAGCGGCAGGTCGCGCTCGACGCGCGACCCCGTCGCCGTGACGGCCAGGGCGCCCAGCTCGATGGCCTGCTCCGCGAAGGTGTGCAACAGCTCGCTCTTGCCGGTCGCGACCGCGCCGCCCACCAGCGCGACTCTCCCCTTGCCCAGCAGTGCGTTGGCCAGCAGTCCCTCGAGAGAGGCCAGTGCCTCATCTCTTTCGACCAAGCTCATGTTCAGCCCCCTTTTCGTGAAATCGGTTTTCGCGGTTCAGAACCGCAACGTGCGGCCGGACGGAGTGCGCAGGTCCAGCGATCCCCGAAGCTTCCCCTTGTGCCTTTTGAGCTGGATTCGCCGCATTTCTAGTCACCTGTCCATCTCGACTGTTCTCCGATCGGAGGTGATGATGGAAACGGTAGGCAAATGCGGCTTTCACCCGTTATCGAGCGGCTATCACCGGCCCGCGGCGGCCAGCGGCATGGTGCTCTCGATCCCCTCGCCACCGACACCGGGCAGGTGCCTCAGGCGCGCCCTGATGACGGCGGAGCGCACCGCCGCCAGCGAGGCCGTCTCCACATCCGGAGCGACGCCCACCCCCCAGGACGTCCGCCCGTCGACCCGGCACTCCGCGTAGACGGCCACCCCGGACACCCCGGACACCCCGGACACCCCGGACACCCCGGACACCGTGTCGCGGTCCCGGCCGGCGACCCCGGTACGGTGCACGGCCCGCACGTCGAACCCCCAGCGGCCGAGTGCCGCCCGCACCGCCTGGACGGTGTCGGCCCTGCCGGCTCCGACGTCGAACCTCTCCCCGTCGATGTGGAGGGAGGTCGTCACCAGCTCGGCGCCGGAGGCGAGCGGGACAGGCAGGTCGGAGCTGGAGAGGTACTCCCGCTCGAAGAGCCGCCCGATCCGGTCGGGGGTGATCTCCCCGCCCTCGGCGTCGGTGTGCGACTGGACCACGCGGGCGAAGTCGATCTGGAGGTCGCGAGGGAGGTTCAGGCCGTACCGGGCGCTCATGATGTAGGCCACCCCGCCCTTGCCCGACTGGCTGTTGATCCGCACCACGGCCTCGTAGGTACGGCCGACGTCCTCGGGGTCGAGCGGCAGGTAGGGCATCTCCCAGGGAAGGTCGGCGACGGCGCGGCCGTCGCGGGCGGCCTCTCGCTCCAGGGCGTCGAAGCCCTTCTTGATGGCGTCCTGGTGCGAGCCGGAGAAGGAGGTGTAGACGAGGTCGCCGCCGTAGGGGTGCCTGGGGTGGACGGGAAGCCCGTTGCAGTACTCCACGACGCGGCGGATCTCGTTGATGTCGGAGAAGTCGACGCCGGGGTCGACGCCGTGGGTGAACATGTTGAGTCCCAGCGTCACCAGGCAGACGTTGCCGGCCCGCTCCCCGTTGCCGAACAGGCAGCCCTCGACGCGCTGGGCACCCGCCAGCAGGGCCAGCTCGGTCGAGGCGACGCCCGTGCCCCGGTCGTTGTGCGGGTGCACCGACAGGCAGACGTGTTCCCTGCGGGAGAGGTTACGGCTCAGCCACTCGATCTGGTCGGCGAAGACGTTGGGCAGCGAGCGCTCGACGGTCGTGGGGAAGTTGAGGATGATCTCCCGCCCGGGGCCGGGCTGCCAGACGTCCATGACGGCCTCGCAGACCTCCAGCGAGAAGTCCGGCTCGGTGTCGTTGAACAGCTCGGGAGAGTACTGGAAGCCCAGGTCGCAGTCGCCGAGCGTCCTGTCGGCGTACTTCATCATCAACCGGGTCCCCTGGACGGCGAGGTCCTTGCACTCGTCCCGGCTCATCCCGAAGACCACCCGCCGGAACAGCGGCGAGGTGGCGTTGTAGAGGTGGACGGTCGCGCGCGGCGCGCCCTCCAGGCTCTCCACGGTGCGCCTGATGAGCTCGTCCCTGGCCTGCACGAGGACCGAGACGCGCACGTCGTCGGGGATGCGGTCCTCCTCGATCAGCATGCGCAGGAAGTCGTGGTCGTCCTGGCTGGCGACGGGGAAGCCGACCTCGATCTCCTTGTAGCCCATCCGCACCAGGAGGTCGAACATCCGCAGCTTGCGCTCGGGGGTCATGGGGTTGGCGAGCGACTGGTTGCCGTCACGGAGATCGGTCGAGAGCCAGCGCGGCGCGGAGACGATGGTGTTGTCGGGCCAAGTACGCCGATCAAGAGAGATGGGCGCGAACGCGCTGTAGCGTCCGGCCGACGGACTGGCGGTCTTCACTGGCGGTTCCTTTCTCTGCCTGCACGACTGCCGTCAATTCTGCGAACCGAAATAGGTCGAATAGGAATAAGGCGAAAGCAACACCTTTATTTGGTAAGATTCAGCTTCATCCTGCATACGAAATATGACGGATATTTCGGGATATGCAGCTCGGAGACCGAGCCCGACGAAGTAGTAGTCACTGTCGAAGACGATGCGGTACAGCCCGCGCTCGAACCTCCGTCCGCGCCACTCACTGATGCAACCCTCACTGTCTGTCTCGGCGTCGGCGACGGCGCTCCAGCCGTCCTCGGCGACCCGCTCCAGCCGCGCCCGCACACCGGCCGCCGAGCGGCCGTAAACACCGTCAAGTGCCTGCGCAGTGATTCCCATGTCAAGGACACCTATCTCCCGGGCCCGCCGTGACGGACTGCTCGACTGCCTCCGCGATCACGCACCGGGGGTCTGCGGCGGATCCTCGCGAGCGGGTGGACGGCCTTGAGGTGCTCCGGCCCTCCGCCCCTGCGCCCGGCACTCACCGGGTACGCCGCGGGATGCCACGGACACCGGCCGGTCCGGACCTTCGCCCAGAGTGCCGCCCCCCGCTATCGGCACGCCTTCGCCCCGCTATTCACCCTCGATCGCTCTACGCAGACAAATGTTCCGGAATGACGGGGGTGGAGCCCCGTCGCCCTCCGGATCCCTTTCCCGCAAAAACCGAAAACGTTCCTTCACACCGCCCTGAACTGGGCTGATGGCGGACCGGAAGAGATCCGATAATGACCGGATGGCGGCACCTGCGAGGTTGTGAATGCGCCGGCCGAACGGCTCGCGACCACACCCCCCGCGACATGACATGAGGTCAGCAGAAATGGGCGTTCACGCTAACAACCGCATCCTCCGACTCACCCTCACCGCCGTCATCGCCACCGCGGGTGTCGCCGCCGCCGGCGCGCTCACCGCCGCAACCACCGCCACCGGAAGCACGTCTTCGCAGGTCATCGCCGCCCCCACGCCGACGCCCACCCCCTCCAGGGTGATCGGCGAGCCTTGGGGCTGAACCCTGGGCGAGCATGACGGGCAGGCGTCCGAACGGCCGGAGACAGCCCATCTCCGGCCGTTTCCGTTCCCGTGTCCATGAGGTTACGGCCACAAAACGGCGGGCGAACTTATTGGAACGGGACAGCCGACCCTTGGCATACAAACACACGAAGTAGTACGATCACCACCAAAGTGACACACCGCACACGGGGAAGTACCGATATCGTTAGGATTATCGGTCACGAGCATTGCGGCGCCATAGATGGCCAACGGTGCTGCAGATCGAAACTTACTGGGGACGCATGCCTGACGTTGTGCCGGACGACTGACACTTCTTCCGCATCAGAAGTGTGAAGGCTTTCGCACGGGGCCGCGGGTTTTCTTCGAGGAGACGCGGGTGGACTTTCGCGTTCTGGGACCTCTTGAGGTCGTCACAGACGGCCGGTCACTGGATCTCGGAGGCATCAGGCAGCAAACCGTGCTCGCCGTCCTGCTGCTCGACGCCAACCGGCCGGTCACCATAAGCCGGCTCATGGAGGCGATCTACGGCGACGATCCGCCGACCACGTCACGCGCCCAGGTACAGATCTGCATATCCGCGCTGCGCCGGTTGTTCGCCGCCCACGGCAGCCCCGACCTCATCTCCACCCAGTCACAAGGTTACGCGATCAAGGTCGGCGGCGATCACGTCGACGCGCAGTGCTTCGAAGGCCTCCTGTCGGAGGCCAGGCGCGCCCGTGAGGCCCGCAACCCCGACGAGGCCATCAGACACTACCGTGGAGCGCTCTCACTGTGGCGCGGGCCCGCCCTGGAGGGCATCGAGAGCAGGCTGGTGCAGTCCGCGGCGAGCAGGCTCGCCGAGCACCGGATCACCGCGAACGAGGACTGCGTCCAGCTCGAACTGGACCTCGGCAGGCACCGTGAGCTGGTCGGCGAGCTGACCGAGCTGGTGGAGGAGCACCCGCTGCGCGAGCGGCTCCGCGGCCAGCTGATGGTGGCGCTGTACCGCTCCGGACGCCAGGCGGAGGCGCTGCAGGTCTACCGGCTCGCGCGCCGTACCATGATCGAAGAGCTGGGCATCGAGCCCAACGAGCGCCTCCAGCAGCTCGAGCACGCGATTCTCACCTCCGACGAGAGCCTCGACCTGCCGGAATCCCCCATCGCGGTCACCAGCGAGCCCCCGGCGCGCGTCCCGAGCGTTCCCGGCATGCTTCCCACCGACATCGCCGACTTCACCGGCCGCACCAAGCAGATCGACGAGATCCGCGAGCGGCTGACGCTCGCGTCGGACGGCCGTTCCAGCTTCGCCGTACCGATCATCGCGATCGTCGGAAAGGCCGGGATCGGGAAGACCACCGTGGCGGTGCACGCCGCGCACAGGGTGGCCGGTGACTTTCCCGACGGCCAGCTCTTCGCCGACCTGCACGGAGGCGTCTCCCGCCCGGTCAGCCCGATGCAGGTGCTCGAACGCTTCCTGCGCGTGCTCGGCGTGCCGGGCACCGGTCTTCCGGACGGGCTGGAGGAGCGGGCGGAGATGTACCGGGCGCTGCTGGCCGACCGCAGGATGCTGATCGTCCTGGACGACGCGGGCAACGAGGCCCAGGTCGTGCCGCTGCTGCCGGGCAATCCCGCCTCCGCGGTCATCGTCACCAGCCGGAGCAGGCTCGCCGGGCTGGCCGGTGCGACCCACGTCGACGTGGAGGTCTTCGACTCAAACCAGTCGATGGACCTGCTCTCCCGCATCGCCGGAGCCGAACGGGTCCAGTCCGAGGCCGAGGCGGCCGCGGCGCTGGCCGAGCTCTGCGGTCAGCTGCCCCTGGCGCTGCGCATCGCGGGCGCGCGGCTGTCCGCGCGCCCGCACTGGAGCATCGGACAGCTGGTCGGCCGGCTCAAGGACGAGACCCGCAGGCTCGACGAACTCAAACACGGCGACATGGGCATCAGGGCCAGCATCTCGCTGACCTACGACAGCGCGAGCGAGGACGCCCGGCGGCTCTTCCGCCGGCTGGCGATCCTGGACTCCCAGCTCTTCTCCGCCTGGACCAGCGCGGCCCTGCTCGACCAGCCCCTCGCCGACGCCCAGGACCTGCTGGACGACCTGGCCGACGCGCAGCTGGTCGAGACCACGGGTGCCGGGCGCGGACTGCACACCCAGTACCGCTTCCACGACCTCATCAGGGTGTTCGCCAGGGAGCGCCTCGCCGCCGAGGAGTCCGTCGGCGAGCGCAGCGCGGCGCTGTCCCGGGTGCTCGGCGGCCTGCTCTTCCTCGCCGAGGCGGCCCGCCGCCGGGAGTACGGCGCCGACGTCCTCATCCACAGCGAGGCACCGCTGTGGTCGCTGCCCGCCGAGCTGGTCGACCAGCTGGTCTCGGTGCCGCTGTCGTGGTTCGAGCGCGAGCGCATGATCCTGGTCTCCGGCATCCGCCAGGCGGCCCAGGCCGGGTTCGTCGAGCTCTGCTGGGGTCTGGCGATCAACGCCGTGACGTTCTTCGAGTCGCGCGTCTACCTCGACGACTGGCGGGAGACCCACGAGATCGCGCTGGCGGCCACCCGGCAGGCCCGGGACAGGCGCGGCCAGGCCGCGGTGCTCTACTCGATGGGCTCGTTGTCCATCACCGAGCAGCGGTTCGAGGACGCCCAGCGCGAGTTCGAAGCGGCGGTCGCCCTGTTCCAGGAGGTGAACGACGACCGCGGCATGGCGCTGGCCGTCCGCAACATCGGCTTCCTCGACCGGATGAACGGCCGCTTCGAGGAGGCGGCTTCGCACTACGAGCGGGCCCTGGAGATATTCCGCGGCACCGGGGACCAGATCGCCACCGCGTACGCGCTGCACAACCTGGCCCAGCTCAGGCTGGAGTGCGACGACCCCAACGGCGCCAAGCAACTGCTCCGCGAGGCCCTGCGGCTCAGCAGGAACGGCGGAAGCCGCAGGGTACGGGCGCAGGTCCTGCACCGCATGGGCCACACCCACCTCCAGACGGACGAGCCCGTGGAGGCCGCGAACGCCTTCGAGGAGGCGCTGACCGTCGTCAGGGAGATCGGCGACCCCACCGGGGAGGCGTACGCGCTGCACGGGCTGGGCGTCGCCCGGCTGCGTCAGGGGATGCTCTCCGAGGCCGACGGCGCGCTGCGCCACGCCCTGATGCTGGCGAGCTCGTCGGGCCAGCGGCTCGCGGAGGCGCGCGTACTGGTCGGGCTGGGCGAGCTGGCCCTCGCGGGCGGGGAGGCGGCCGAGGCCGTTCCCCACTTCCAGCAGGCCATGGCGCTGTTCCGCAAGATGCAGGTCCCGCTGCAGGAGATCCGCGCCCTCATCATGCTCGGCAACGCCCACCGGAGCGCCGGGGACGACACCGCGGCCCGTGAGGCGCTGTCCGAGGCGCTCGTCCTGAGCGACAAGGTGGATCCCTCGGTGGCCGAACGGCTCCGCGAGCAGCTCTTCGAGAGGCTGCGTGGCTTCGAACGGTGACGGCCCCGGCGCCCGCCGTCCCGAAAAGGCGGCGGCACGGCGGGGCGGACCCGCCACCCATCCCCTATTCTCCCTCCTATTCCCCTTAGCGGGAAAACGCTGGCCCGTGACCTTCGCCCGGATCATTCTCCCGGCATTCGTCTCGCGCTTACGATCGCAGGTATGACCGGCTGTCAAAAATCAAGTGGACGGCTGCCGGAAATCCTGTACTCCCATTCGGGGGAATATCGTGATTGAGATGATCCTGCCTTCCTTCGTGGTGTCCGCGGACACCTTCGACGACGACCTGGACGGGATGCTCTTCCCCGAGGAGGAGGCCGTGATCGGAGAGGCCGTCGGCAAGCGCCGCAGGGAGTTCACCACGGCCAGGCTGTGCGCCAGGAAGGCTCTGCGGACGCTCGGCAGGCCGCCCTCGCCGATCCTTCCCGGTCCCCGGGGCGAGCCGCGCTGGCCCGCCGGGGTCGTCGGCAGCATCACCCACTGCACCGGCTACCGCGCCGCCGTACTGGGCGAGCCCTCGAAGGCCTCCGCGATCGGCGTCGACGCCGAACCGAACGAGCCGCTGCCCAACGGCGTCCTGGAGGCGATCGCCCTGGTCCGGGAACGCGACGCCGTGCACACGCTCCTGCGCGAGCATCCCGGCATCCGCTGGGACCGTCTGCTCTTCAGCGCCAAGGAGTCCGTCTACAAGGCATGGTTCCCACTGACCAACCAGTGGCTGAGCTTCGAGAACGCCGCGATCACCATAGATCCCCTGAAGGGGGTCTTCTCCGCGCGACTGCTGGTCAGCGGCCCCTGGATCGACGGGCGGCGGCTCACGGGCTTCTCCGGGCGCTGGATCGTCGGCCACGGTCTCATCCTCACCTCGATCGTCGTTCCCACGCCCGTCATGGCGCACCGCTGACAGCGCCGCCGCCCCGCATGGGCCGGTGTTCCGCGGAAGGGCGAGCCCCCCGGGCCGGCCCCGTCCAGGACGACGGTGATCCCTGTGCCGCAGGCCCCACACGGAAGACGCCCACCCGCCGGCCGGCGGGTGGGCGGCGTGCGGTTGGCGGGTTTGGGGGGGGGGGGAGTGCGCGTTGTGGTGGGGGGT
>NZ_JBFBCF010000064.1:0-13220 GCF_040683035.1 Streptosporangium sp. NPDC051022 | reverse complement strand
ACTGGATCAGGCGCAGCGCAGTGGCCTTGGTGGATGTGCAGGTGATGGTGGACCCCTGAACGGTGCGGACGGTGCGGGAGTCGCTCGCGGCCCAGCACCAGGCGCGGCGCACCGCCCACAGCCGGCCGCGGACGGTGGAGGACTCGTCCGAGGCGAACACCACGACCAGGGCGGTGACCACGAGAGCCGCGACCGCGATGTACTCGACAGCGCGACACCACCATCCGGGCTCGCTCATCACGCCTCATTGCCCTGCGCCTGCTGCAGGACCCTGAGGGCACGGTCCCGGCCGATCTGGAAGTGGGCAGCCAGTTCCTCGACACCCAGCGATGCTCCGCCGCGGGCGAGGTAGCGGCTGTACCGCCAGGTTGCGACCAAGACCACCACCTCGGCGGCGACTTCGAGGCCCAGGCCGAAGGCGGCGGCAAGTGCGTTTTCGTCGGCGGGGAGGCGGCGGTCCAGATTCGCTTCGCACTCAAGAACGGCCGCACGGACAGGGGCAGAGATGGCGATCAAGGGCATGACGACCTCACGGAAGGTGGATCGGGGCAGGGGGATGAAGCTGAGAGATCAGCTGGACGGCGTGGAGCCGTTGACGGCGGTGACTTTCTTGAAGGTCGCCTTGCTGCGCTCCCGCCAGGGCAGTGCTTTGACCAGTTCGGCGCGGAGCCTTGACGCCTGAGCTGGGTCAGCGTCAGCCGCATTGGCGAGGTCAACCACACGCGGGTACCGGCCCTGGGCGCGCTCTCCGTCCCAGAAGGCGCGCATGATGTCGGCCTTGCTCTGCTCGGTGACCTCGTCGTTGACGTCCTCGGCGGTCACGACGGGCGTCAGCTCGGGGGTCATGTCGGCGAGCGGCGGGGGAGGCCATTCAAGATCAAAGATGGCCGGGTCATTGATGTCGAAGTTGACGAGGTTGATGACCGGCCCAGAAGTCACATCGGGGGTCACGCCCGGAGTCACATCGGCAGCCTCGCCGGTCCACTCCGGCGGCACGATCACGACTTCGTCCGTGACGTCCGGCGTGACAGAGGCGGTGACCTCGTCTGCGGTCACGGGCAGAGTCATGCCAGGCGTCATTGATGCGGGCCGCTTGCCGGTCATGTCGGCGGCCAGCATGGTCACGTTGGCTTCGATCGCACGGAGCTCCTCGCGGATGGCGAGGCTCTCGTTGAGGTTCTGCGTCTCCTTGGCCAGGCGGGCGAAGTCGCTCGGCTCCTCCGAGGTGGAGGCCCAGGCGGAGGCGGGAGCCACGTCCAGGAGGTCGACGGAACTGTAGAGGGCGGCCACCTCGTCGCGGAGCCGCTCCTGCAGGGAGGTGTTGGCGGCGAGGCCAGCTTGCTCGGTGGCCTTCTTGATCGCGTCGTCGAGCTTGGTTAGCGCCCGCCGCATCTTGGAGGCAGAGGCGCCGGACTCGCGCAGCGTTCGGGCGCGCTTGGCGGCCAAGGCGGCCCGGGTGAGAAGACGCTGGGTGGCGACCTCGGAAGCGGAGCGCTCCTTGCCCTCGGCAAGGCCGAGACGGATGAGGATCTTCTCCGGGGTGATGACCCAGTTGATGCGCTTACGACCGGTGATGCGGTGCCGCTCGACCGCCATGCCGCGCTCCCACAGCCACGCCGCGACGAGCGGGGCGGCGAGGCGGAAGATGGCCTCGGCCAGGCTGTGGGCGTCCATCGCGGACAGGACCGCGGTGAGGACGGTGAGGGCCCACACGGCGGCGCCGTCGATGCCGGCGGAGAAGTTCTCCCGCATGTTGCGGCGGGCCCGTACGGCGCTGGTGATGACCGCGACTTCGATGAACGCGAAGAGCAGCAGCTGCAGGGGGCCGTCGAAGCCGAGGACGTCGCCCGTGAAGCGCCACATGCCTTGGGCGGACACTCCGGTGGCGATGCTGGCGGCGACGATCGTGAGGATGTCCTCGGCGGGGCGGGGGGCGACGTGCCGGCGGAAGGCGCCAGCCGTGATCCCAACCGCGGCCTTGGTGCCCTTGCAGGCTCCCCACAAGGCGGCGCTGATCACGAGAAGAGCGATGACGATGGCCATGACGGCTATGACCGTGGGCGCCCAGGAGGGCACCCACGAAGGGATGGAAACGGGCAAAAGATCAACGGGACTACCGTTGACCAGCCCAAAGGCATTAAGGTGCCACATTGGGTCTCGGACCTGTCCTCGTAGTGGTGGAGGTTCGGGATCAAGTCGTCCCGGGTCGGTGCTGGTAACACCGGCTCGGGGCGCGCTGGTTATTCGGTTGTGGCTGAGTCTTGCTGGCTCTGTCGGTTTTTCTTTTGGATCTGCTGTGTTACCGCCTGGTGGCTCATGTCTGCTGCGGCGGCGATAGTTTCTCTAGTCCAGCCGCGGAGGTGAGCCTCCAAGATGAGGTCAACTCGCTCAGCTCGCGCGGCTTCTCCTTCTTGAACTTTGGCTGCTGCGTCGCGGAGTCGCTCGGCAAGCACTGCGTCGCTCACCTCCCGCTCGCTCGTCACCTTCTCTGTTTACATGGTCACGCTGAGTTTTGCAAGCTACTTGCAAAGATCGGCGTGGCATCCTGCTCTCCTCGACATGCGAAGGTGCCCCACTCCGCACGGGAGTGGGGCGTCTCTGTGTTCTTCATAGGCGTTTCACGAGGCGTTCCGCGCGGGCGCCTATGGCCTCGACGTCGTCCAGCGAATGGACTTGTGCGTCCAGGCTGGTGAAGACTTCCTGGGCCTCTTCGAAGACTTCTTGCTGCGCGGCGGTCTCTGGCGGGGCGATGACTACTTGCAGGTCCACATTGCTATCGATTGTGCTGACTGGCTGGTTGGTTGAGTCGACAATGTGTGCCTCCTCGCCTTGCCGTAGGCGTTCCAGTGCATATCCCCACGCCTTTACCTCTGTCGATACTAATCTTACTCTGGAGAGCCTGAATGACCATGCCTGAGTTAGCTGAATAGTATGACCGTTGGCGATTGCAAAGTCCGCTTTGTAATTTAAGCGATCTCCGACAAAAACGCGAGAGCCTTGATGTAGCAACGATGGATTGATGTCTGTTTGACGATATGCTTGCAGAAGACTTCGGGTGAGCGTTCCTTTGTTTATCGACGGTTGGTGTAGTTGATCCATCACGTCTATAGATTTGCTTCGGTGGAGCACTGGGAGGGCGTCGGACAGTATGATCTCTGGCAGGGCATAAGCCAGCATTGGGTGGGGTGCTGGCTCTACGATCAAATGCTCGAATATGCGCTCTAGTGCTTCGTTGGCGCTTTTAGCTAAGATCGGGGCTGGTGGGCTGAGTTGGATGGTATTGCGGTGATCGTGATGCAGTCTCTGGAGCCAATTTTCCCCCAGAGGTTCCCCACCACTCTTCATTAAGTCGCGGCGAGCGTTAATCTCTGCGTGAAGCTGAAGCATGAAGTCGTTTGCGACTCGCAACACAGGGGCGGTGGCAAACTCGCGGACTCGATCAGTCCTGTGAAGCTGACGGACACCCCAGTCTCCAGTAGCCGGGTCCCCTGCTATCGCCCCGTAATTGACGAACTCGCCCGTTCGTGGTTCAGGGAGACATCTAACGATCGAGTAGATGTAGCGGCTCATCTGGGCTCGTCCTCCCCTCCAGTCAATGCTCGCACACGACCAGCAACAGCCGGCGCCCGGTACTCAAGGAACCAGCCAAGTGCTTCTAGATCGTCGTCGCTCACTGGCCATGATGTTGGCACGCCACGCAGGATCTGAACCAGAGCATCGCGATCAACTTTCTCAAGCGCTGCGGCTACTTCCCTCACGGCCTCCCTGTTGAGGCCGTGAGGGGCTTCGTCGAGTTCGTTGGGTTCATCGACGCATTGGATCAGGCGCTTCCTCTCCCAGCTTCCATCGTTGGTGGGGAAGTAGAGGCCGTGATCATGGCTATAGATACTCTTGTCGTTTTCGAGGTCGTATAGCCACTGTGGGTCGCTTCCGAAGCACCAGTCCCATAGCGCGTAGATCCCTACCTGGCGTCGACGGTTATCGTCGGCGGTGCGAGACTCCAAGGCGGGGCGATGCTCGATGGCGTTGGATAGGGCACGACTGGCATATGCCAGCCCTGCTTGAAGCTTTCCCTGTCCTGGTCCTAGTGGCCAGCCAGCCATCTCTTCCGGGATGCGAATCAAGCTGCTCTCGCACACGGGAGCGCCGATCAGTCGTCCAACGCCGGACACGATGTACTCGATGGCTATGGACATTTTGGCGTGCTCTGGGCAGGTATCGATGCACTTGACCCAGTAGCGGTGGCCATCGCTAGCCGCTGCCAGGAACGGGCTTGCGAAGGAGTTCCTACCTGTCTCCAGGAGCATGATCATGCTTAAGTCATCGAAGCTGTCGCTCCGGCCTTTGACGAGCCCCTTCCACTCTGCCAGCTCGACCAACATGCCCGCCCTTCTGGTGTCGGAGTGGAGGGCCTCCGTCTGGAAGAACCATAGATCAGGA
Source organism: Streptosporangium sp. NPDC051022 (assembly GCF_040683035.1). Classification (NCBI taxonomy): domain Bacteria; kingdom Bacillati; phylum Actinomycetota; class Actinomycetes; order Streptosporangiales; family Streptosporangiaceae; genus Streptosporangium; species Streptosporangium sp. NPDC051022. The sequence goes on along the minus strand of NZ_JBFBCF010000064.1, from coordinate 8,780 downwards.
ACGAAATCGCGGGGCATGCTTTCGTGGGACAGGCAGCAGGAAGGCCCGGCGATCCGCCACTCGATGACGGACCGCCGGGCCTTTCATGCTCTAGCTGAGCTACGGCGGCTTCTCCCTGTGGCAGGGGAGGTGGCCTCTACCTAAAGGTTCCGGAACGGCAGGAGGCCAGCCGGGGCCGGCAGGAGGTGCGGGGGTGACCTCCCGCCGGACGATCAAAGGAGCCTCTGCCTCCCGCACGGCGGAGGCCCGTCCCGGCATTCAGCGCGCTACCGGGAGTGAGGGTGGCCCCCTCAAACTGGGCGAGGCTAGAGGGGCCGCTTGGCTGCTTTGGCTTGACGAGCTTTGAGCATGGCTTTTGCGTAGTACGCAGCTTTGGCGTTCTCGGCCCGCTTGATCCGCTCCTGGTACGGCAGGATCTCGTCGGGGTCAATCTTCTTCGCCCAGTACTCGATCGAGGCCGGCGAGTTCCGGCGGGCCGCCGCTGTGGCTGCGGTCCGGTCGGGCTCTGCGGCCCAGCGGGTGTTCGCGGCGATCTGGGCAATGGTCCGGCGTTCGCTCGGTGTGGCCACAGCTATTCACTCCTTTAAGAGCGGTGCAGCACGAAAGACCCCCGAGGGTAGTCGCCTCGGGGGTCTTCGTGGGGCCGACCAGGGAGTAGTAGCGGAGTCCTGTCCTAGTCGGGAGTTTGGCGGTCTCTACCCGGGCTGAACTGCGGGCAGAGACCGCGGCCTGGCGGGAGCCACGGGGGCGAACCCCCGCCGGGCGATCGAGGGGGGCCTCCACCACGTGGGGCAGTGGAGGCCCTTCCCCGGCCGTGTGCTGCCGGGGATGATGAGGGCGGACCGTTCTGGCTGCTTCACCCCTCCGAGAAGCGACAGTGATCCGCCCTCGCCTCGGGGACTGGCGCCCTGCGCGGCACCAGACCCCGAGGGGCCTTACACCTGGCTGCCGTCGCTGCGGGCACGGCAGCCAGGAGGTTCTGTGGGGTCGACATCGAATGCGCCTGGGTTGGGTGGCACCAGGCTGGTGGTGGAGCCTGGAAGGGCGGCGAAGATCGCCAGCGGGACGCCCAGTGGTGAGGCGTGCAGGCGGCCGACCTGTCTGGTGCGTTCCTCGTCGGTCATGCCTGCGGTGCCACGCTCTCCTGGTTTGCGATCAGCTGAGTCAGCTCTTCGGGAGTGCCGGCTTCCAAAGTGCGGGAGTGGTCGGCGTCGCGTTCGGCCTTGGTGAGTTCGGCGCGGCGGGTGGCGTACCAGCGTCCGGTGCTGGATCGCCAGATGCTCCAGCCCGGGTGCTCGGCGGACAGGCGGGCTTTGATGTCCTGATCGGATGTGCCGGCCTCTATGGGGGCCTCCTCGACCAGGCGGGATGTCCCGTCGTCGGGGAAGCCGTGGAGGGCTTCCTTCTCAACCGTTCGGTGACGTGGCATGTACTCATAGTGATGTTGGGGGGTGTGTCGCCACCAGGGACAGGACGTCCTCATGATCGAATTTCTTCACCCGGAAATGAGGACGCCCTGTCCTAGTTGAGGTCGAGAGACCTTGCCAGGGATCTCACCACAGGGGACGGCCGCGTCTCCGCCTCGCGGATCTCCTCCACCAGCGACCGGGCAACCCCTTGATGGCGGAACCACACCGGCGACTGCGCTCGCGCCTCCTCGATGCGCTCGACAGCTGCTTCCCTGTGGCGGGAATCCAGGTGCGCTTGGGCGACGTCGAGCAGGTGCCGGCCGTAAGAGATCCCTGCAAGATCGCCAGGCTGAATACGCCTGGATGCCCGCAGTGCTTTGTCTGGTTCCTTGCGTACGGCGTAAGCGTGTGTGGCCTGCATGGCGACGGTGGAGGGCCCGAAGGAGGTGTTGTAGATGCGGGTGCGCCGGCCAAGACGTTCAGCTCCCGCGGCAGCCATCGCAATGTAGTCGGCTACGTCTCGGCCGCTGGCGGCTGCGGGCGCAAGCGCGGTCATGAGCAGGTTGCCCCAGGCGGCGATGTGGTTGGTTGGCGCCGAGAAAGATGGTTCGATCCGGGCCGCCATGGAGATGGCGAGATCCTCTGCTTCCCGGACGCGGGCTTGATGTAGCAGAACCCACGAATAGGTGGCGTGCAAAGTGGCCCACAGAAGCTCGTCGCTACCGCCGTGGGCGGTGGTGATGGCTCGCTCGGCGCCGATCGCGGCCAGGTCATCCCGCCCGAAATGGACCATCATGCTGGCCGCAAGGTCGTAGGCCATGGCCAACGGGTAGATCGCGGTTTCACCAACGGTCTTGTGGGTCAGGCGCGCCTCGGCGATCAGTCCGGGGAGTTGGGCGACAAGTGTGGGGAAGTCGCCGTCCCAGTAGCGGCGGCATGCGTCGTCTACGGCGTTTCTGACGTCGCGAAGGGGAGTGGGTGCGCCGTCGTGACCGTCGTCGAGGTCGGGTAGAAGTGCTGGTGACAGTAAGGCATCCCGCAGAGCCAGAACGCCGCCACCCTCATGCTCGGCGCTCATACGGTTGCGTTTGCCGGTGAGCTCGGACAGGTCAACGTCTAGCGCGTTGGCCAGCCTTATCAGGGTGGTCACTCGCGCTGACTTCCGCTGCCCTTGTTCGAGCTTGGCGACGATGTCCCTGCTGAGCCCTGCCCGTTCGGCGAGCTCTTCCTGGGTCAGCGATCGGACTTTTCGGATCCTCTTGAGCTGAATGCCGATGGTGCTACCGTCATCCATGGGCCCTGCACCTTCCTGAAGTCGACAGCTCTCAGGCTAAAGTGCGGGGCCTTCGCCGTGCAGGGGTACGAAGCGGCAGATGCCCGCACCGGTGAGAAAAGTGTCCCCTATACGGCATCTTGCGTCACTATGAACCTGTGGCCCTAGGGCCACAGGTTAGGGCAGGCTAACGAGCCCCTAGCCTGCATGATCGTGATCGATCCCTACTCGCCTGAGTCCGTTTACAAACAACTGGCAGCCCTGCTCAGGGATGCCATCGACCGTGGCGAGTATGGTCCGGGTGAGAAGCTGCCCAGCGAAGGGCGGCTGGCTCAGATATACGAAGTCGGTCGCGACACGGTGAGGGACGCGCTCAACCTACTGCGGGGGGAGGGGCGGATCGTGACGACCAAAGGGCTGGGAAGCCGAGTGCGGGCCGACCGTGAGATACAGGTCGTTGTCCTACCACTGGGTGGGGAGATCACATCTCGCATGCCGACGCCGCAGGAGCGGGAGCGGTGGGACATACCGCCAGGTGTTCCGGTGTTTGTAGTAGAGCATCCGGCAGGTGAGCCAGAGGTGATTCCTGCGGATCGCGCCCGGCTGGCGGTTCCAGCTGAGATACACGACGCCGCGGATTAAAGGCTCGGGGAGCGACACCAGGATGCTCCCCGTACGGGCAGGCCACCCCGGCAGTATCCATGCCGGGGTGGCCGCTTCGGCTATGGCCGAACATCCCCACTGTCGGACACAGCCTCGGGCATCTCCTCAGCCCGCGACCGAGCTTCCCTCTGTTATGGGGGAGTCACGGGCTGTTCAGCTGCCCGTAACTGGCCATCATGCGTGGAAAAAATCCGCCTGACAAGGCCCTATTTGGACGTATGTTCGACGCGGAGCTTGATCAAGAACAAAAGGCCAGGCCAGCTTGGGAGCGCTCCCCACGAGAACTCCCAAGCTGGCTCAGCGCGGCCGTAGCTCGTCCGGCCGGAGGGGTGCGACATGTCCCTCGTGCTGTCGCCTGCCCCTAGGACGCCTCACTGCGGCGGCTGGATTACGTGCCGGCGGTCATGCGGGCAGAAAGTGGGAGCGGATTGGGAGCGAAGCTCGCTTTCCGAACGCTTCTGAACGCACCTGAACGCATCGCTTCACCCCCTCTGACCTGCACTGGAGTACATCCCCGCATGCGGGCAAGTTGCCCGGACAGTGCTTACAAGCGAGATGTCACTGGTTCGAACCCAGTAGTGCCCACCAGCCAAAACGCCCCGTATCCGATCTTCGGAACGGGGCGTGAGTGACTAACTGAGTGACTAACTCCTAAAGATCTCGTCCATCGCCTCGGCGCCCTGCATGAGCACCGGGCGAATCTGCTTCTCGGTGACCACCGTGTTCCGGTGCCCGACCAGACGCGAGATGTCCTCGATCGGGACACCCGAGTCCGACAGCAGCGAGACGAAGCTGTGCCGCATCTCGCGGGGAGTCCAGTCGGTGCCCCGGAGCCCCGCCTTCTCGATGATCTTCCGCACGTCCCGCCGTACGTTGCCCGCACTCATGGGGGTCCCCTTCGAGGTGGAGAAGACGAGACCCTCCGTGTCGGCGAGCTTCCCGCCCGCCTTCTCCTGTTCCTCCCGGAGCGACCGCAGCGCCTCGACGCACCGCCGGGGGAGCTTGAGGGAACGGCGCGACTTGACGGTCTTGGTGTCTCCCTTCTGCCGCACCGACCGCCAGACATAGATCGCGAACTCCTCGTGCTCCCACCCCGCATCGGCCACCGGTGACCACGCCCCGCGCTCCCCGTCGAACGCGACGACGTGCGACCACAGGAGCGCGCGCAACTCCTCGGTACGGGCACCGATCAGCAGTGAGAGCACGATGTACGCCCGCATCCGCGCGTTGGCCTTCTCCGCCAGGGCGACGATGGCGCTGGCCTGTGCGAGCGTGAACGCCTTGGAGGTACGGCCCTCGCGTCCTTCGGGGATCTCGCAGAGGTCGACCACGTTCCGCTTCACCTTGTCGCGGCGCATGGCGCTCTTGACCGACCGGTTGAGGATGCCGTGGATCAGTTTGAGGGACCGCGTGCTCAGCTCACCCCTCTTGCCCGCCAGCCACCGGTCGACGTCCTCCACCGAGAGGTCCCGCAGCTTACGGGCGCCCAACGCCGGGATCACGTGCTTGTCGGCGAACGTGGTGTACATCTTCACCGTGGTTGCCGACCGTCCGCCCAGGCCGTGCTGGAGCCAGTACTTCACCGCGTCGGCCACGGTGTAGTTGGCCGGTGCGATGGCCAGCCCGTCGTCATAGTCCCTGATGATCTCCTTGAGCCTGTCCTTCGCCTCCGTCTTGGTCCTGCCGCTGGCCTTCTTCACGATGCGCTTGCCCGCCGGGGTGTAGCCGACCGTCACCGAGGCGATCCAGCGCTCCTGAGCCTCGTCCCAGTGCAGGCCACCGTCACCCCTGCCGCGTCGTGCGGTCATGATGCCCTCGCTTCCCGTTCGAGTAGTGCGACGTAGTCGGAGATGGCCGAGGCCGGGATCAGCCGGGTACGGCCCTGGGTGACCGAGCGCAGACGGCCCGATCGGATTTGTTCGTAGATCACGCTGCGACTCATGCTGAGCAGGTGCATGGCATCGCATATGCGGTAGAGCCGCCGTTCGCCGGGCGGTCCGGGTGCTGTCATCCGTCCTCCCGCTCGGTGGCGATCTTCCGAGCGGTGGCGACCTTCTGGCGGATGTGCTCGGCCATGATCGCCTCACCGGGGGAGTAACCCGATCCGGCGAACCGCCAGTGACCGAGAACAAGGGTCGTCTCGTCGCCAAGGGGCGGAAGGCCGTGCCGTTCGCGTGCTTCGGTGGCCCGGTGTGTTGTGCGAACCTGCCGGAGATCGCCGAGGGTGGTGGAGTACCGGCGGGACTTGGTGGAGAAGTGGCCCCGAAAGCCCAGTGTGTGAGCCCAAGATCGCAGCCGCAGCCCGTGGAACTCCCGGCGTGCGCCCAGCTCCCAGCAGGTACGGATCATCCGTCGCGCGTGCTCGGTGACCGGGAGCGCGTCCAGGTGCAGTCCCGGTTTCAGGCCCGTTCCGTGGCAGCGCCCGCAGGACGCCATCAGGCTCAACCGTCCCCGACCGCCGCAGGCCGGACACGACAGCCGGTGATCGACAGTGCCGGAGGCTTCGGCGCCCTTCGTCGCGTACTTGGCGATGTAACCGGCCACCGCCCGCTCACTCAACCCGTCGGCACTCTGGTCGAGCAGGATGGGCCGGATGTCGAGCTGATCGCCCCAGGCCAGATCCCACCGGCCGAGGTCACTTGGGGGAGAGGCGACCGTGACCCGCCGGACCGCCGGAGGGATCGCCCGGCTGAGCAGGTCGTGATCAGCCCAGTCCGGAGGGATCTCACTCCCGCCGCCCGGACCGTCGAGCCTGACGATGGCGTGGAAGTGCACCAGGCCCCGCCGCTGGTACTCGGCGACCTTGGCGAACGACACCCGGACCCGCTTGGCGAACTCCCGGCGGCTCAGCCCCGCCTCACTGGCCAGGGTGCGCCGCACTTCCAAGGTGAAGCGGTGCCATAGGGCGCCCGCGTGAGCCTGCCAGAGCACCGCGCCCACGTAGTCGTAACAGTCGCCGCTGATGGGTTGCCCGAGCCGTTCGTCCCCCGGCTCGTGGCGAGCGTGGCAGCCGACCGGACGCCCGTGCTCACAGACCTTGTCGCGATTGCGGGGGCGGCAGGCCCGTACCGTCCCGTTCTTCTCCCGCCGCGTGTGCACCGGCCCGAACGAGGGAGCGGTCAGAGTGACGAACGCCCGAGGATGGGCGCTCACCTCCTGCGGAACGCCCTTGCCGCCGGACAGGCCCGCCCGGATTAGCTGGAAAGTGTCGGCCCGGTAGACCTCCGAGCAGGCCGGGCACACCGAAGCTCGCCGGTTGCCGCAGGCCACCAGCAGACGCCCGGACGGCTCATCCGTCGTGCGGTAGCTGTGCAGCACCTCACCACTGGTCGCGTTGACGATCAGCGATTCGCCCGCCAGGTGCACCGGATGGGCACATCCGCCGGTCGCGGTGACCATGGCCTGCCACCGGCCGTAGCCCGGATCGTTGATCACCCGTGCGAGATCGACCAGCCACTCCGGCTGCTGGTCGGTGGTGTGGTGCTGCGGTTCCTCCTTGTGGTTCATGACGTCCTCCTTCGCTCGCTCCCGACAGGTACTCCAACACGTGCTACGTCTTGGCCCATGTGGACATGGTAAACAACACGTGCTACCTCTTGTAAAGAGCAAACGTGGAAGAAGGGATCGGCATGACCGACGAAGAGAAGAGCGCCGCCCGCTGGCGAATCATCGCCGACCTCTTGCGCTCTGACGTGGTGCAGGACCACTACCAGCCCGGACAGGCACTCCCCGGCGAAGCGTTCCTCGCTTCCGAGTACGCCACCTCGCGCCCGACGATCCGCAAGGCCATCGCCCAGCTCGTCGGCGAAGGACTGCTTACCGTCGCCCACGGCCGAGGCACCTTCGTCCGCCCCACCCCCGACCGCCGCCTCATCCTCATGGGCGGCTCAGAGCGCGAAGACCTGCTCAGCCCCACCTATGACCCTGCCAAGCAGGGATGGGAACACGTCACCGTCGACAGTGAGGCCGAACGCGCTGCGGGCCGCGTCACCCCCAACTCGGCACTGTTCATGACCATCGAAGGAGCGAAGGCCGACGTCCTGGGCGTGCGCCGGGGCCGCATGGGCGTCTACCGCTACGCCTACTGGCAGCACAGCAAGACCCGCGCCCGCATTCATCTGTGCTCCTACCTGCTGGCCGACCAGGTCGCCGCGATCACCGGCGAGGGCAGAGATCTGGAGATCGACTCCGAGATCGAACCCGCCGACTACTACGCCCATCTGGAGCGCACCCATGGACCGTTGCGCTGGGCCACTTCGGTGCACAGCCAGATGCCCTACGGCGAGACCTACGAAGACCTCAACATGGAGCCCATCGGCACACCGCTGCTGATCGTCCGGCGTGTCATGCTCAGCCGTGACGGCCGCCCGTTGGAGTTCACCGAGATCGAAGCCCCCGGCGACCGGTTCGAAGCCGCAGCAGCCAGCGACCACGACCAGGCCGGATCAGACGGACAGGTCGCGCTGCGCGTGTAGTGGGCTCAGAGTTTCTTTACTGTTTCAAGGCGGCAGCGCTCCGCGCCGCCGCACGGCGCGGCGTGCCCGCCCGCGCCGGACCGGCATCGAGGCCGGGCATGCGGCCCTGGCGGCCGGTCCCGTCCCGCGCCATCCGGCGCGGACGGGCAGACCACGCCGCCCGCCGCAGCCAACCGCACCCGCCGCACCGGGGTACGCGCCGCCGCCAGGCATGCGACGGCCTCGCCGCTCCGAAGAATGACGAGGCCGGTTTCACGGTGTGCGGCTAGTTGTCGTCGTCACCGGCGAAGGGGAAGAAGCCGTTGAAGAGCGACGGGGTGACGCCGACGGTGTCGCTTGCGGCGGTTCCGGTGATGGTGCGCTCGACCGGGGTGGACTGGTGCGGCATGGTGCGCGAGGTGCTCATGATGCTCCTTGAACTAGGAGTTACCGACATCTCATCGTCACATGACTCTGTGTAATAATGAAGTTGCAGATGGTGACTACGCTTGAGGTGACGCCAATGTGGCGGTCCAGGCTGAAATCACACCCGGACCGCCGCACACACCACTCACCACACCGAGGCGCACACCACCGCCCATGCCGTGTACTCGACCGAGATCATCTTTCCGTCGCAGTGGCGCCGGCAACACCGCCCCTGAACGGGGCGCCCCTACGGGGTGGCCTACGGCCATGTAACCGGCCCCACCGCTACCCGGCCGAGGAAGGCCCGTACCGCCATGGCCCGGTACCCGGCACGCACCATCAGAGCCACGGTTCGCCGACACGAGCCGTCCTGACCCACCGGGGCACAGGGGTTCCCTTTCGCCGAACCGGGAAAAGCAGGCTGCCGCCCCGCTGCCGTTCCTCAGGCCTTGGCGGCCTTGTGAGGTTCCCCCGGTTTCCCGGAGTGTTTCCTATCTGGTTTCGGTCAGCTCGGTGTGGCCGCTGACGGTGTCGGGTAGGTCGTGTTGCTGGGCG
>NZ_JBFBCF010000063.1:0-13563 GCF_040683035.1 Streptosporangium sp. NPDC051022 | reverse complement strand
ACACCGCCGGAATCACGATCGCCTGGGAAACCCTGCTGGGCGGCGGTCCCGCGGCGGAACTCCCCACCTACCCCTTCCAACGCAAACGCTTCTGGATCACCGATCGTGCGCGCCCGGTGACCTCGGCCGCCGCCGAGTCCGATGCGGACGGCCGGCGGTACCGGATCGACTGGCGCCCGGTGTCCGAACCGGTGCCCGCCCGGCCCGCCGGCACCTGGGCCGTGGTGACGACCCGGTCCGCGCACTGGCTGGACGGCGTGTTCGACAGTGCCGTCCTGCTCGGCCCGGACGAGACGGCCGGCCCGGACGTGGCCGGGCTGCTCGTGCTGCCCGACGTGGACCCCTCGACCGTGGTGGCCGACGCGCCGATCTGGCTGCTGACCCGTGAGGCGACACCGGCGGGCGGCACCCTGCCCGACCCGGTCGCCGCGCAGACCTGGGGCGTCGGCCGCACACTGGGACTCGACCGCCTGACCCGGTTCGGCGGCCTGATCGACCTGCCCGCCGAGGACAGCGAGCCGGTGCTGCGGCGGCTCGCCTCCGTACTGGCCGGCCGGACGGAGAACGAGGTCGCGATCCGGGCCGGCGGCGTGTACGTGCCGCGCCTCGTGCCCGCGTCCGGGCAGGCCGTGGCCAGGCCGACGGGCGGTACCGCGCTGGTCGTCGGCGCCGGGCGCCGGGGCAGGGCCGCCGCCCGGTGGCTGCTCGGCAACGGGACCGGCCAGGTGCTGCTGCTCAGCCGCGGCGGGCGGCCTGCGCCGGAGCTCGATCCCGGCGTCACCTCCGTCGCCTGCGACGCCGCCGACCGTGACGCCCTCGCGGCTGTCCTCGCCGAACACCGGGTGACGACCGTCGTCCATGCCGCCACCGGCGACCGCGTCGCCATCGCACGCAACCTCGACGACCTGACCCGAGGCGCGGAGCTGCACACGTTCGTGCTGTTCACGACGCTGGCCGGGGTCTGGGGCGGTGTCGGCCAGGCCGGCACGGCGGCCGAGGACGCGTACCTTACCGCGCTCGTCCAGCGGCGTCGCGCACAGGGGCTCCCCGCGGCGGCCGTGGCGTGGGGGCCGTGGCAGGGCGACGACACCGCGCCGGAGTTCGACCGGCGGGGTGTCGCGGCGATGCCCGAGGACGAGGCGATCGCTGTCCTGGCGACACTCTCGGAGGCGGTGGCCGTCGTCGACGCCGACTGGTCGACGTTCGTGCCGCTCTACACCGCCGTCCGCGACACCGGGCTGTTCCGGGAACTGGCGACGACGGTGACCGCCGACCAGGCCGGTGGGCCGGTGCGGTCGTGGTCGCGGGACGAACTGCTGCGGATGGTGCGTACGCAGGTCGCGGCGGTACTCGGCCACGCCGGCGCGAGCGCGGTCCGGCCGGCCCAGGTGTTCCGCGAGGCGGGCTTCGACTCGCTGATGGCCGTCGACCTGCGCAGAAGGCTCAACGCCGTGACCGGTCTGGCGCTGCCGGCGACGGTGGTGTTCGACCACCCCACGCCGGCCGCGCTCGCCGAGCGCATCCACGCCGACCTCACCGGTGCGGGCGTCGCGGTCTCCGGCGAGACGGCCGTGGTGTCGGACGACCCGATCGCGATCGTCGGTATGAGCTGCCGCTTTCCCGGCGGCGTGCGGACCCCCGAGCAGCTGTGGGACCTCGTCCTCGCCGGTCGCGACGCCATCGGCGACTTCCCGGCCGACCGCGGCTGGGACGTCGAGGCGCTCTACGACCCCGATCCGGACCACCACGGCACCTCGACCACCCGGCGCGGCGGCTTCCTGTACGACGCGGCCGATTTCGACCCCGAGTTCTTCGGGATCTCGCCGCGTGAGGCGCTGGCGATGGACCCGCAGCAGCGGCTACTGCTGGAGACCTCGTGGGAGGCGCTGGAGCGGGCGGGCGTCGACCCGTCGTCCCTGGCCGGGAGCCGGAGCGGTGTCTTCGTCGGGCAGGTACAGCAGGACTACCGGACCCGCCTCGGAGCCGGCCCCGGCGATCTGGAGGGGTACCTCGGCACCGGCAGCGCGTCCAGCGTCGCCTCCGGCCGGATCGCCTACACCCTCGGCCTGGAGGGGCCGACGCTGACCGTGGACACCGCCTGCTCGTCCTCCCTGGTCGCCCTGCACCTGGCCGTGCAGGCGCTGCGCAACGGTGAATGCGACCTGGCGCTGGCCGGCGGGGTGACGGTGATGTCGACGCCGGATGTGTTCGTCGAGTTCTCCCGGCAGCGCGGCCTGGCCGCCGACGGCCGCTGCAAGGCGTTCTCCGAGGACGCCGACGGCACCGGCTGGTCGGAGGGCGCGGGCGTGCTGGTGCTGGAGCGGTTGTCACAGGCCAGGCGCAACGGTCACCGGGTGCTGGCGGTCGTCGCGGGCAGCGCGGTCAACTCCGACGGCGCGAGCAACGGGCTGACCGCGCCCAACGGCCTGGCCCAGCAGCGGGTCATCCGCCGGGCGCTGGCCGGCGCCGGCCTGTCCCCGTCGGACGTCGAGGCGGTCGAGGCGCATGGCACCGGTACGCGTCTTGGCGACCCGATCGAGGCGTCGGCGTTGCTGGCGACCTACGGCCGTGACCGTGACCGTCCGCTGTGGCTGGGCTCGCTGAAGTCCAACATCGGCCACTCCCAGGCCGCCGCCGGAATCGGCGGCGTCATCAAGATGGTGATGGCGATGCGGTACGGCGTGCTGCCGCGCACCCTGCACGCGGACACGCCGTCCACGCGGATCGACTGGTCGGCGGCCGACGTCCGCCTGCTCACCGAGAACCGGCCGTGGGACGGTCCCCGCCGCGCCGCAGTCTCCTCCTTCGGGGTCAGCGGCACCAACGCGCACGTGATCCTGGAGCAGGTGTCCGACCCGGAGCCCGAACCGGTACCGGTGGCGGTGACCGTACCGCCGACGGAGCAGCCGACGGAGCCACCGGCTGTCCCGCTGCCTGTGCCGCTGATGGTGTCCGCCCGCACCCGCGCCGGAGTCGCCGAGCAGGCCCGCGCGCTCGCCGAGCACCTGACGGCACATTCTGACCTGCGCCTTGGGGATGTCTCGCATTCGCTGACGCACACCAGGACCGCCTTCGACCACCGTGCCGTGGTGTTCGCCGCGGACGCGCCCGACGCCGTCCGGCGGCTCACCGGCCCCCTCGACGTCGGCACGGTGCTCGAAGGCCGTACGGCGGTGCTGTTCGCGGGCCAGGGAGCGCAGCGGCACGAAATGGGCAGGCGTCTGTACGGCGAGTTCCCCGTCTACGCGGAGACGTTCGACGCGGTGGCGGCGCAGCTGCCGTCGGCCCGCCCGCTGCACGAGGTGGTCTTCGGTCCGGACGACGGCACGCTGGACCGCACGGAGTTCGCGCAGCCGGCGCTGTTCGCGACCGAGGTCGCGCTGTACCGGCTGCTCGAGAGCTGGGGCGTCGTGCCGGACGTCCTCCTCGGCCACTCCGTCGGCGAGATCGCCGCCGCCCACGTGGCCGGTGTGCTCTCGCTGCCCGACGCGTGCCGCCTGGTGGCCGCGCGCGGACGGCTGATGCAGCGGCTGCCCTCGGGCGGGGCGATGGTCGCGGTGCGTGCCGGCGAGGACGAGGTCCGCGCCGCCCTGGCCGGACGCGACGACATCGCGATCGCCGCGGTCAACGGGCCGGACTCGGTCGTGGTGTCCGGCGCCGCCGAGACCGTGCTCGCCCTGCGCGAGGAGTTCGCCGGCCGGGGCCGCGAGACCAAGCGGCTCACCGTCAGCCACGCGTTCCACTCGCCGCTGATGGACCCGGTGCTCGAGGAGTTCCGCGCGGTCGCGGAGGAGATCGAGTACGGCGAGCCCGCGATGGCGGTGGTGTCCACTGTGACCGGGCAGCCGGTGACCGGTGACGACCTGCGGTCGGCGGACTACTGGGTCCGGCACGCCCGTTCGGCGGTGCGCTTCTCCGACGGCGTCCGCGCCCTGGACGAGCTGGAGGTCACCCGGTACGTCGAGGTCGGTGGCGCGGCGTCACTGACGCCGATGGTCGAGGACTGCCTGGCCGGCGGCGAGCCGCTGGTCGTGCCGCTGCTGCGCCACGGCCGTGACGACAGGCAGAGCGTGCTGTCGGCGCTCGGGCGTCTGTACGCCCACGGCGTGCCCGTGGACTGGGAGGTGTTCCGGGCGGGCACCGGTGCGCGTGCGGTGGAGCTGCCGACGTACGCGTTCCAGCGGCGGCGCTTCTGGCTGGACGCCCCGGCCCCCTCGGCGGCCGTCCCGGCCGGGCACCCCCTGCTCGGTGAGGCGGTCCCGTTCGCCGGTGGGGCGGGTACGGTGCTCACCGGACGGATCGGCGTCGGAGCGCAGCCCTGGCTCGCCGACCACGTCGTCGCGGGCCGGACCCTGTTCCCCGGTACGGGTTTCGTCGATCTCGTCGTCCATGCCGGACTGATGGCCGGCTGTGACGTCGTCGTGGAGCTCACCCTGGAGGCGCCGCTGACGCTCCCGGCGTCCGGGTCGGTGCACATCCAGGTCACGGTCGGCGAACCCGGTGCAGACGGCCACCGCACCGTCCGGTTGCACTCCCGGGCCGACACGTCGGGACCGTGGACCAGTCACGGCACCGCCGTCGTCGCCACCGGCGACGGGCCGGTCCCCGGCCACGTGATCCCCACCGGCGGCACCGAGCACGACGTCGACGGCGTCTACGCGACGCTGGCCGGCCGCGGTTACGACTACGGGCCGGACTTCCGCGCGCTGCGCGCCGTACGGGAACACGGGGACACCCTGGTCGCGGAGGTGGCGCTGCCCTCGGGCGAGGCCGGCGGTTTCGCCCTGCACCCGGTACTGCTGGACGCCGCCATGCACGCGCTCGCCGTGACGGCCGACAGTGTGGGTGAGGTGCTGCTCCCGTTCTCCTGGAACGGGATCCGCATGTTCGCCACCGGTGCCACCGCCGTGCGGGTCCAGCTGACCCGGACCGCGCCGGAATCGGTGACCGCGGTGTTCACCGACCTGTCCGGCACGCCGGTGGCCGAGATCTCCTCCCTGGTGTTCCGGCCGATGCCCGCCGCCGCGACGGGCGCGGTGCCGCTGATGCGCCTCGACTGGGTCGAGCACACGGCTGAGGCCGTCGAGTCCGCTGAGTCCACCGTGGTGCGATTCCCCGCCGGTGAGGACGTCCACGCCGCCGTCGCCCGCGCGCTGGAACTGTGTCGGCGCGACGAGCCGTGCGTCGTCGTCACGCACGGCGTCGACCGGGACCCGGCGGCCGGGGCCGTGTGGGGATTCGTCCGCTCGGCCCAGCTCGAACGACCGGGCCGCTTCCGGCTGGTCGATGCCGACAGCGAGAGCGGCGATCTGTCGGCCGCCCTGGCCAGTGGCGAGGAGCAGGTGGCGGTGCGCGGCGGCAGGCTCCTCGTGCCTCGGCTGTCCCGGATGGACGACGGGCGCCCGCTGACGCCGCCCGCCGGTTCGGCGACCTGGCGGCTGGACGTCGCGGAGCGCGGCACGCTGGAGAACCTCGTCTTCGTCGACAGCCCCGCGGCCGCCGCGCCGCTGGCCGAGGGCGAGGTGCGGGTGTCGGTGCGGGCCGCGGGCGTCAACTTCCGCGACGTGCTCAACGCGCTGGGGATGTACCCGGGCAAGGCCGGCCCGCTGGGCATCGAGGCCGCGGGCGTCGTCATGGAGACCGGGCCCGGCGTGACCGGCCTCGCGCCGGGCGACCGCGTGATGGGCCTGATGCCCGGCGCCTGCGGCCCGGCCGTGGTGACCGACCGGCGCTACCTCGTGCCCATCCCGCGCGGCTGGACCTTCGCGGAGGCCGCGTCGGTGCCGGTCGGCTTCTGCACCGCGTGGTACGCGCTCATCGACCTCGCGGGGCTCCGGGCCGGGGAGTCGCTGCTCGTGCACTCCGGCGCGGGCGGCGTCGGATCGGCGGCGTTGCAGCTGGCCCGGCACTGGGGAGTGGAGGCGTACGCGACGGCCAGCCCGGCGAAGTGGGACGCGCTGCGCGCCGCGGGCCTGGACGACGACCACATCGCCTCCTCCCGGACGCTGGACTTCGAGCGGCGCTTCCGGGGCCGGGTCGACGTCGTGCTCGACTGCCTCGCGGGCGAGTTCGTCGACGCCTCACTGCGCCTGCTCACCGACGGCGGCCGGTTCGTGGAGATGGGCAAGACGGACGTACGGGACCCGGCCGAGGTCGCCCAGGCCCATCCCGGCGTGACGTACCGGGCGTTCGACGTGATCGACGCGGGCCCCGACCGCATCGCGGAGATCCTCGCCGAGATCGTCGCGCTGGGCGAGCGCGGTGTGCTGAGGCCGCTGCCGGTCACCACCTGGGACATCAGGCACGCACCCCAGGCGTACCGGTACCTCAGCCAGGCCCGCCAGATCGGCAAGGTCGTGCTCACGGTCCCGCCGCCGCCGGACCCGGACGGAACCGTGCTCGTCACGGGCGGCACCGGGGCCCTGGGCACGGCGCTGGCCCGGCACCTGGTCACCGCACGCGGGGCCCGGCACCTGGTGCTGGTCAGCCGGCGCGCCGAACTGGACCCCGCCGTCGAGGCGGCGCTGACCGAGGCGGGGGCCGAGGTCACGGTCGTCGCGTGTGACGCCGGAGACCGCGCATCGCTCGGTGAGGCCGTGGCGTCGCTCTCCAGGCCGCTGACGGCCGTCTACCACCTGGCCGGGTTCACCGACGACGGCGTCGTCGAATCCCTCGACCGGCAGCGGGTCGAGGCGGTACTGCGGTCCAAGGCCGATGCCGCGCTGCACCTGCACGAGCTGACCGCCGAGCTGGACCTCGCCGAGTTCGTGCTGTTCTCCTCGGTGTCCGGCCTGTTCGGCAGCCCCGGGCAGACCTCCTACGCCGCCGCCAACGCGGCACTGGACGCCCTCGCCCGGCTCCGGCGCGGCCGGGGCCTGCCCGCGCTGTCCGTCGACTGGGGACTGTGGGCGCCGTCCGACGTACCCAGTGGGATCACCGGCGACCTGCGTGCCGTCGACTTCGACCGGATGGCCCGGTCGGGCATGACCGCCCTCACCGTCGCGGACGGTATGGACCTGCTCGACCGGGCGCTGGCCGGCGGCGAAGCGGTGGTGGCCGCGCTGCGGCTGGACGCGGCCGCGCTGCGCGGCGACGTCCCGACGCTGCTGCGCGGGCAGGCGCGCAGGACCGTCCGCGACGCCGGCCGCCAACGGCTCGACGGACGGCAGAGCGCCGAGCCCCGGGACGTGGACCGGCTGGTGCGGGAGCACGTCGCGTGGGTGCTCGGCCACGCCGATCCCGCCGCGCTCGACCCGCGCCGGCCGTTCACCGAACTCGGTTTCGACTCGTTGACCTCGGTGGAGCTGCGCAACCGGCTGGCCACCGCCACCGGCCTGCGACTGCCCGCCGCGCTGGTGTTCGACCATCCCACGCCCGCGGCGCTCGCGGACTTCCTGCGGTCGCGGCTGACCCGGGTCGATCCCGTGGCCGAGCTGGGCCGTGTCGAGGAGATGGTGCTCGGCGCGGACCTCGACGACGCCACCCGCGACGACCTGGCCGCCCGGCTTCGCGCCTTGCTGGCCGCGGTCGGCGGCACCCTACGGGACACATCACCGGCCGACCCTCCGGCCGACGCGCTGGAGGCCACGACGCTCAGCGAGGTCCTCGACCTCATCGACCGGGAGATCGGCAGGGCATGAACGACGAGAAGAAGGTCCTGGACTACCTCAAGCGCACGCTGGCCGAGCTGCAGCAGACCCGGCAGCGCCTGCAGGAGCTGGAGGCCCGGCAACGCGAGCCGATCGCCATTGTCGGCATGAGCTGCCGTTTTCCCGGTGGCGTGCGGACCCCCGAACAGCTGTGGGACCTCGTGGCCGACGGCCGGGACGCCATCACCGGCTTTCCCACCGACCGCGGCTGGGGACTGGCCGCGCTGTACGACCCGGATCCGGACCACGCCGGCACCAGCTACGTGCGTCACGGCGGCTTCCTGCACGACGCCGCCGAGTTCGACCCCGCCTTCTTCGGCATCAGCCCGCGGGAGGCGCTGGCCGTCGACCCGCAGCAGCGCCTGCTGCTGGAAGGCGCGTGGGAGGCGATCGAACAGGCCGGCATCGATCCGGCGAGCCTGCGCGGCAGCCGGACCGGCGTCTTCGTCGGGTCGATCTACGAGGACTACGGCTCCCGCCTGTGGCGCGATCCGCCGGACGGCTTCGAGGGATATCTCGGCAACGGCAGCATGAGCAGCGTCGCCTCCGGCCGGATCGCCTACACCCTCGGCCTGGAGGGGCCGACGCTGACCGTGGACACCGCCTGCTCCTCCTCCCTGGTCGCCCTGCACCTCGCGGTGCAGGCCCTGCACCGCGACGAGTGCTCCGCGGCGCTGGTCGGCGGGGTGTCCGTGATGGCCACCCCGATGCCGTTCGTGGAGTTCTCCCGCCAGCGGGGGCTCGCCCCCGACGGCCGGTGCAAGCCGTTCTCCGCCGGCGCCGACGGCACCGGCTGGGCCGAGGGCATGGGCATGCTGCTCGTCGAGCGCCTGTCGGACGCGCGGCGGCTGGGGCACCGGGTGCTGGCCGTGGTGCGCGGGTCGGCGGTGAACTCCGACGGCGCCACGAACGGCCTGACCGCGCCCAGCGGGCCGTCCCAGCAGCGGGTGATCCGCGCAGCCCTGTCCAGCGGCGGTCTGTCCACGTCGGACGTGGACGTGGTGGAGGCGCACGGCACGGGAACCGCGCTGGGCGACCCGATCGAGGCGGAGGCGCTGCTCGCCACGTATGGCCGGGGCCGCACCACCGGCCAGACGCTGTGGCTGGGGTCGATCAAGTCGAACATCGGGCACGCGCAGGCCGCCGCCGGTGTGGCGGGCATCATCAAGATGGTCATGGCGATGCGGCACCACACGCTGCCGCCGACCTTGCACGCCGCCGAGCCGACGCCGCACGTGGACTGGTCGTCGGGGGCGGTCAGCCTGCTGACGTCGCCGGTGGAGTGGCCGGATCCGGGGCGTCCGCGCCGTGCCGGTGTGTCGGCGTTCGGGGTGAGCGGTACGAACGCGCATGTCGTGCTGGAGTCGGCCGAGGAGACGGAGGAGGCACCGCTCGAGCCGACGCCGGACTCGGGTCCGGTGCCGGTGGTGCTGTCCGGGCACACCCCGCAGGCACTCGTGGGCCAGGCTCAGCGGCTCCGCGCCTTCCTTGACACCGATCCGGAAACCGGCGTCGCGGATGTGGCGTTCTCGCTGGCGACCGCCCGCACCGCGCTGGAACACCGCGCCGCGACCGTCGCTCGGACTCGTGAGGATCTCGCCGAGTGGCTCGGCGGCTTGACTCGACCGGACGGGCGGGCCACCGGCGGACGTCTGGCGGTGTTGTTCGCGGGTCAGGGTTCGCAGCGGGCGGGCATGGGGTGTGAGCTGGCCGGGGTGTTCCCGGTGTTCGCGGAGGCGTTCGACGCGGTCGTGCAGGCGTTCGACGAGGTCACGGGGCGGCCGTGGGCCGAGGGCGACCTGTCGCGCACGGAGTTCGCGCAGCCCGCGCTGTTCGCCTTCGAGGTGGCCCTGTACCGGTTGCTCGAGTCCTGGGGCCTGCGGCCCGACGTGGTGATGGGGCATTCGCTGGGTGAGATCACCGCCGCCCACATCGCCGGGATGTTCTCCCTGAAGGACGCCTGTCTGATCGTGACGGAACGGGCCCGGCTGATGCAGGCGCTGGAGCCGGGCGCGATGGTGGCCCTGCCGGTGTCCGAGGACGACGTACGGCCGGTGCTGGCGGGCAGGGTGTCCATCGCTGCGGTCAACGGCCCGGAATCGGTGGTCGTCTCTGGCGCGGAAGAGGACGTCCTGGCGGTCGCGGGCCGGTTCGAGCGGTGGCGCCGCCTGGCGGTGGGTCACGCCTTCCACTCACCCTTGACCGAACCGATGCTGGAGGACTTCCGCCGGGTGATGGAGCGGGTGGAGTTCCACCCGCCACGGCTCACCCTGATCTCCAACGTGACGGGCGAGATCGCCGACCCGGAGCAGGTGTGCACGGCCGGTTACTGGGTGGAACATGTACGGGCCACCGTACGCTTCGCCGACGGCGTCAAAGCGTCAAACGCCTCTGTACTGTGCGAGATCGGCCCTGACGGTGTCCTGTCCGGGCTGACCGGAGCCATCCCCACGCAGCGGCCCGACCGCCCGCAGGTGGAGTCGTTGCTCGCCGCGGTGGGGGAGTTGTTCGTCCGTGGTGTGGAGGTCGACTGGCCGTCGGTGTTCTCGGGTACGGGGGCTCGCCGCGTTCCGCTGCCCACCTACGCCTTCCAACGCGAACGCTACTGGCTCGACCCCGTGCCTCAGGCTCCCGCGTCCGACCGCTACCGCGTCACCTGGCGTCGCCACCAGCTCCTGCCCGGTGCCGGTGAGAACGGCGGCCGGTGGCTCGTCGCCGTACCGGAAGACGGCGCGAACCCGGTCGCCGATGCGATCGTCACGGCGCTGGCCGCGCGTGGCGTCGTCGTTTCGACCTTCACCGAGTCCGATCCGGACGACCGGCTTCACGGCGCGGCCGGTGTCCTGTCCCTGCTCGCCCTGGACGACACCGGATTCACCGGCACACTGCGGCTGATCCAGCGGGTTCGCGGCACCGGCGCCAGGCTCTGGCTGGCCACGCGCGGAGCCGTCGCCGTCACGGCCGGGGAAGGCGTCGGCAGCCCCGCGCAGGCGCAGACCTGGGGCGCCGGCCGGGTCGCCGCGCTGGAGGAACCCCACAACTGGGGCGGCCTGGTGGATCTGCCGGACACGCTCGACGACACGGTCGCGGACCTGCTGTACCGCCTGCTCACCACCGCCGGCGACGAGGACCAGTTCGCGGTCCGCGGCGGCGAGGTCTTCGTCCGGCGGCTCGTCCGGGACACGACGCCCGCCGCGGCCGACGGTTGGCGTCCGCGCGGAACGGTTCTGGTCACCGGCGGTACCGGAGCCCTCGGCCGGCACGTCGCGAGGTGGCTGGCCCGGGGTGGTGCCGAGCGGATCGTACTCGTCGGACGACGGGGTTCCGCCGCCGACGGGATGTCCGAGCTGACCGAGGAGATCGCCGCACTCGGTGCGGAACCGGTGGTCGTCGCCTGTGACGTCACCGATCGCGCGGCCCTCGCGCGGGTGCTGGCGCGGTATCCCGTCAACGCGGTCGTGCACGCGGCCGGGATCGAGCGGTCCACGCCGCTGGCCGAGTTGACGGCCGAGGAGTTCGACGAGGTCGTCGCGGCCAAGGTCGTCGGTGCCGAGCACCTGTCCGACCTGCTCGCGGGCACGCCGCTGGACGCGTTCGTGCTGTTCTCCTCGGTGGCGGGTGTGTGGGGCAGCGGACGCCAGGCCGCGTACGCGGCGGCCAACGCACACCTCGACGCTTTGGCGTCGCAGCGGGCGGCCCGTGGCGAGGCGGCTCTGTCCGTCGCGTGGGGTCCGTGGGCCGGGGCCGGCATGGCCGCCGGTGCGGCCGGCGACCGGCTCAGGGAGCACGGTCTGGTGCCGTTGGAACCCGACGCGGCGCTCGCCGCGCTGGAGGTCGCCCTCGCGCGGGACGAGCCGGTGACCGTGGTCGCCGACGTCGACTGGACCCGGTTCCTGCCGCTGTTCGCCGCGGCGCGTCCCCGCCCGTTCTTCGCCGACATGGCGCCGCCGGCCGTGGCGTCCGGCACCGCCGGGACGTTCCAGAGGTCACGGGAACTGCGTGACATCGTGCGCGAGGCCGTCGCCGCCGTGCTCGGCCACCGCGACCCGCGCGCGGTCGACGTCGACCAGCCGTTCCGTGACGCGGGCTTCGACTCGCTCATGGCGGTCGAACTGCGCAACCGGCTCACCGCGGAGACCGGACTCGACCTGCCCACCACTGTCGTCTTCGACCACCCGACCGTTCTCGCGCTCACCGAGATGCTCGACGGGCGGCTCAGCCCGGCCGCGGCGCCGGTGGTCGTGTCGCCGGTGGTGCCGGTGGACGAGCCGGTCGCGATCGTGGCGATGGGGTGCCGGTTTCCCGGGGGCGTGGGGTCGCCGGAGGAGTTGTGGGCGCTGGTGCGCGACGGTGTGGACGCGGTGACGCCGTTCCCGGCCGACCGTGGCTGGGACCTCGCCTACCACCCCGATCCCGGCCACAGGGGTACCAGCTACGTCCGTGAGGGCGGATTCGTCGACGGCGTGGCGGACTTCGACCCGGAGTTCTTCGGGATCTCGCCGCGTGAGGCGCTGGCGATGGATCCGCAGCAGCGGCTGCTGCTGGAGGTGTCGTGGGAGGCGCTGGAGCGGGGCGGGATCGATCCGTCGTCGCTGCGGGGCTCGGCGACCGGTGTCTTCGTCGGCGCCGGATACCAGGGCTACGGCCACTCCGGCGACCGGGTCCCCGACGACGTCGAGGGTTACCTGCTGACCGGAAACGTCTCCAGCGTGCTGTCGGGGCGGATCGCCTACACGTTCGGTCTGGAGGGGCCGTCGCTGACGGTGGACACGGCGTGTTCGTCGTCGCTGGTGGCGATGCACCTAGCGGCGCAGGCGCTGCGGTCGGGGGAGTGCTCGCTCGCGCTGGTCGGCGGCGTCACGGTGATGACCGGGAGCGAGGCGTTCGTCGAGTACTCGCGGCAGCGCGCTCTGGCGGCGGACGGCCGGTGCAAGGCGTTCTCGGCCGATGCCGACGGCACGGGCTGGGCGGAGGGGGCCGGTGTCGTCGTGCTGGAGCGGCTGTCGCAGGCGCGTCGCAACGGCCATCGCGTGCTGGCGCTGCTGCGGGGAAGCGCCGTCAACGCGGACGGTGCGTCGAACGGTCTGACCGCACCCAACGGACGTGCCCAGCAGCGAGTGATCCGTGCCGCGTTGGCGAGTGCCGGTCTGTCGGCTTCGGAGGTGGATGTCGTCGAGGCGCACGGTACGGGCACGCGTCTTGGCGATCCGATCGAGGCGCAGGCGCTGCTGGCGACCTATGGCCAGGACCGTGATCGTCCGCTGTGGCTGGGCTCGCTGAAGTCGAACATCGGCCACTCCCAGGCCGCCGCGGGTGTCGGCGGTGTGATCAAGATGGTGATGGCGATGCGGCACGGCGTGCTGCCGCGCACCCTGCACGCCGGCACGCCCACACCGCACGTCGACTGGTCGCGGGGATCGGTGCGCCTGCTGACCGAACCCGTGCCGTGGCCCGGCACGGGCGACCGGCGGGCCGGGGTGTCGGCCTTCGGTGTCAGCGGGACGAACGCGCACGTCGTCATCGAGGCCGTGCCCGCGGACGACGTCACCGAACCCGAGGCGTCGCCGGTACCGATCCTCCTGTACGGCAGGACGAGAGCGGTGTTGCGCGAGCAGGCCGTCCGGCTGGCCGCGTACGTCGAGGACCGGCCGGAACTCGACCCCGTCACCGTCGCGCGCACACTGACCAGGCGAGCGGTTTTCCGTGAGCGCGCCGCCGTGGTGGCGGACGATCGCCGGACGCTGCTGGACGCGCTGCGGGCGCTCGGCGCCGAGGGGACGCATCCCGCGCTCGTCACCGGCACCGCCCAGGACGACCCCGGCCCGGTTTTCGTGTTTCCTGGTCAGGGGTCGCAGTGGGTGGGCATGGGCCGTGAACTGCTCACCTCCTCACCGGTCTTCGCCGAGCGGATGAC
>NZ_JBFBCF010000062.1:0-24218 GCF_040683035.1 Streptosporangium sp. NPDC051022 | reverse complement strand
CGATGCTCGGCTGACTCGCCGCGGTCAACGCCACCGAGTCCCCGTCACAGCTCAACCCCGCGTTGATCCACAGAATGTGAACGACCGGCTCTTCCTGTTGCCGCGGGCCGCCGCCCGCCGCCTCCGTCGGTGCCGTCATGTGGGCCCCCGTTTCCTCGTCGATGTCGATGTCCGTGTCGATGGATCGTGAATCGATCAGGGGGAACCGCGGTGCCGGTCACGGCGCGCCCCGTCCGCCCGGGACCGCCTCGGGCCTCCTCAGCCGGTGTCGTGGATCCGCTCGGCCGGCACCGCTCCGAGCGCGTGCTGGGTGAGCTCCCACAGCACGTGGTAGACGGTGGTCTGGGCCTCCTGGATGCGGTGCACCGACGACGACGGCACCACGAACAGGTAGTCGAGCAGGTCGAGCTCGGCCAGCCTTCCGCCCTGGTCGCCGGCCAGGCCGATGGTGAGCATGCCCTGACGCGCCGCCTCCTCGAAGGCCTGCAGCACGTTGAAGGAACCACCGCTCGTCGACAGGCCGACTGCGATGTCCCCGCGCCGCCCCAGTGCCGCCAGCTGCCGGGCGAAGACGACGTCGAACCCCACGTCGTTGGAGAGCGCGGTGACCACGGCGACGTCACTGGTCAGGGAGAGCGCGGGCAGCGACAGCCCGTATGGCGGGTGCAGGAAGGTGGTCGCCACCTCCTGCGCGTCGGTGCTGCTCCCGCCGTTGCCGAAGGCGAACAGCCTGCCCCCGGAGGCGAACCGGATGGCCATCTCCTCGGCGCACTCGGCCAGCTCGTCTCCGGCGACCTCGGCCATCTGCCAGCGCAGCCGTACGATCTCGGCCGCCTTCTCCTCGGTGGACCGGCACGCGTCGGCCAGCACCGAGTCGAGATCGGCCTGCCCCGGATAGAGGAAGGGATACAGCCCGCGCACCCCGTCGGCGCGGGGATCCTCAAGCGTGCTCATCGGCGCTCCCCCTCGCGATCACGGCGATCGCCTCCTTGGCGTGCACGAGGAGCGTGTCGCCGGCCGACGCGTCGACCAGTGCCACGCTCACCTCCTCCGGGACGCCGTCGGCGTCGACGATCGCCAGCTCCCGGCCGGTCAGCCTGATGACCGTGACCGGCACCGCCTCGTCGGAGCAGGTGACGCATCCGCCGGCCGCGCAGTCCCCGGGCCCGTTCATCCGGTCCTCCCGTCAGCGATCAGGCCCGGCTGCTCGAAGAGCACGTGGACCAGCTCCCACAGGACGTGGTAGACGGTCACGTGGATCTCCTTGACCACGGCCGGGTCGTCCGAGGCCGCGACCAGGATGTGGTCGGCCGCCCGGCTGCGCATGATGGCCCCGCCGTCGCCTCCGACCAGCGCGAGGGTGAACAGGCCGAGCTCCCTGGCCGTCTCCAGGGCCCGCAGGACGTTCTCGCACCGGCCGTCGCGGGAGATCCCCAGCGCCATGTCGGCCGGGTCCGCCCACTGGCGCACCTGGTGGGCGAAGATCTCGGAGAGCCCCTCGCGATTGCTCACCCCGGTGACCGTGGCGGAGTCGTTGTTCAGCGCCACCGCGGGCAGCGCCTTCTTGCCGACGATGACCGGGTGCATGAATTCGACCGTGATGTGGGCCGCGTCCGTGCCGCCGCCGCCGTTGCCGAAGACGATCAGCTTTCCGCCCTTGCGGAACCTGACCGCCATCTCCTGGCACGCCCTGGCGATGCGTTCGGAGTCGGCGGCAAGAGCCCGGCCGGCACGGTCACGCCTGAGGAAGGCCTCACCCACCGCCGGATGCATGGTCGATGTCACTGGCATATGTGAACACTCCGTTATCTACGGTAGCTGTCAGGCTACGTTGTGTGACGGGAGGGCCGACACCTTTGACGCCACAAACCGGAGTAAAGGTCCGCTCACAGATGTGATCTTTTTCCCACGTCACACACATCCGACGGACCGGATCCCCCGAAGAGGCGAAGGCCCGCAGAGCGGGCGAGGGTGCCCGTCGCGAGGGCCGTCGGGCCGGGAAAAAGTATTTACCCATAAATCGGTAGGTAATGTTGACAATAGAAGATCGACCTGATCAGGTAATGATGTGGTGGGGAACGAATCGGCAGTCCATCCGGAGCAGGCCCGCCCGTACGAGGGGGCCGGGATCTGGCGCGGGCCCGTTCCACGCGCCCCGCGCCACGGCGGTGAGCGTGGCGGCGTCTGTGACCGCGGCGGCGGACACGGCGGCGGACACGGCGAGGACCACGGTGCCCCGGCGGTCCTGGCGGCCGCCGAGGTCGTCATGAGGTCGGCGCCGGAGACCGCCGTCTGCTGGCTGCGGGCCGCGCTGAGCGCCCTTCCGCCGGAACACCGCGACGGCCCCCGTCATGTCTCGCTGCTGGAGCCGCTCAGCCGCGCGCTCGCCCTGGCCGGACGCCTTGAGGAGAGCAGGGACCTGCTCCGCGAGATCACCCGGCCGGCCCTCCGGCTGCCCGGCGCCGTACGGACGTCCGCGGTCGCGCGATACGCGCGTGTCGAGTGCGGCCTGGGAAACTACGGCGCGGCCCGCGCGCTCCTCGGCGCGGAGCTGGCGCGCCTGGGCGACGCCCCCTCTCGCGGGACGGCCGCGTTCGTCGTGGGACACGGGATCGCGAGCGTGCTCGACGGACGGCCGCCCGAGCACCCGGCGCCGGAGCGGGCCAGGTGGCCGGCCCGCCGGAACGGTGACCCGGTCACGGAGGCGGGCGCCCTGGCGCTGGCCGGGCTGTGCGAGACGCTGACCGGGAGGATCGAGGCCGCCCGTGACACGCTGACGGCGAGTGCCGCGATCATGGAGGGGCTGACGGAGGCGGAGCCCGCCCCGCACGCGGAGTATCTCGCCGTCCTGGGCTGGGGCGAGATCCTGGCCGGCCGGTTCCCCGAGGCGGAGCGGCACCTGAGGCGGGGCCTGCGGGTCGTGGGCGGGGACGAGTTCTCCTACGCCGAGCCCGTGCTGCTGGTCGCGCTGAGCCACCTCGGCCTGCGTGCCGGGACGGTCGCGGAGGCCGGACGCCTGACCTCCGAGGCGCGCAGGCTCGCCGGGCGGAGGGTGGTGGAGCGCATCGCGGCTCTGGCCTCGCGCTCTTGGTGATCGTCATCGTTCCCGGTTATGTTCCTGCCATCGGTCGGGTGAGACGGAGGCGGCGGTGCTGGACGACGAGGAACCGCGCGGCCCCCTTCCCGCCGTGACGGATGGCAACCATCGGGCCGCCGTGGCCCGGATGACCCCCGAGTCGCCTAGGGCGGTGCGCGCATGACCTCGCTGCTGGCCATCAGCGATCTACACATCGGCTACCGGGAGAACAGGAGGATCGTCGAGGAGCTGAAGCCGGCCTCGGCCTCCGACTGGCTGCTGGTCGCCGGAGACGTCTCCGAGGCGGTCGCCGACGTCGAGTGGGCGCTGGGCCTGCTCGCCGGCCGGTTCGAGAAGGTGGTGTGGGCACCGGGCAACCACGAGCTGTGGACCCACCCCAGCGACCCGGTCCAGCTGCGCGGTGAGGAACGCTACCGGCACCTGGTGGAGGTGTGCCGGAACCTCGGGGTGGTGACCCCGGAGGATCCCTACCCGGTGTGGGAGGGAGCCGGCGGTCCCGCGATCGTCGCCCCGCTGTTCGTGCTGTACGACTACACCTTCCGCGTGCCGGGCGTCGCGACGGAGGAGGAGGCGCTCGCCCTGGCCCACGAGAAGGGGGTGGTGTGCACCGACGAGATGTTCCTCCACCCCGACCCGTACCCCTCCCGCGGCGCGTGGTGCCGGGCCAGGATCGCCGAGACCGAGCGCAGGCTGGCGGCCCTCCCCCGGGACGTTCCCACCGTGCTCGTCAACCACTATCCGCTGGTCCGCGAGCCGACCCTGATCCTCCGGCACCCGGAGTTCGCGATCTGGTGCGGCACCGAGCGGACCGCGGACTGGCACCTGCGCTTCGGGGCGGCCGCGGTCGTCTACGGCCATCTGCACATTCCCCGGACCACCTGGTACGACGGCGTGCGCTTCGAGGAGGTCTCCCTGGGCTACCCCCGCGAGTGGCGGCCCCGCCCGACCCCGCCGGGCATACCGCGCCGGATCCTGCCCGCCCCCCACCCCGCCCCATGATCGAGAAGATCCTGCCCTCCTGGGTGGCGAGCGCGGAGGCGTTCGGCGACCCGCCGGACGCCGCGCTGCTGCCCGAGGAGGAGGCCGCCGTCGCCCGCGCGGTGGACAAGCGGCGGCGTGAGTTCACCACGGCCCGCCACTGCGCCCGGCAGGCCCTGGGAAGGCTCGGGCTGCCGCCGGTGCCGATCCTGCCCGGCGAGCGAGGCGCGCCCGGGTGGCCGCGGGGGGTGACGGGCGCCATCACCCACTGCGCGGGGTACCGCGCCGCCGCCGTCTCGCTGGAGGCCCTGACCGTCGGCATCGACGCCGAGCCCCACGAACCGCTTCCCGACGGGGTTCTGCCCGCCGTCTCCCTCCCCGATGAGCGGAGCGCGCTGAAACGGCTCGGCGGCGGGATCCACTGGGACCGGTTGCTGTTCAGCGCCAAGGAGAGCGTCTACAAGGCCTGGTTTCCGCTCGCCCGGCGCTGGCTGGACTTCGAGGAGGCGCACGTCACCTTCGCCCCCTCGGGTGGTTTCACCGCCCGACTGCTCGTCCCCGGCCCGCTGGTCGCGGGACGGAGGCTGACGGGGTTCACCGGGCAGTGGCTCGTGGCCGACGGCCTGCTGGTGACGGCCATCGCCGTACCCGGCGGGCCGCCGTCCCGCGGGTGACACACGCCCGCTCTCCGGCGAGATCCACGGCCGCGGGCCGTCTCTCCGCGTCGTCTCTCTGTGTCGTTCCTCTGTGTCGCCGCGTCGTCTCCGGCGTCGTCTCCGGCGTGGGTGCCCGGGTCGTGACCGGCCCGGATCCAGCGGGTGGGCCCTGTCAGGAGCCTCCGCGACGGCTCATCCCACGGCCTCCGGGCCGGACATCTGGTTCGTCGTGCTTCCTCCATGTACGCGAACAACAGCAAAACTATCGTTCTTCAAACGATCGTATTATGATCGATAGACATGATGGGAAATGCGACTGTGGAGATCCGGCGGGCACTGCCCTCCGGCGCGGGACGGCGGGCGGCGGAGCTGTACTGGGAGGCGTTCGGCCGCAAGCTCGGCGCCGCGCTCGGGCCGCCGGAGAAGGGCGTCGCGTTCATCGCCGCGCACCTGAACCCGGACAGGGCCGTCGTGGCGCTCGCGGACGGGCGGCTCATCGGGCTCGCGGGGTACCGGCACGCCGGGCGGGCGCTCACCGGCGGATCACCGGCCGACGTCCTGCGCGCCTACGGATGGCTCACGGGCCTGCCGCGCCTGGCGGTGCTCGCCCTGCTCGAACGCGGGGAGACGCCGGGAGAGCTGGTGATGGACGGGATCGCCGTCGATCCGGCGTTCCGCGGTTCGGGCGTCGGCGGGCTTCTGCTGGAGGAGGTCGTCGCCGTCGCGGCCGGGCTCGGCTGCCGGCGGGTACGCCTCGACGTCGTCGACACCAACCCGCGTGCCAGGGCGCTGTACGAACGGCGCGGTTTCGTCGCCGTCCGCACCGAGCGGACGCCCTGCCTCCGCGAGCCGATGGGCTTCGGCTCCGTGACGAGGATGTCCCGCTCCGTCGCCGCGGGGAAGGGCGGGCGGCCGTGAGCGGGGAACCCGTCGAGATCTCCACCCGCACGCTCGTCCACGGCATGGTCCGCGAGGACGCCACGGTCGACGCGGGCGAGCTCTACGCGGTCGCGAGCGCGCTGGGGATGAGCGACCAGCAGGTCCGCCTGTGCGTCAAGCGGCTCGTCGAGGAGGGCCGCTTCTCCCAGGAGGGCCGGGGCCGCAAGGCCCTGCTGCGGGTCAGCGCGGACGCCTGGCTGTCGTTCACCCCCGCGGTCGAGTTCGTCCGCCACGCCTTCCGCCAGGATCGCGGCCTGGCTCCGTGGGACCGTACCTGGCACCTGGTCGCCTTCGCGGTGCCAGAGTCCGCCAGAGCCGCGCGTGACTCCCTCCGCGAGACGATCCTGCGGCTGGGCGGGGCGGCGCTGCAGGGCGGCCTGTACGTCTCGGCGAACGCCTGGGACGACCTCGTCGAGGCCAGAGCCAGGGAGCTGGGCGTCGCGGGCGGCGTCACCTACGTGGTCAGCCCGCACCTGCGCGTGGGCGGCGAGCGGGACCCGCACCGGCTGGCCGCGCTGCTGTGGCCGCTGGAGGAGATCGCCGAGCGCCACCGGCGGCTCGTCGCCGTCGCCCGTCCCCGCCTGGACCGGCTCCAGGGGCCCGGCGCGCTGTCCCGGACGGAGCTGCTCACCATCGCGATCGAGCTCGCCGCGGAGTTCACCCGGGCCATGGAGCCGGACCCGCTGCTGCCCGCCGAGCTGCTCCCCCAGCCCTGGCCGGGCACCGCGGCCCGCGACGTCCTCGCCCGCTGCTGGTCGCACCTGCTGCGCCGGGACGACGACGCCTCACCTGCCCTGCTGTTCCGCCTCTACGCCGACGTCGTCCGCGAGGTCGTGCGTCCCTGACCCGCCCCCGGCTCAGGGCTGGAAACGGTAACCCATGCCCGGCTCGGTGAGCAGGTGGACCGGGCGGGCGGGGTCGGGTTCCAGCTTCTTGCGGATCTGGGCCATGTACTGACGCAGGTAGTGGGTCTCCTTGAGATATTTGGCGCCCCAGACCTCGGTCAGCAGCTGGCGCTGGCTGATCAGTTTGCCGGGGTTGCGCAGCAGGATCTCCAGCAGATGCCACTCGGTGGGCGTCATCCGGACTCCCCCGGAGATCGTCTTGTCGGTCAGGTCCACCACGTGCTCGCCGACCTTGACCCTGGCCAGCTCGGAGTCGTGGACGGCGGTACGGCGGGTCACCGCCCTGATGCGGGCGAACAGCTCGTCGATGTTGAACGGCTTGGTGACGTAGTCGTCGGCTCCGGCGTCCAGCGCCTCGACCTTGTCCTGGTTCCCGGCCCGCCCGGAGAGCACGATGATCGGCACGCTGGTCCAGCCGCGCAGCCCGTGGATCACGTCGACCCCGTCGATGTCCGGCAGTCCGAGGTCGAGGACGACCAGGTCGGGATGCCAGTCGGCGGCCTCGCGGAGGGCCGCGCCGCCGTCGGCGGCGACCGCGACCTCGAAGTGGCGGGCGAGGAGGTTGATGCGCAGCGCGCGCAGGATCTGCGGTTCGTCGTCGACGACGAGGACGCGTGTCATGCGTGCTCCCGGGTGGCGACGGGCAGCGTCAGGATCATGGTGAGACCTCCCCCTGGTGTTTCCTCCGGAGCGAGCTTGCCGCCCATCGCCTCCGCCAGCCCTCTGGAGAGCGCGAGGCCGAGACCGACGCCCGTGTGGTTGTCGCGGTCGCCGAGCCGCTGGAACGGCATGAAGACCCGGTCGTGCGCGTCGCGCGGGATGCCGGGTCCCCGGTCGATGACGCGGACCTCGACGTCGCCGCCGTAGGAGCTGGCGGTGACGAGGACCTTCTCTCCTGACGGGCTGTAGCGCACGGCGTTGGACATCACGTTGACCAGGATCCGTTCGACCAGGGCCGGATCGGCGAGCACCTCGGGCAGGTCGGCGGGGATGTCGCCCTCGACCCGGTCGCGCAGCGGCCCGAGGTCGGCGACGGAGCGCGGGAGAATCTCGCCGACCGCGATCGGTTGCAGGGCCAGGCCGAGCACACCGGCCTGCAGACGGCTCATGTCGAGCAGGTTGGCGACCAGCCGGTCGAGCTTGACCAGCGACTCGTCGGCGGTGGCCAGCAGCTCCCGCCGGTCCTCCTCACACCACTCGATCTCGGTGCTGAGCAGGCTGTCGACGGCGATCCTGGCCGAGGCGAGCGGGGTGCGCAGGTCGTGGCTGACGGCTGCGAGCAGCGCCGTGCGCATCTTGTCGGCCTCGGCGAGCGGCCCCGCCAGGTCGGCCTCGTGACGCAGCCGCTCCTGGCGCAGCGCGACCGCCGCCTCCGCGGCGAACGCCTCCACTACCCGGCGGTCGGCGGCGTCGAGCAACCGGCCGCGCGCGGCGAGCACCAGGTCCCGGTCGATCACCACGTCGGTGTCGGCCGCCCCCGGTGTGGTGCAGGGCGGCCCTCCTGCGGTGGCGACGATCCGCCACGCCTCGGGCTCCGAGCGGTCGTCGGGCGCCGGCTCCCCCGTCCGCTCCAGCAACGTGACCGAGGTCAGCCCGAAGGTCTCGCGCAGCCGCGCCAGCAGCGACACCAGCGCCGCCTCCCCGCGCAGCACGTGGCCCGCCAGCGTGGACAGCACCTCGGCGTCCGCGCTCGCGCGGGCCGCCTCCCTGGTGCGCCTGGCCGCCAGGTCGACGACGGCGCTCACCATGACGGCGACCAGCACGTAGACGCTGAGCGCGAGCAGGTTCTCCGGGTCGGCGATGGTGAACCGGTCGACCGGCGGGGTGAAGTAGTAGTTGAGCAGCAGGAATCCGGCCACGGCCGCGGTGACGGCGGGCCACATGCCTCCCACGAGCGCGACGCCGACGACCATGAGGAGGAACAGCAGGATCCCGCTCGACAGTTTCATCTCCTCCCTGGCCGAGACCAGCAGGAGGGTGATCGCCGGAATGCCCAGCAGCGCCATGGCCCATCCGGCGATCCTGCGCCTGCGGGTGAGCACGGCCCGCGGCCGGTCGCCGCGGACGCCCCTGCTCGCCTCGTCATGGGTGATCATGTGGACGTCGATCGGCCCGGACAGCGCGGTGGTGGTCATCCCGACGCCCCGGGAGAAGATCTGGGCGAACCGGCCGTGCCGGGACGCGCCGAGCACCAGCTGGGTGGCGTTCACCCCGCCGGCGAAGTCGATCAGCGCGCGCGGCACGCTGTCGCCGACCACCTGGTGGTAGGTGCCGCCCATGCTCTCCACCAGGGCGCGCTGACGCACCAGGTTCGCCGGATCCGTCCTGCTCAGGCCGTCGGAGCGGGTCACGTGGACGGCCAGCAGGTCGGCGCCCTTGGTCCTGTCCGCGATCCGGGCGGCCCGCCGTACCAGGGTGTCCCCCTCGGGGCCGCCGGTCAGCGCGACCACCACGCGCTCGCGCGCCTCCCAGATCCCCGCGATGCCGTGCTCGGCGCGGTAGCGGTCGAGCTGGTCGTCGACCTTGTCCGCGACCCACAGCAGGGCCAGCTCGCGCAGGGCGGTCAGGTTGCCCACCCGGAAGTAGTTCGACAGCGCCGCGTCCACCCTCTCTGGAAGGTAGATGTTGCCGTGGGCCATCCGGCGGCGCAGCGCGTCGGGCGCCATGTCCACCAGCTGTACGGCGTCCGCCTGCCGCACCACCTCGTCGGGCACGGTCTCGCGCTGCGGGACCCCGGTGATCTCGTGGACGACGTCGTTGAGCGACTCCAGATGCTGGATGTTGACGGTGGAGATGACGTCGATCCCGGCGTCGAGGATCTCCTCGATGTCCTGCCATCGCTTGGCGTTGCGCGAGCCGGGCACGTTGGTGTGCGCCAGCTCGTCGATCAGCGCCACCCTGGGGCGGCGGGCGATGACGGCGTCGGTGTCGAGCTCGGTGAAAACCGTCCCCCGGTAGAGCGCGGACCGGCGTGGCACGATCTCCAGGCCCGCCAGCAGCGCGGTGGTGAGTGGTCGGTCGTAGGTCTCCACGAGGCCCACGACCACGTCCGTGCCGCGTGAGAGCCGTCTGTGCCCCTCGTCGAGCATCGCGTAGGTCTTGCCGACGCCGGGGGCCGCGCCCAGGTAGACGCGCAGCTGCCCGCGTGCCCCGTTCATCGCCCGCTCACGTCCTTCTGTCCGGTTCGTCTTCCTACGATCATCCCTTGCCGAGGGCGGTCCGGATTCCAGGACCCCGGTCGTCCTCGTTCCTCGATGAGTCGCACGGGGCCGGTCGCCGGATGGAGGCCACGAAGCAAGGAAAGCGTGAGATATATGGATTTTTGCGCGTCTTGATGGGTTCCATACGCCTTCACAGCTTTTATTGACGCAATCCCTACACCCGCCCCACGGGGTATCGGCCCACCGATACGGGCTGGCGGGCGTGGCCGGATGCCGCCACGTCGTACTCGGCTTAACGAATCCCGTCGAATAGGAAACTTTCCCGTCGCTTTCCTCGTCACATCAGCGAAGCAAGAGACGCCGCGGAAGTTCGGGGACGGCGGCGATCGTCGAATCTCACAACGGGGAGATCACCATGACCACACAAGTGATCATCGAGGCGATCGACAGGGCGGGACTGTCCGCCGATCAGGTACGGCAGGTGGCGGAGACGCACCCCGCGGTGCTCGCCCATCTGGAGAACGCAGACGCCGACCGGCTCATCCTGGGCGAGGCGGCGGCCCTGGGACACGAGCCGGGCGAGGGAGCCGAGTTCAGGGCGAACGTCTTCGACCCGGTCTCCAACCGGGGAGTCGAGCTGCGCGGCACGATCGACCGGCCCGAGGAGGCACGGGTCCTGCCGAGCGCCTACCGGCCCAACCCCCGCCCCGAGGAGCTGCGGGCGGCGGCCGCGATCCTGCGGGCCGACGAGCGTTTCCCCGCCGGCGACGACGTGGTGGTCTACCAGCCGATGCCGCCGCTCGCCGATCTGGAAAGGCAGGACGGCACCACCGTCCGCCGCCCGACCCTCGGCGTCTACTCCCCCGGCGGCGACACCAAGCACCGCATCGTCGCCGTGGACGTCGCGGCGGGCACCGTCGACTGGTCCCCCGCCGGAGTCAGCGCGGCCCTGCACCCGGGCGACTGCGAGTCGCACCTGCCCGAGGGGGTCGAGAGCCTGCGCGACCGGGGCGGCCCCGACGCGGTACGGCTGCGCGTCGTCGACGAGGGAACCGAACTGTGGAACCTCGTCGTCGTACGGCCCCGCGCCTCCGCCCCCCAGAACCCCGGCGCCGGCTCGGGCGTCGAGCTCCGCGACGTCCGTTACCGGGGGAGGCTGGTGCTACGCCAGGCGCATGTGCCGATCCTCAACGTCCAGTACGAGGAGGACGGCGTCACCTTCCGTGACTGGCAGAACCAGGAGACCCGCTTCTCCGCCGCCGGCACCGACCCGGTCGGCTGGGGCTGGCGGCTCTGCGACCGGTCGCCCAAGACGATCCTGGAGCGTCCCGACAACGACGCGGGCAACTTCCAGGGGGTGGCCCTCCACTACGCCGACGGCGAGCTGCGCATCGTCAGCGAGATCGCGGCGGGCTGGTACCGCTACGCCTCCGAGTGGCGCCTGGCCGACGACGGCGTGATCAAGCCGCGTTTCGGCTTCGCGGGAGTCCGCAACCCGCGCACCTGCATGCGTCACCGGCACCACGTCTACTGGCGTTTCGACTTCGACGTCGAGGGGTCGGCCCACGACCTGATCGAGCAGTTCGACGACACCCCGGCAGGCCTCAAGCCGACGCCGATCGTGCGCGAGGTCTCCAGGAAGCGCCGCAAGCCCGCCCGTTTCTGGCAGGTCACCGACAAGTCCAGCGGCAGGGGGTACCGGATCGTACCCGGTGAGCACGACAACACCGCCGACGTCTACGGCATCGCCGACCTGTGGTTCCTGCGTCAGCGGGACGGCGAGCTGTACGACGACAACCCGCACACGAACAACCAGGCGGCGATCGACCGGTTCGTCAACGGCGAGAGCGTCCAGGACACCAACGTCGTCGTCTGGTACGCCGGGCACTTCCGGCACGACCAGAACGCCCCGGAGCACCACCAGGGTCACATCGTCGGCCCCGACCTGATCCCGGTCCCGGGCCCGGGCATCTGACCGGTCCCCTGCCCGGCCCGTCTCCGGGCTCCGGCGGGAGCCGGGAGCCGGGCCGGACAGGGTGGGTGCGGATCTCAGGGAGCCGGGCCGGAGCCCGTTCGCCGGCCCTGCTCCCCGCCCGTCGCCCGGCCCGTCGCCCGGCCCGTCTACGGCTCGGCCAGGCCGTGGCGGTAGGCGTAGGTGACGGCGTGGACGCGGTCGCGCAGACGAGCCTTGGCGAACAGGTTGTTGATGTGCGTCTTGACGGTGACCTCGCCGATGAAGAGGACCGCGGCGATCTCGGCGTTCGACAGTCCCCTGGCGATGAGGCGCAGCACCTCGATCTCACGCGGGGTCAGGCCGTCGGGCGCCGGGCCGGGGAGCCCGCCGCCCGGTCCCGCCTGCCTCCCGGGCGCGGGACGGGCCGTCCGCCGCGGCTGCGGATGATCTTCCGGCGGGGACCCGGGGCCTGCGGGCGGCTGCACGGCGGACGGCGGTACGGGCTCGGTGGCGCCGGGCGGACCCTGGTGTCCCGTCACGGTGTTGAGCAGGCGCAGCTGCACGCTGGGATCGAGCTGGGCGTCACCGTTCATGACCGCCGCGACGGCCCTGGCGATCTCGTCGGCGTCCGCGCTCTTGGTGAGGAAGCCGCGGGCTCCGGCCCGCAGCGCCGCGAAGACCGACTCGTCGTCGGAGTAAGTGGTCAGGACCACGACCTGGGTGCCGGGAAACCCCTCGCGGATCCTGCGGGTGGCCTCGACCCCGTCCACCCTCGGCATCCGCAGGTCCATCAGCACCACGTCGGGCCGATGCTCGGCGACCAGCCGCAGCGCGGCCTCCCCGTCACCGGCGGAGCCGACCACCTCGATGTCCGGCAGCAGGCCCAGCAGCAGCACCAGCCCGTCGCGGACCACGGCCTGGTCGTCGACCACCAGCACCCGGGCGGTCACGACGGCACCCGCAGGCGGATCCGGAACACGTCGCCGCTCTCGCCGGCTTCGAGGGTCCCGCCGAGGAGTTCGGCCCGTTCTCGCATGCCCATGATTCCGTATCCTCCTCCTGGTGTACCCGGCGAATCCCCGGCGGGGTTGGTGACCTCGAGCTCGCAGGAGCCGCCATGGAAGCCGAGCCGTACGGTCGCCGCGGAGCCCGGGGCGTGACGGCGCACGTTGGTGATGGCCTCCTGGGCGGTACGGATCACCGCGAGCTCGGTCTCCGGCGGCAGGCGGCGTTCCCGGCCGGACAGCAGGAGCGTGCACTCCCTGCCGGTGACGGCCCGGAACTCCTCAGCCAGCGCCCTCAGCGCGGCGGGCAGCGGCGGCAGGTCCTCCCGCAGGGCGGACACGGCCCTGCGGGCCTCCTCGAGACCGTTCTTGGCCAGGTCCCTGGCGCGTTCGACCCGGTCGAGGGCCTCCTGTGACCGGTCGGCGCGCAGCAGCAGCCTGGCCCCCTCCAGGTGCACGATCTGCGCCGACAGGGAGTGGGCGAGGATGTCGTGGATCTCCCTGGCGATGCGGGCCCGCTCGGCCAGCACCGCCTCGCGCCCCTCGGCGTTCCTGACGGCCCGGCGCTGCCTGATCGAGTAGGCGATCAGGAAGACCAGGCAGAGGCTGAAGGCCAGGCTGAGCGCCCGATCCATGTCGCCGGTGATCGCTCCGGCCGTCAGCAGCCCCGCCAGGCCCAGCGCCCCGACCGGCAGCGAGTGGGGAAAGGGGTGTCTGACCGCGGCGGCCCCGGCCGCGAAGATCAGCACGGCGATGGCCGGACCGTCGTTGGCCATCGTGTCCAGGCCGACGGCGCACAGGACGGCGAGGCAGAACGCGACGATCTTGACGGGAACCCCGAGGAACGAGGGCGGGGGCGAGTCGCCCCGCTGCGGGAGCAGGATCGCGACCAGCAGGGCGACGGCCACGGCGACGGTCAGGAGCGTGATCACGAGTCCCTCCCCCGTCAGGCCGAAGCCCGGCCGGGACCTGGCCTGCCCGATCACGAACAGCACGACCACCCCCAGGCGCAGGACGGTGGGGACGATCGCGCTCTCCCCTCCTCTCCCGTTCCGCCGACGGTCCGCGTTCTCCTGACGGTTGGTGGTCACATCACGACGCTATCGGGGAGACCTCCCTCTCCCGTACGGCGGTGCCGGTCAGCGCCCGGCCCCGGCGGGCGACCAGGAGGGACTGGACCGAGATGGTCAGGCCCGCGAAGACCAGTGCGGCGGTGGGCGGCGCGGTGAGGCCCAGCG
The DNA here is from genome assembly GCF_040683035.1 of Streptosporangium sp. NPDC051022. Classification (NCBI taxonomy): domain Bacteria; kingdom Bacillati; phylum Actinomycetota; class Actinomycetes; order Streptosporangiales; family Streptosporangiaceae; genus Streptosporangium; species Streptosporangium sp. NPDC051022. The sequence continues at coordinate 10,286 of NZ_JBFBCF010000062.1, read as the reverse complement.
CGGTGCCCACGGCGAACAGGGCGGCACGGCCGGTGAAGGAGAGCAGCCAGGCCAGCATGGTCCAGCGGGTTCCCTTGGACCACGTGACCCCCGCCTCGTCCCGCCACACCCGCACGGTCGAGGCGCGGACGGCACCGAAGGCCACGGCGAAGGCCAGCTCCACGGCGAGCATGACGGCGCTCAGGAGGGGCCGGCCGGTGTCGACGACGCCGCCGCCGGCGAGACCACCCGCGATCATGACGAGGCCGAGGACGAGAAGGCCACGCCGGTCGGTCCGCCGCGTCACCATCTGGCGGTAGACGACGAACACGACGATGACGAGGGTGGTGACGGCGAGCTGCATCGGATCCATGACGGCGACAGTAGGGAAGGGCGGCCTCGCGCCGCATCGGAGCGCGGGTGGAGACGGGGGATCTCCACCTCCGGGTGGAGACCGGACTTCCCGGCACGGCCGAGCTTCCCGGCACGGCCGAGCACGGCGTGCGAAGGACACGGGCGGCACGGAACTCGACGTCAAAGAAAATTCAGGATATGACGCTTAAAAGACCCGAAATAGGCGTCACGGAGAAATGTGGATATAGCGGATAAAATACATCGGACGCAGTGAAGGCATGCAGTCACCATATCCAGCGGCTTTCCGGCTATGTTGCCTAAATGCCAGTGTAGGCCGACTTCCAGGACAGTTGCCCATTTTCAGGAGGCCACGGAGACTCTGATGGTCACCTCGTACCGGAGGCGCGGCATCGATCCGGCGGAACGCCGGAACCCGCGACGGAAAACCGTTTGACGACGGTTTTAGCCTTAATGGGCCCTTACTCCGGGCGGTGATCCCATCAACTGAAGACAGTGAGGAGCGTGCTGCCTGCCGATGCCCCCAGATACCGTCGCCCAAGCGCGAGAATCCGGTACCCATAGGCCCTCGATCCCCCGCCCGCGGCGCGCCAGGACCAACTCGCTATGGCGGTTGAAGTCCTACCTGCGCCCCTACGCCACCCGTCTGATCCTCATCTGGCTGCCCGCCCTCGCCGGAGTCGGGATCGGCATCGCCATCCCGCTGGTCGGCAGAGAGATCATCGACGGGCCCGTCGCCCGGGGCGACACCGCGGCCCTGCTCCCCCTCTCCCTGCTCGCCCTGGCCCTGGGCGTGGTCGAGGCACTGCTGATCCTGCTGCGCCGGTGGCTCCTCGCGGAAGGCGTCCTGGACATGGAGACCAGAATCCGCGACGACCTCTACGAGCACCTGCAGCGGCTGCCGATGAGCTTTCACGGCAGCTGGCAGTCCGGTCAGCTGCTGTCCCGCGCGACGACCGACCTGGCCACGATCCGGCGCTTCCTCGGCTTCGGCCTGCTCTTCCTCGTGCTGATCAGCGTCCAGATCGTGACGGTGACCGGCCTGCTGCTGAACATGTACTGGCCGCTCGGCCTGCTGGTCGCCGCGTCCGCGTTGCCGATCGTGCTCATCTCGCTGCGCTTCGAACGGAGGTACGTCGACGTCTCGCGCCAGGTCCAGGACCAGCAGGGCGACCTGGCCACCGTGATCGAGGAGTCCGCGATCGGCATCCGCACGATCAAGGCCTTCGGTCGTGCCTCGCACGTCTTCGGCGTCTTCGACGAGGGGGCGCGGAAGCTCCACCGGACCGCGATGGAGAAGGTGCGGCTCTCGGCGCGGTTCTTCACCTTCCTCGAGGTGATCCCCAACGTCACCCTCGCCGTCGTACTGCTGCTCGGCGCGCTCGCGGCCGGCTCGGGACTGCTGACCCTGGGCACGCTGGTGGCCTTCACCACCCTGATGCTGCAGCTGGTGTGGCCCATCTCCGCGCTCGGCTTCATCATGGTGATGGGCCAGGAGGCGATGACCTCGGCCGACCGCGTGATGGAGGTGCTCGACACCGAACCCGAGATCGTCGGCGGCACGGGCGTGGTCGAGCGGCCTCGCGGGCATCTGCGCTTCGAGGGCGTCGGGTTCCGTTTCCCCGGCGCCGCCGAGCCGGTGCTCCACGACGTCTGGCTGGAGGTGCGCCCGGGCGAGACGGTCGCGATCGTCGGGGCGACGGGCTCGGGCAAGACCACGCTGACCGCCCTGGTCCCCCGTCTCCACGACGTCACCGCGGGCCGGATCACCGTCGACGGCCACGACGTGCGGGACCTTTCGCTGCCGGCGCTCCGCTCGATGGTCGCCACGGCCTTCGAGGAACCGACGCTGTTCTCGATGAGCGTCAGGGAGAACCTCCTGCTCGGACGGCACGACGCCACCGAGGAGGAGATGGAGGCGGCCCTCGAGGTCGCCCAGGCCGGATTCGTCCACGACCTGCCGTGGGGGCTGCAGACCAGGATCGGCGAGCAGGGGATGTCGCTGTCCGGCGGACAGCGACAACGCCTCGCCCTGGCCCGCGCGGTCCTCACCCGGCCGAAGATCCTGGTCCTCGACGACACCCTCTCCGCGCTGGACGTCGAGACCGAGGCCCTGGTCGAGGAGGCGCTCCGGCACGTGCTGCGGGACGCCACCGGGATCGTCGTCGCGCACCGGGCCTCGACCGTACTGCTCGCCGACAAGGTCGCCCTGCTGCTGGACGGGACGATCGCCCACGTGGGCCGTCACCACGAGCTGATGGCGAGCGTGCCGGAGTACCGCGCGCTGCTCTCGGCAGACCTGGGCGAAGCCGACCTGGACGGAGCCGACCTGGACGGACGGGAGGCGCTGCGATGACCGGGACCGACACGCGGAACTGGCGCGGCGTCGCCGCCGAGGACAAGGACGAACTGCCCGAGCAGGTGTCGTTCCTGCTCCGTGCCCGCTCCAGGCGGCTGCTGGCCGACCTGCTGCGGCCGTACCGCAGGGAGATCATTCTGCTCGTCGCCGTGATCGTGGTCTGCAACGCGGCCACGCTCGCCATCCCCTACCTGGTCAAGGTGGGCATCGACGCGGGCATCCCGCCGATGACCTCGGGCGAGGGACCGGGCACGCTGGTCACCGTGGTCGTGGCGGTACTGGCCGCCGCGGCGATCCAGGCGGCGACCAGGCAGGTGTTCCTCGGGAAGACGGGCCGCATCGGCCAGGACATCCTGCTGGAGCTGCGGCGGCGCGTCTTCGCCCACTTCCAGAGACTGTCGCTGTCCTTCCACGACGGCTACACCTCGGGCCGGGTCGTCTCCCGGCTCACCTCCGACATCGAGGCCATCTCGGAGATGCTGGAGTCGGGCTTCGACGGGCTCGTCACGGCCGTGCTGACGCTGGTGGGAACCGCGGTCCTGCTGCTGTTCCTGAACGTCAAACTCGGCCTGGCCGCCCTGCTGCCGCTGCCGTTCCTGCTGCTGTTCACCGGCTGGTTCCGGCGGCAGTCGAGCATCACCTACCGCAGGACCCGGGAGACCGTGGCGCTGGTGATCGTCCACTTCGTGGAGTCGATGACCGGTATACGCGCGGTCCAGGCGTTCCGCAGGGAGCCGCGCAACCAGGAGATCTTCTCCCGGCTCAACGCCGACTACCGGGACGCCAACGTGCGCGGCGCACACCTGATCGCGCTCTTCACGCCGGGCGTCAAACTGATCGGGAACGTCACGGTCGCGGCGATCCTGCTCTACGGCGGATGGCTGGCCATCGGCGGCGAGGTCACGATCGGCGTGCTCGCCGCGTTCCTGCTCTACCTGCGCCAGTTCTACGAGCCGATGCAGGAGATCTCGCAGTTCTACAACACCTTCCAGTCGGCCGGCGCGGCGCTGGAGAAGCTCTCCGGCGTGCTGGAGGAGAGACCCGCCGTCCCCGAGCCGCGCGACCCGGTGCCGCTGGAGCGCCCTCACGGCCGCGTACGGTTCGAGGCGGTCGAGTTCTCCTACCTGGACGGCACCCCCGTGCTGCCCCGGATGGATCTGACGATTCCCGCCGGGCAGAGCGTGGCACTGGTCGGCACCACCGGGGCGGGGAAGACCACGCTGGCGAAGCTGGTCGCCAGGTTCTACGACCCGGTCGCGGGGCGCGTGCTGCTGGACGGGGTCGACCTGCGCGACCTCGGTGAGCGGTCACTGCGTACGGCGGTGGTCCTGGTGACGCAGGAGAACTTCCTCTTCGCCGGCTCCATCGCCGACAACGTCAGGTTCGGCAGGCCGGACGCGACCACGGCCGAGGTCGTCGAGGCCGTCCGGGCCGTCGGCGCCCACGACTTCGTCTCGGCGCTCCCCGAAGGGTACGAGACCCAGGTCGGCAAGCACGGCGGCCGCCTGTCCGCCGGGCAGCGGCAGCTGGTGGCGTTCGCCCGCGCCTTCCTGGCCGACCCGGCGGTGCTGATCCTGGACGAGGCGACCTCCAGCCTCGACGTCCCCGGCGAGCGGCTGGTGCAGCGGGCGATGCGCACGATCCTGGCGGACCGTACCGCCCTGATCATCGCCCACCGGCTGTCGACCGTCGAGATCGCGGACCGGGTGCTCGTGATGGACGGCGGCAGGATCGTGGAGGACGGCCCGCCGGACCGGCTCATCGAGGGCGCGGGCCGCTTCGCCGGCCTGCACCGGGCGTGGCTGGACAGCATCTCGGACCTTCCGAACGTCCCCGAGTGACCTCGCCGGAGACCGGAAACGGGCGGTGGCCCGGACCTTCGGGAGGTCCGGGCCACCGCTGCGTGCTCTGTTCGTCGTTCTCCGTTCCGCCGGTCCGCCGTCAGAAGGAGATGCTCCAGGAGTTGACCATTCCGGTGTCTCCCTGGAAGTAGTCGCCGACGACGAGCGACCAGGTGCCGTTACCGAGCCGGGAGGGGTTGCTCACCGTGAAGCTGACCGGCCCGTTGTACTCGGTGCACGCCTCGTAGGCCTCGTACTTCAGCACCCGTGAGGTCCCGTTCGGCTGGACCAGGGTGATGCGCACGTCCTGCGAGCAGGAGTGCTGGATGTCGGCCGTGACCGTGAACGTGCTGCCGGCGGCTCCGTCAAGGGCGACGTCGATGTCGGTGGAGTCCTGGTAGCCGTCGTTGATCTCGAAGGGCGTGTCGTTGGTGAAGGTGCGCCCGCCGCCGGTACCGCCGACGGTGAGGGTGAAGGAGGCCGAGCGGTTCGCGCTCGTGCCCGTGCCGTTGAGGTTGATGGTGTAGGTGCCCGCCGCGGTACCGGCGGAGGTGGTGATGCTGACCGAGGAGCTCTGGCCGCTGGTGATGGTCGCCGGGCTGAAGCTCACCGACACGCCGGAGGGGGCGCCGCTGGCGCTGAGCGAGACCGACTGGGCGCTGCCCGAGGTGGTCTGGGTGCTCAGCGTCGCCGAGGCCGAGCCGCCGGGCTGGACCGTGGCCGAGGACGGGTTGACCGAGACCGAGTAGTCGTCGGTCGGGGGCGGGGTGTCGCCACCGACCGCGCCCTTCCAGATCGCGTACGCGGCCGCGTCCGCCGCCCGGTCGAGGACGGTGTCGTTGATGTTGCTGGTGGTGTCACAGGCGGAGTGGTAGCAGGAGTCGTACGCCCTGTTCGCCTGGCCGCCCCACTTGGTCGCCTGCGCCGAGGTCTTGGTGGCGCTGGCACCGGCCGCCACACCGGAGGTGGGGATGCCGGCGTTGCGGAAGGAGGCGTCGTCGGAGCGGTTGGCGCCCTCGACGTTCTCCTCCGGCTGGAGGTTCAGCTTGGTGTAGAACGCCTTGAGGTCGGTCGCCGCGGCGGTGTTGATGTTGTTGATGAAGTAGCCCGCGTTGGTCGAGCCGACCATGTCGTAGTTGTAGTAGACCTTGATCTTGGAACGCTCGGTCGAGCTGAGCGAGTTGACGTAGAACTTCGAGCCGAGCAGCCCCTGCTCCTCGTCGGTCCACCAGCCGAAGCGCACGTGCTTGGTCATGGTGGGCTTCTTGGCGGCCAGGGTCAGCGCGACCTCGAGCAGGGTGGCGGAGCCGGAGCCGTTGTCGTTGATGCCGGGCCCGGCCGCGACGCTGTCGAGATGGGCGCCGGACATGACGACCTGGTTGGCGTCACCGCCCGGCCAGTCCGCGATCAGGTTGGGACCGGCACCGCCGGTGCAGCCCGAGGTGCAGCTCTGGCGGCTGACGGTGTACCCGGCGTCGCGCAGCTTGGTCTCGACGTAGCTGACGGACTGGGTGTAGCCGGCGCCGGTGGACCTGCGGTTACCGCCGTTGTTGGTGGCGATGGTCTGCAGCTGCTGCAGGTGCGCCTTGACGTTCGCGACGCTGATGTCCGGCACCTCGCCGCCACCGGGGCCGCCGCCGCCGACGGTCAGCGTGTACGTCGCGGTCTTGTCGACGTCGGTGCCGTCAGCGGTGACCGTCACCGAGGAGGTGCTGTTCGGCGTGGTCGACGAGGTGGTGATGGTCAGCGTCGAGGACTGGCCCGCGGTGATGGTCGCCGGGCTGAAGGAGGCGTTCGCCCCCGACGGCAGGCCGCTGGCGCGCAGCGTGATGGACTGGGCGCTGCCGGCCGTCACCGTGGTGCCGACGGTCGAGGTCGCGGACTGACCGGCCTGGACGCTGCCGGAGGTGGGGTTGAGGGAGACGGAGAAGTCGTTCGGGTTCTGGATGGTGCAGGTGCCCTCGTTGGAACCGGCCGGGACGTTCACCGCGGTCCAGGCGGCCTTGACCGCGTTCCACTCGACACAGCTGTTGGGGAACTGCTGCTTGGCGGCGGTCAGCGTCTGGGCGCGGGCCTGGGCGTGGGTCCGGCTGGCGGAGGTCCGCAGCTGCAGCGAGGCCAGGTAGATCTGGCCGGCCTTCTGGATGCCGATACCGGTCAGGCTGGACGGGCCGGAGCAGACCGAGCTGGTCGGCTTGCCGCCACCGGGGTTGGTGCCCTCGGCGACCAGGTAGAACCAGTGGTTCTGCGGGCCGGCCGCGGCGTGCACCTCGGTGTTGGGGATCGAGGAGCTGTAGCAGTCCGGGTCACCGCTGTGCTGCGAGGGCTTGTACATGTACCGGATCGGACCGCTGCCGACCAGGTTGACCTCCTCGCCGACGGTGTAGTCCGGCGGGTCGTTCGGGTTGTTGGCGTAGGCCTCCAGCAGCGCGCCGAAGATGTCACCGGTGGACTCGTTGAGACCGCCGTCCTCGTTGCCGCTGCCGGTGCCGCCGCCGGAACCGGCGAACTGGTAGATGGCGTGGCCGTACTCGTGGCCCACGACGTCCATCGGGGTGGCCTGCTGGTTGTTGGCCTGGTTGTGGCCGAAGTTGGTGTACGAGCCGTTCCAGAACGCGTTGACGTCGTTCAGGCCGACGCGCGCCGGGAAGCCGCCACCACGGCCGTTGAAGCCGCTGTAGTTGAACCACTCCTTGAGCATGTCCCATTCCTTCTGCGCGGCCCAGTAGGCGTCCACGCAGGCGGTCTCAAGGTTGGTTCCCTGGCCGTTGCCCCAGGAGTCGGTGCTCTTGGTGTAGGCCGAGCCGTTCTGGCCGCCACACGCCAGGCCGCTGCGGGTGCCGTCCCGCATCGTGTACCCGGAGCTGGTGGTGATGGTGACGTTGCCGTTGTAGAAGCCCTGGCCGGTGCCGGCCTTGACCGCGTCCCAGTTGCTCAGGACCGAGCCGTTCTGCGCGTCGACGTAGACGTGCTGGACGCTCGGGGCGGTCTTGGAGCTGCCGCTGACGACGACCTCCCAGGCCAGACGGGGCGCGCCCGTCTCGGCCAGGGCGTGCACGACCAGCTTGGGCGTGCTGACGCTGTCGACCTTGGCCACCAGGGTGCGAGCCTTGCTCGCGGCCTTGCTCGCCGACAGCGAGGGCTTGGTGTCCAGGTTCAGCTCGGTCTTCTGCGCGGTCTCGAGGGTCGCGACCTTCAGGCCCGCGCCGTCGGTGGCGACGACCACGCCGCCGCCGTAGACCGGCACACCGCGGTAGGTGCGGTTGTAGGTGAGGTACTGCGCACCACCGACCGACGTCGCCTTGTCCAGGGAGAAGACGTCGTCCTCGCTCTTGACGAGTTTGGCGCTCTGGGCGGCGATGGTCTTGTCCGCGAGGGCGACGGCGCGCTTCTGGCCCTCGGGGGTCGGACGGGTGAAGGCCCTTTCGGACTTCGGCGCGGCTCCCACCGGGGTCGGCTTCTTCGCCGCCGCGGTGTAGGGGGCCGCGCTACCCGCGGCGTAGGCGCCGGCGGTGCCCGCTAGCGTGGTCGCCGCCAGGGTCGCTGTCGCCAGTACGGCGACGGCGCCCGTTTTGAGCTTGGATCTCACTCTGGATGACTCCTCTCAAAAGTCCCCTGGGGGGAAGGGACCAAGGAGCCGTGGCCGGCCAGGGCTGGACCAAAGTTGTCATCGCCGGGCCATACGCGAAACCCTCCAGCTCCCCATAGCGCATTGCTATGGGGTGTCGCCAAACCGGACAACCCAAGTCAAGGCGCTCACGGGAGGCCGTACCGGGGAAACCTCACGGGGGGAAGTGGAGGGGCTGCCCGTGGCGTTCGAGCCACGTCGCGTAGACGGGGATCTTCAGCGCCTCGCTCCAGTAGGCGCGGATCGCGGTACTGATGAGGGAGACCACCTTGTCGGCCAGCGGGCCGTGCCGGGTCCAGGCGATGATGTACCGGAACAGCATGGGGGTGCCCACCAGCGGGCGGACGACGACTCCCGGCTGCTCCTGATAGATCGCCTGGAACATCCCCACACATCTGCCCGCCTTGATCAGGTCGTAGGCGAGGCTGGAGCTGACGGAGAAGGACAGCTTCGGCGCGAAGCCGTGCCGCCTGCAGGCGTCCCAGAAGTGCTCCCTGTGCCCCATCTCCACGTGCGGGGGCATGGCCCACTCCTCGTCGGCCAGGTCCGCCAGGTCGATCTCCTCATACCCGGCCAGCGGGTGGGACTCCGACACCCCCACGAAGATCGGCTCGATGACGGGGACCTCGTACACCACTCCGGGGGGCGGCGTCAGCTCGTAGCCGGGGTAGTCGCCCAGGACCGCCAGCTCCAGCCTGCCCGTGGCCATGAAGGAGTGCAGGGTGTCCATGGACTCCTCGGTGCGGATGGTGAAGTCGACGTCGGGCACCAGGTCGTACAGGCAGTTGCTGACGTATCCCGCCAGCGACATGGGCGCGCATCCGACCCGCACGAGGGCCTTGCCGGTGCCCCGCTCGACGTAGTGGCGGGCGTCTCGCTGCAGCGTGCCGAAGGCGTGGAGCAGCGATCCGGACCGCTCGAGGATCCAGCCGCCCAGCTGCGTGGGGCGGCTGCCCTCGTGCGCCCGCTCGAACAGGCGGCCGCCGAGCATGCGTTCGATGCGCTGGAGCTGACCGGCCAGCGCGGGCTGGGACAGACCGAGGGAGGAGGCCGCCTTGGAGATACTGCCGTGCTGGGCGATCGCGTGGATCACCTGAAGATGGCGCATTTCCATGTCCATGCGGTGATGATAGGGAGAAACCCTATCTTTTTAATGAAAATCTAATAGCGATTTCACCGACCTCTAAGGTTGTATGGGACCTTTCAGGACAGACCGGGAGAGCGCTCACTCGGCTCCGGGAGTCCTTCGCGTGACGTCGGCCAGCCGGGTGGGGTTCAGGACGGACCAGAGCGCGGTGATACGGTCCTCGACGATCTCCATCACGATGACTCCCACGAGCCTGCCGTCGACACGGGCGATGAGGGCCGTCTGACCGTTCACCTCGGTGTGCCGCATCTCGGCCGCCTCGCCGAAGCGGGCGAGCACACGTACGGCGTAGCGGGCGACCTCCCGCGCGCCCACCATGGGGGCGGCCTCCTCGCCGCCGTCGGTCCAGGCGACCACGTCGGCGTCGAGGATCCGCTCCAGCGCGGCCAGGTCGCCTTCCATGGCGGCCAGCATGAAGCCGTCGACGTTCCACCGCCTGCGCACACCGGGTTCCTCGAACACACGGGGCCCGCCGATGCGGCGGCTGCCGTCGCGGTGGAGCTGCCGGCAGCCGGCCTCGGACAGATCCAGGACATCGGCGATCTCGCGGTAGCCGTAGGAGAACGCCTCCCTGAGTACGAACACCGCTCGCTCCGCCGGAGTGAGCCTCTCCAGCAGTGCGTCCGCCGTGGGGACCGCGACCACCCGCAGAGCTGAGTTCATGGGATCCGCCTTCCAGGCTTGCAGGGACGAGGTGAGGTGACCCCCACTACTCTTCCCCGCCCAGCCCCGAAGGTCAGTCACGGCGGCACCGCTCTTCATAGGGGGGCTGGCACTACCATCGCCCCGATCCCCCGTTCCATCACACTCTCCCACCCCAACCATCCCACCGCCGCGCTCTCCCGCTCGCTTGGCCTGAGCCGGTCGGGTCAGGTGTCGCGGATGTCACAGATCGCCGCGCCCGCGCTCACGCTCTGCCCCACCACCGCACGCAACCCCGCCACCACCCCACCCCGATGC
>NZ_JBFBCF010000061.1:0-33081 GCF_040683035.1 Streptosporangium sp. NPDC051022 | reverse complement strand
CCGACGCCCCCACCAGCCGCTCCCCGTCGTAGGCGCCGGCCACGTAGTTGCCCGCGTGCGACAGCGCCCGCATCAGCTCCACACTGATCGGCGCGCTGCTGGCGTCCGCCTGCCAGATGTCGAGGAGCAGCCGGTACACCTGTTCCAGTTCCTCGATGCTGTGAAGCTCGCGGAGGTCGAACCCGGTCCTCTTCGCGTCGAGGCTGACTCCGGTCATCGCAGCACCGCGCGGAACAGACGTTGCACGTTGCCGCCGAGGATCTTGAGGATGTCCTCCTCGGGCAGCCCGCGCCGGAGGAGTTCCTCGGTGACCAGGGGCAGGCCCCGCGGCCCGTCGAGTCCCGGCAGGGCCGCCAGGGGGTCGATCTCGCCGAACCCGAGGTCCTCGCAGCAGGGCGGGGTGGTCTCGGACAGCACCTCGCGGACGAAGTCGGGGCCGAGGCCGACGTGGTCGATCCCGGCGACCTCGGCGATGTGCTGGATGTGGTCGGCCAGCCGCGCGACCGTGAACTCGGCGGGGTCGTCCGACAGGAAGCTCGGCACGAAGTTCACGCACACCACGCCGCCGGTCGCCGCGATGGCCCTGAGCTGGTCGTCGGTGAGGTTGCGGTGGTGGTCGCGCAGCGCGCGCGCCGAGGAGTGGGTGGCCATGACGGGCCGGGTGGCGAGCTCCAGCACGTGCGCGACGCCGGAGGCGCCGAGGTGGGAGACGTCGAAGATGATGCCGAGGCGTTCCATCTCCCGCAGCGCCTCGACCCCCGTGGAGGTGAGCCTGCTGCCGGTGCCGTCCTCGCCGCTGCCGTCGGCCAGCGGGGTGCGGCCCCAGTGGGCGACGGAGGCGACGCGGACGCCGAGCCGGTGCAGCGTCGAGAACAGTTCCACGTTCGCGTCGACGCCGGGGGCGCTCTCCAGGGCGAGGACCAGCGCGATGCGGCCCTCGGCGAGGGTCTGGTCGACCTGGGCGCCGTCCAGGCACAGCCGTACCTCGTCGGCGTTGCCCTCCGCCAGGACGTGGGCGCACTCGATCATGCGCAGCGTCTCGCGGAGCGCCCCCTCCGGGCGGTAGCGCTCGTCGATGAAGACCGGAAGCACCTGGAGGTCGACTCCGCCGTCGCGCAGCTGGGGCAGCCAGCGCTCACGGAAGAACGACGCCCACCTCCGCGGGGGCCTGGCCGTGACCGCCATCAGCAAGTCGTTGTGGGTGTCCGCGACGACGGCGCGGTGATGCAGATCAACGGTCAAGTGCCAGCCCTCCGATACGTGGTTATCGCGACGGTATGACAGGTCGGGGGTGGGGGAATTCGTCCGGTTTACCGAAGAGCACGAGGTTGTTCGTCCATTCGGCCAAGATCACTTGACTCGCCTGGGCGCCCGGAGGGGTGGTCCGGAGCTGGAGGGAATCCATGAAGAAAAATTACATAGCCTTTGTGGACTGTGAAGTTTCTTGACGCATCCGCTCGCGGCGATTTATGGTCCGGGCAACCCCGGCTTCCATTTTTGGAGTCCCTTGGAGCAGTTCATGAAGCGATTTGCAGTGGTAGCGGCGCTGCTCGGCCTCACCACGGTCACGGCGTGCGGCGGTATCGGAGACCGGTCCGCCGCGGTCGACGGCGGTCTCTACACCACGGTCGATGCCCTCAAACCGGGAATCGACGCGAACGCGCCGATCAACCCGTACAACCCGAAGGGCAACACCTTCAGGGGATACAACGCCGAGTGGCTCGGGTGGACGAAGAACCATCTGACCGACCCCAACCAGTTCTATCCCGGGGTCGCCGAAAGCTGGGACATCGCCCCCGACCAGTCGTCGATCACCATCAGGCTGCGCCCGAACGGCAGGTGGTCCGACGGCAAGCCCATCACCAGCGAGGACGTCAAGCTCTCGATCGGCCTGGCCTACACCCAGGGTGGTACGGCCTACGCCCTCGACCCGAGCGCGGCCGGCACGGCCTCCGACATCGAGATCGTCGACGATCGGACGATCAAGATCAGCCAGTCGGCGAAGAACCCGAGCGCCACCTTCGTCCGCGGCGTCATGGAGACCTGCATCGTCCCCGCGCACATCTGGAAGAACGTGCTGCCCGCCGACTTCTGGGACAAGCTGCGGATCGCGCGCGGCGACACGCCGCAGGCCGAGGCGGCACGCGCCGAGATCACCGGCCTCGCCGAGAAGGTCATCGCCTTCGGACCGGCCAAGGACGTCTCCGCGGGGCCGTTCGTGCTGAAGCGGGTGAACCCCGGCGAGGCGCTGCTGGTCAAGAACAAGAACTTCTACAACGCCGCCAACGTCGCCCCCGAGTACGTGAAGATCCTCAACTACACCGGCAACGAGCAGATCTGGAACTACCTGATCGCCGGGAAGCTGGACAACGCGCCCTTCACCGCGCTCCCGGAACAGGTGATGAAGCGCATCGTGCGGACCGAGGGCAACGCCGTCGTGCGGGGATACTCACCCGTCGGCAACGCGCTGGCGTTCAACCAGACCAGGAAGCCCTACGACAACGTGCACGTCCGCCGCGCGCTGGCCTACCTCGTCGACCGGGCGCAGGTCACCAAGATCGCCTCACCGGAGGGCGGTGTCGCCTCGGTCGCGACCTCGGGCCTGCACCAGAAGGCCGCCGAGGCCTGGCTGGGCGACTCCTACGGCGCGCTGGAGCCCTACCGGGCCGATCCCGCCAAGGCGGAGCAGGAGCTCAAGGCGGCCGGGATGCGCAAGATCGGCGGCAAGTGGACGATGCCGGACGGCACGCCCTGGAAGCCGATCATTCACGTGCCCGCGGCCTTCTCCGACTGGCTGACCGGCGCCAAGGCCGTCACCAGCCAGCTCAACGACGCCGGAGTCGAGGCGCAGGTGGTCACCACCGCCGACTACCCGCTCTACCTCGAGGAACTGGCGGCCGGAAAGTACGACATCGGCTTCTGGCTGGTCGCGCTCGGCCCCGCGCCCTACAACGTCTACCAGCGCCTGTACGGCACGGCCAACGGCTGGCAGATGTTCGGCGGCAGGCTCAGGCACGTCGCCCCCGGCAAGGAGGGCAACTGGATGGGCGGCGCCGAGACCGTCGAGGTCAAGGGCGTCGGCAGGGTCAACCCCGGCGAGCTGGCGTTCAAGCTCAACTCCGCCCCCGAGGCCGAGCAGAAGAAGATCATCGCGACCCTCGCCAAGGTCGCCAACCAGGACCTGCCGGTGATCCAGATGTGGGACTACGTCAACACCCAGTTCGTCAACACCACGCGCTTCACCGGCTTCCCCGGTGACGACAACGACGCGCTGCGGCTTACGTCGGGCGTCTGGCTTCAGCTGGGCATGATCAAGAAGAGGCAGCCATGACGGTCATCGCACGGCGGCTCGCCGGCCACCTGGCCCGCGGGATCGTCATGATCCTGGTGGTCACCACCATCAGTTTCCTGATCATCAGAAACATCCCCGGCGACCCGATGCTCGCCCGCTACGAGAAGCTGGTCGAGCAGGGCATGTCGCCGGAGCAGGCCGAGCGTGCCACGGCCGTGCTGTACGGGTTCATGCCGCGTGGCACGCTGTGGCAGCAGTACGTGGACTACATGTCGGGCCTGTTCCGCTTCGACCTGGGCCGGTCGACGAGCGTCCCCGGCGCGGAGGTCACCCAGGTTCTCGCCTCGGCCGCGAAGTGGACCGTTCTGCCGGTCCTGGTGGGCACCCTGCTGAGCTTCCTGATCGGCGTCGTCATGGGCGTCTACGCGGCGATCAAGCGGTCGGGCCGGCTGGGCGACGCGCTGGCCGTCTCCGGTTCGCTGCTGCACGGCCTGCCGCAGTACGTCCTGGCGCTGCTGCTGGGCGCGGTCTTCACGACCCTGATCCCGATCCTCCCCTCGGAGGGGACGGCCGACATCCTGTTCGAGCCGGGGTTCAACGCCCCCTACATCGGCTCGCTGATCGAGCACGCCACGCTGCCGATCGTGACCTACGCGCTGGCCTCCTACGGAGGCTGGATCCTGGCGATGAAGTCCAGCGTGGTCACCGTGCTCGGCGACGACTTCATCCTCGCCGCCGAGCTGCGCGGAATGAAACGCGGGATCATCTTCCGCTACGTGACCCGCAACGCGATCCTGCCGCTGTTCACCATCCTGGCCCTCTCACTGGGCCTGCTCTTCGGCGGCGCGATCTTCATCGAGCGGATCTTCAACTACCCGGGGCTGGGACTGCTGCTCATCGACAGCATCACCAACCGCGACTACGCGCTGATGGGCGGCGCGTTCCTGCTGATCACCGTCGCGATCGTCATCGCGAACATCGCGGCCGACCTGCTCTACACCGCGATCGACCCGCGGGTGCGTGCGGGAGGGGAGAGCGCATGACCGAGCAGACCGTCGTCGCGGGGGGATTCTCCCGCGCGGACCGGCGACGCGGCTTCCTGAGGGGCGTCCGGAGGGTCCTGTGGCGCAAGCCGAGCCGGATGCTGGGCGTGGCCATCGTGGTCATGTTCGCGCTCATGGGGATCTTCGGGCCGCTGCTCTACCCCGCGCGGCTGCCGCGCGACAACGACGCGCTCTACGCGCCGCCGAGCTGGGCACACCCCTTCGGCACCGACTTCGAGGGCACCGACGTGCTGGCCCTGGTGATCACCGGGGCACGGTACGTGCTGCTGACCGCACTGGTCACCGCCGTCATCACGGTCGTGCTCGGCACCGGGATCGGGCTGTTCGCCGGGTTCAGGCGCGGACGCTGGGACACCGTGCTCATGCGGATCACCGACATGAAGCTGACGATCCCCGGCCTGCCGCTGCTGCTCGTGCTGTCGACCATATGGAAGTTCAGCAGCGCGTTCGAGATGGGCCTGGTGCTCGGGCTCCTGGGCTGGGGCGGGGTGGCGCGGGCCGTACGGGCCCAGACCCTGTCCCTGCGCGAGCGCGGATTCGTCGAGGCGGCCAGGGGCCTGGGCCTGTCGACCACGCACATCATCGGCAGGGAACTGCTGCCCGGTATGGCCCCCTTCATCGCGATGAACATGCTCATCGCCGTGACGGGCGCGGTCTACGCGCAGGTCGGCCTGTTCTTCCTCGGAGTGCTGCCGTTCGACGCCAACAACTGGGGCGTGATGCTCAACCTCGCCGTGTTCGGGGGCGGCGCGCTGACGACGACCGCGGCGCTGCCGTACCTGCTGGCGCCGCTGCTGGCGATCCTGCTGCTCACCCTGGGCATCGTGCTCGTCGTCGACGCCATGGACGAGATCTTCAATCCCCGGCTGCGTGAGGAGTAGAGGGATGATCATGACCTTTGAGAAGGCCCGCGACGCGCAGGCCTCGGAGACCCCGCAGGGGGCGCCGGGAGTGCGGGTCAGGGGGCTGTCCGTCGTCTACCGGACGGCGGCGGGCGAGCTTCCCGCGATCTCCGGGATCGACCTGGACCTCGTGCCCGGATCGATCACCGGGGTGGTCGGCGAGTCGGGGTCGGGCAAGTCGACCCTGGCGCTGTCGCTGCTCAACGCCGTCCAGCCGCCCGGCAGGATCAGCGCGGGCAGCGTGGAGATCGACGGCCTCGGCGACGTCGTGAAGCTGGGAGGCGAGGACCTGCGCAGGGCCAGGGGACGGCACATCGGCTACGTCTTCCAGGCCGCGCAGAACTCCCTCAACCCGCTCAAGACGGTCGGCAAGCAGCTGCTCGACCTGGGCCGCTCGCACGATGTGGCGGACCTGCGCGGGCTCCTGGCGGACGCCAGGGACCTGCTCGGCAGGATGGGGATGGACGGCGCACGCGTGCTCGACTCCCATCAGCACGAGCTGTCCGGCGGGATGCGCCAGCGGGTCGGCATCATGTTCGCGCTGGTGCTCAACGCCCACCTCGTGGTGCTGGACGAGCCGACGACCGCACTCGACATGATCACCCAGGCGACGATCCTGCGGATCGTCCGCGAGGTCCACGCGGAACGCGGGCTCACCACGCTGGTCATCACCCACGACCTCGGCGTGGTCGCCGAGATCGCCGACCGGCTGGCCGTCATGTACGGCGGCTGCCTCGTCGAGCAGGGGCCCACCCGGCAGGTGCTCGGAGCCCCCCGCCACCCCTACACCCGGGGCCTGCTGCGCGCCATCCCGCGCCTGGTCGGCGACGTCGAGGAGGCCAGGGCGCTGCCGGGCCGCCCGCCGACGCTGGACACGATCCCGGCCAGGGGGTGCGTGTTCAGGAAACGGTGCGTCCTGCGCATGGAGGTGTGCGAGACGGACGAACCGAGGCCGATCCCGTACGGAAACTCGATCGTGGCGTGCCACGCCGTGGGGGAGAACCCGGGAACGGAGACGGCAGGGGCACGGCGAGGAGGGGAGGAGCAGGCGTGATCACGGGAACGGGTATCACCAAGACCTACCGGCAGCGGGGCGGCGTGCTCCCGGGCCGGGAGGTGACCGCGCTGCGCGGCGTCGACTTCGCCGTCGAGAAAGGCGGGGCGGTGTCGTTCATCGGCGAGTCCGGTTGCGGCAAGACGACGCTGGGACGGATCATCGCAGGGCTCGAGACGCACGACTCCGGCGAGATCGTCATCGACGGGGTCGCCATGTCCTCGCTCAAACCGAGGAGGCGGGAGCCGTACTTCCGCCGCATCCAGCTCATCCACCAGGACCCGTACTCGGCGCTCAACCCGGCCCGCACGGTGTACCAGACGCTGGAGGCGCCCCTGGTGCTGCGGGCCCGGCAGACGGGCCGCCCCAGGTCGTGGGTCGACGAGCGGGCCGCGGAACTGCTGACCCTGGTCGGGCTGGAGCCGGGTTACGCGCTGCCGCGCTACCCCCACCAGCTGTCCGGGGGGATGCGCCAGCGGGTCGTCATCGCCCGCGCGCTGACCGTCGACCCCGAGATGCTCGTCGCGGACGAGGCGGTCTCCATGATCGACGTGTCGCTGCGGCTGGGCATCCTGGCGCTGCTGAAGGACCTGCGCGAGCGGCTCGGCACGAGCGTGGTGTTCATCACCCACGACGTGGCGACCGCGCGCTACATCGGCGCGGACGGCGAGCTCTACGTCATCTACCGGGGGCAGGTCGTGGAGCGGGGATCGGTGGAGACGATCATCTCCGATCCGGTCCACCCCTACACCCAGTCGCTGCTGTCGGCCATTCCCGTGCTGCACGGGCTGGAGCGGCCGGGAGAGCAGCCGGTGGTGCCGACCGAGGCGCTCAACGAGAGCCGCCCCGACGGGGGCTGCCTGTTCGCCAGGCGCTGCCCGTTCCGCACCGGGCGCTGCGAGTCCGAACGGCCGGTGCTCGGCCACGTCGGGGGGACGCCCCAGGCGCACGCCTGCCACCACCCCGAACGCCGCAGCGTCGTCGCCATGCCGCTGGGCGTGGGTGAGGGACATGTCTGACGGCGGCACGAGGACCCGGGCGGACGGCCGAGCGGAAAGCGGCGCGGGGATCGGTGGAGCGGACACCGGCGCGGGGATCGCGCAGGTGATCCGCGAGGCGGGCGCCGGCGCGGGGAGGGCGCCGGGGATCCGCGAGGCGGGTGCCTCCGACGCGGCGGCGATCGCCGCCGTCGCCGGGGCCGCGCTCACCCTGGACACCGCCCAGGCGCCGGCGCTGGTCGAGCGGCTCCTGAACCCGCCCAGGGAACGCCGCTGGACGGCGCTGGTGACCGAGGACCTCGACGGCGTGGTGTTCGCCTCGCTCTCGGCGCACGAGGAGACGGCCGGTCACATCGACCTGCTCGCCGTGGCGCCCGGTTCCCGGGGCCGGGGGCGAGGGCGGGGACGTGCGCTGGTCGCGGCGGCCGAGGACTGGTTGCGCGGTCAGGGGGCGGCCGAGGCCCGGCTCGCGGGCAACCCGCCCTGCTACGCCTGGCCGGGCGTCGACGTGCGCTACACCCCCGCCGCCTGCCTGGCCGAGCGCCTCGGCTACGAGCGCTACGGGATCGCCTGGAACATGACGGTCGACCTCACCGCCGACCTGTCCGTCGAGGCCGATCTCGTACGGCTGGCCGCCCGGGGCGTCACCGTGCACAGGGTCGGCCAGGCGGACAGGGACGCCGTGTCGGCCTTCGTCAGGGAGCACTGGAGCGACAACTGGGCCTGGGAAGCCGAGCAGGCCACCGGCTGCCACTACGCCTCCCGCGACGGAGAGATCCTCGGCTTCGCGGCGTGGGGTGCCAGACCCGCCTGGTTCGGCCCGATGGGCACCGCCCCGGCCGCGAGGGGGCTCGGCGTCGGCCGGGTGCTGCTGCGCCGCTGCCTGGCCGAGCAGCGGGCGGCGGGCATGGCGAGCACGCAGATCTCCTGGGTGGGGCCGCTCGGCTTCTACTCCCGGGCGGTCGGCGCGCGCGCCGAGCGGGTCTTCTGGCGCTATCGCCGGAGCCTGCGCTGACGCGGGTGACGGAACGCCGCCGATGAAAGACTCTTACACGCAATAAGATTTCAATGAAGATTAGCGACATGGAATGACATGACTGATCCACTCGCCGACCTGTCCACCGAGCGGAGCGATCCGCGCTACAGCCAGATCGACCGGCTGCCCACCGAGGAGGTCGCCCGGCTGATGAACGCCGCCGACGCCACGGTGCCCGGGGCGGTGGCCGCGGTGATCCCGGCCATCTCCGCCGCCGTCGACGCCGCCGTCACCCGGATGAGGGCCGGAGGGCGCCTGTTCTACGTGGGCGCCGGCACGTCGGGACGGCTGGCCGTGCTGGACGCCTCCGAGTGCCCGCCGACCTTCGGCACCGACCCCGAGATGGTGCAGGGCATCATCGCGGGAGGCGAGCCCGCGCTGACCCACTCGGTCGAGGGCGCCGAGGACGACGACGCCGCGGGCGCCGCCGCGATCGCCGGCAGGGAGGTGGGGGCGCTCGACTCGGTGGTCGGCGTCTCCGCCAGCGGCAGGGCCCCGTTCGTGCTCGGCGCGCTCACCGAGGCGGGCCGCCGCGGCGCCCTGACCGTGGCGTTGTCCTGCAACACCGCGACGCCGCTGTCCGGGACGGCGCTGCACCCGATAGAGGTGGTCGTCGGCCCCGAGGTGGTGGCGGGCTCGACCCGTCTCAAGGCCGGGACCGCGCAGAAACTGGTCCTCAACATGATCTCCACGATCGCGATGGTCAGGCTGGGCCGGACCTACGGCAACAGCATGATCGAGATGGCGGCGATGAACTCCAAGCTCGCGGGCCGGGCCGTACGGATGGTCGGCGACATCACCGGGGCGAGCCCGCAGGCCGTCCGCCCCGCGCTCGAGGCGGCCGGATGGCGTGTGAAGGTCGCGGTGCTGATGATCGAGCGGGGGCTCGGCCCCGACGACGCCGCGGCCCTGCTGAGATGCCACGGCGACGACCTGGACGCGGCACGGTCGGTGGCGGGGTCGGCGGAGAGGTCGGCGGCGCGGCCGTCCCGGGACACGCGGGGTGCCTGAGCGGGGCGGGGGAGCCGCCGCCCGGGAGGGCGCGCCGCCCGAAGAGCCCGATATATCCGAGATGTCGGATGCGTCTGATCGGCTCCGCGGTGTTCTGGCGGCCGCCGTACCGGCCGTCTGCTCGGCGGCGGTCGCCCTGGTCGCCGTCGGCGGCAGGACGGTGGCCGCCGGGGCGGTGGGGGAGCTCGTGCGGTATGCGGACCCCGCGGAGACCCTGCTGGACGACCGGCCGGCCGTCCGCCGCGACTCGATCTTCGACCTGGCCTCCCTCACCAAGCTCTTCACCACCGCCGTGGTCCTGTCGCTGGCCGAGGAGGGGCGCCTCGGCCTGGACGAACCCGTCGCGACCTGGCTGCCGGGCGGGCCCGCCGGGGTCACCGCGCGGCACCTGCTCACCCACACGGCGGGCCTGCCGCCGGGACGCCGGGCCCACGAGGAGATCCCCGGCGACGGCCGCGAGGTCCACGCGGCCCGCCTGGAGCGCGTCGTCTCGACGCCGCCGTCGCGTCCGCCCGGCGAACACCACCTCTACTCCGACGTCGGCATGATCCTGATGGGCCGGATCGCGGAGATCGCCGGGGGAGCCCCGCTCGACGAGCTGCTCCGCGCCAGGATCACCGGGCCGCTGGGCCTGGCCGACACCGGATACCGGCCGTCGAGGTCACTGCTGCCCAGGATCGCCGCCACCGAGCACATGCCCGGTCGCGCGGGACCCGGATGCGTGCGCGGTGAGGTTCACGACGAGACCGCCCACGGCCTGGGCGGCGTGGCCGGGCACGCCGGGATCTTCTCCACCGCGGGCGACCTGCTGCGCTTCGCCGAGGCGCTGCGTACCGGGGGAGCGCCGGTCCTGCGCCGCGACACGGTCGCGGAGATGGCCCGCGACCAGGGGGTGCGGGGAGCGGCGTACGGCCAGGGGCTGGGGGTGCGCATCGGCGACCCCGCCGTCACCGGCCCGCTGACCGGCGCCTACGGGCACTCCGGCTTCACCGGCACCTCCGTCGTCGTGGCCCCGGAACGGCGTCTCACCGTCGTCCTGCTGACCAACAACGTGCATCCCGTCCGCGGCCGCGCGGGCATCCGCGACCTGCGCCACGCCGTGGCCGCCGAGGCCCGCCGCCTGTCATGACGACCGTGCCGCCCCGGCGTCACGGCACAAAGAATGCCGGACCCACCCTTGACCCGGGAAGGTTGTGGTGCTTCCGGACCGCCACGTAACGTCGCAGGCATGGCTACCGAGCTTGAAGAGCTCTTCGCCCGCAAGGTGGACATCGGGGTCGCCACGATGGGCGCGTCGACCGGTGACGGCGCGGTCAGCGCCCAGGTGGTGGTGCAGCGGGTCGCCGCGATCGACCGCAGGACGGGGCAGGAGCGTCACCTGCTGCTCGTCTACGAGCCGGACGGGGTGACGGCCATGGTCGACGTCCTCCGGCAGGCGGTGGAGAAGGTCAGGGGAGAGACGCCCTGACGGTCACGGTGACTTCGCCCGGCGGCGCGTGTCCGTCACGAAGTCGCCGAGCGCGTCCCTGGTGGCCCGCAGTGCCGCGTCCGAGCTGTCGAACGTGCGCTGCGCGATGCCGACGAAGATGCAGTCCACGATCAGGAGCTGGCTGATCCGGCTGGCCAGCGCGCCGGGACGGAAGGCGGTCTCCCGGCCTGCCGAGACCAGGACGTGGCCGGCGAGCTCGGCCAGCGAGGAGCGCGGGTTGTTGGTGATGGCGATCGTGGTCGCGCCCGCCTTGCGCGCCACACCGATGGGCGCCAGCACGTCGGGGGTCTCGCCGGTGCAGCTCACCCCGACCGCGACGTCGCCGGGCCGTACCAGCGCCGCGCTGGTCAGCGCGAGGTGCGCGTCGGCGAAGGAGCGGCTGGACAGGCCGATCCGCATCAGTTTCTGCGCCATGTCGGCCGCCACGAGGCCGGAGGCGCCGACCCCGTAGACGTCCACCCGGCGGGCGCCCGCGACGGCTTCCACGACCGCGCCCAGCCGGTCCGGGTGGAGCTGCGCGGCGGTGTCGGCCAGCGCCTCGGACTCGGCCCTGGTCACCTTCGCGATCACGGCGGTGAGCGGGTCGTCGGGAGCCAGATCGCCGGGGACGAGCCGCTCGGGTGTCTCCCTGGCCACCGCCGCGGCCAGGGCGAAGCGCAGCTGCGAGTAACCCGCGAAGCCCAGGGCCCTGGCGGTGCGCACGATCGTGGCCTCGCTCGTCCCCGAGACCGCGCTGAACTCGGTGATGGTGCTGCGGGCCACCATCGCGGGGTCGTCCAGGATGAGCCGGGCGATGGCCTGCGCTGCGGGGGTGAGTGAGGGCAGGACGGCCCTCACCGTGGCCACCAGATTCACGGGGGTGGGGCCGTCTTGCTCGTTCATAGGGGGCACCTTCTTCTGTCGGGACCAAGACTATTGGCCACCGGCCAGCCATAGGGCGACGATGCGTGCCGAGACTCTAGAAATGCCGTAGGTGGCTACATAAAGGGCGCCGACCGGCTCGCCGGGCAGCCCGGTCTCGACGACGATCGCGTCGGGACGGAGCCGGACCGCCTCGGCCAGCAGGCGTCCGGCCCACGGGTGGCGGGCGGCGTCGTGCGCCACCAGCACGAGCGGGCGTCCGGGGTCGCCCAGGTCGGGGAGCTCGGCCGTCTCGGCGGTGATCGTGTGTGTCACGGTGCCCGGCAGCAGCTCGGCCACGGCGCCGGCGAGGCCGGTCGGGGTGCCGGGCCCGACCGCCGGGTTCGGCCGGGGCGCTATGTCGAGGACCAGCGGTGGCCCGGACAGCGCGGGCGGGGCGACCTGGGAGATCGGGACGCCTCCGGGGAGGGGCCGGGCGGCCGGGACGTCCCCGGGAGGGGACGCGTACGGCGTACGGCCGCCCGCCACGACCACGTGTACGGCGGCGCGGGCGGCCGCCAGACCGGCCTCCCCGCCGGAGGGGGCGGTGTCCCGCGGGGTCTCGGCGTGCCAGGCGGCCAGGGCGAGCACCCGCGCCGCCGCCTGTGCCAGGCGCTCCTCGGGCAGCCTTCCCGCGTGCACCGCCTCCACGATCGCCTCGCGCAGCGCCTGAACACTCCGTCCGTCGGGGGAGGAGTCGCCGGCGCAGATCGCGTCGGCGCCCGCCGTCAGCGCGCGGACCGCGATCTCACCGGGAGGGTACAGGGCGGCGACGGCGCCCATTTCGATGGCGTCGGTGACCAGCACGCCGTCGAACCCCAGTTCCCCGCGGAGCAGCCCGGTCAGGATCGGCCCGCTCAGCGTGGCGGGGCCGGTGGGATCGAGCGCGGGGACCAGCAGGTGGCCGCACATCACGGCCTTGACACCCGCCTCGATCGCGGCGCGGAACGGAGGCAGGTCGCGCTCTCGCAGGAGTTCGGCCGAGGCGTGCACGGTCGGCAGCGCGCGGTGGGAGTCGACGACGGTGTCGCCGTGCCCGGGGAAGTGCTTGGCGCAGGCGGCCACCCCGGCGCTCTGCAGCCCCGTGATCCAGGCGGCGCCGTGCCGGGCGACGAGCAGGGGATCGGGGCCGAAGGAGCGGATGCCGATCACCGGGTTGGCCGGGTTGGCGTTGACGTCCACCACCGGCGCGTAGTCGAGGGTGATGTCCGCGGCGGCGAGGAGGCGGCCGATCTCACGGGCGACCAGCTCGGTCCGCCCGATGTCGTCGGCCACGCCGAGGGCCCGGTTGCCCGGCCACGAACTGCCGTCGCGGGCCTCCAGCCGGGTGACGACGCCGCCCTCCTCGTCCACCGCCACCACCACGGCGGGGTTCTCCCGCCGCAGGCTCGCCACGAGCTCGGCGGTCTGCGCCGGCCCGGTGAGATTGCGGGCGAACAGTACGGCTCCGCCGAGCCCCTCGCCGAGCGCCCGCCTCAGCCAGTCGGGCGGAGAGGTGCCGTCGAAACCGGGCTGGAGCACGGTCATGGCCAGCCGGGCCAGGTCAGGACTGCTGTGCGGCATGCGACGAACACCCTCTCGCGTGAGACGTCTCGGGCAGATTACGCGTTGATGATGCTTTCCTTCATGGAATATGCACTATAGGTAATTTTTTATCATCCCCGGGACGGGGCACCCGTGGCCGGTCCGGCGCCCCTCCGCGCCGGTCCCGTTCGTGCTCCCGCTCCCGCTCCCGGTCTTGGGCCCGCTTCCGCTCCCGGTCTCGGTCTCGGGCCCGCGCCGTGAGCGGTGATCGCTCTCCTCCCACCGGCCTCGTCACCGCCGGGTGATCAGCCCTTTCCGGCGATCAGGCGCCGGTGCGCGGCCAGGACGCCGGAGGCGCCGCCGAGGCCGGCGGCGTGCAGCGCGAGCGCGGCCGCCCCGGCCGCCCCGTCGCGGGCGGCGATCGCGGTGCCCGGAAGCCCGGCGCGGACCTTCACCGACAGGAGGGTGGGCTCGGTGAGCAGGGAGCCCGTCAGCACCAGCGGCCCGGAGACGGGGCCCAGTGACCGGACGGTCCCGATGAGCCGCCGCGCGGCCTCGTCGAGGATCTCCGTCGCCGTCGCGTCGCCCGCCCTCGCGGCGGTCTCGACGACCGGCGCGAGCCGTGCCAGCCACGAGGGCCCAGCCTCGGCGACGCCCATGTGGACCGCCTTCACCAGCCGCAGGGCCGTCGCGTCGTCGACGGCCGCGCGGGCGAGGACCGCCTCGCGCAGCGCGGTCGGCCCGGCCCGGCCGTCCAGGGTGGCCAGCACGGCCCGTACGGCCCGCCGCCCGATCCACGTCCCCGACCCCTCGTCCCCGAGCAGCCAGCCGTACCCGTCGGCCCGGCCGGTCACCCGCCTGTCCTCGATCCGCGCGGCCACCGCCCCGGTGCCCGCGACCAGGGCCGTTCCCGACGGCTCCTC
Organism: Streptosporangium sp. NPDC051022; assembly: GCF_040683035.1. Classification (NCBI taxonomy): domain Bacteria; kingdom Bacillati; phylum Actinomycetota; class Actinomycetes; order Streptosporangiales; family Streptosporangiaceae; genus Streptosporangium; species Streptosporangium sp. NPDC051022. The sequence continues at coordinate 18,888 of NZ_JBFBCF010000061.1, read as the reverse complement.
GGTCGCCCCGCAGAAGGCCACGAGAATGTCGGGCACCACTGTCGGCCGCCCGGCCGGTCCCGCCGCGCGCCATGCCTCGGCGGCGATCGCCTCGGCCGGTTCCGGTGCCGTGTCCGCGCCCGCCAGCCCGAAGACCCCGGTGGCGACCAGCGCCGGGTCGAGGCCGGTCAGGGCGGCGCGCAGCGCCGTGTGCAGGCTCCCGGCGGGATCGGCGGCCGAGAGGGGGTTGGCCGCTCCGCCGTACCCCCGCCCGACGATCTCGCCGGACACGGTCGCCACCACGCAGCGGGTGCTCGTACCGCCGCCGTCGACCCCGATGACCAGTGCTGTCACGTGCGCTCCAGGTGTGTGGACGATCTGCCGCCCTTCGTATCCTCGTGAAGGATCCCCGCGCGGGGAAGACGTGCGGACGGCCTGGCGCGGCCACACGGGGATCACGGGATCGGCGATCACGCCGTGCCTGCGGCCCCGCGGTTCCGGCCCGTCCGGCGGGGCGCCGGATCGTGCGCGCCCGGGCCTCGCCGGCCCTGATGAAGAAATTGGTCGATAAATCACTATTTCTTGCTGGATTGGCGCGCGCAACGGTGTTCGTCCTCCCGTTCCGGGGGCAGAGCGTCCGTGTGATGGGACGCGAAGCCCAGTGGCGCCGCGGTGGCAGGCTTGTCGGTCTGGAGTTCCGCGCGCTCCTCCGCCCCCTGCTGGAGGAGTTGTGCGCGCCGTCGCTGACCAAGACCACGGCCTGAAGGTGGCATGATCGGATCATCCGTATTCCCGTCCCGGCCGGACGGGAATACGGATGACGGCCGACCGGGGGCGGGGGAGCCGGTCTCGGGGGCTCAACAGGACTGGATCGGAGACGTTCATGGGCATCGGTCGGATCGGTGTGTGGCATCCCCTGTTCGGCAGGGCTCCGGCGCAGGCCGTACGGCGGGCGGCGGTGGAGATCGAGAAGCTCGGCTACGGCACGCTCTGGTTCGGCGAGGCGCCGGCGACACGGGAGGCGTTCAGCGCCGCGGGGATCCTGCTCGCCGCGACCGAGCACGTCACGGTCGCCACCGGCATCGCCAACATCTGGGCGCGGGACGCCACCGCCATGGAGGCGGGAGCCAAGGCGTACGGCGAGGCGTATCCCGGGAGATTCACCCTCGCCATCGGGGTCAGTCACGCCCCCCTCGTCGCCCGGCGTGGCCACGACTACACGCGTCCCCTGACCGCGATGGCCGAGTATCTCGACGCGATGGACGCCGCGGCGGACGAGCTGCCCTTCGCGGACGACCCGCCGACGCCCCGGCTGCTCGCCGCGCTGCGGCCCCGGATGCTGGAGCTGGCCAGGGACAAGGCCGACGGCGCCCACCCCTATTTCGTGCCGCCCGAGCACACCGTGCTCGCCCGCGGGATCCTCGGCACCGGGCCCGTTCTCGCACCGGAGCAGGCCGTGGTCCTGGAGACCGACCCGGCAGAGGCCAGGCGGATCGCCCGCGAGCACATGGCGATGTACCTGCAGCTGCCGAACTACGTCAACAACCTGCGTCACCTCGGCTACGGCGACGAGGACTTCGCCGGCGGCGGCAGTGACCGGCTGGTGGACGCCATCGTCGCCTGGGGGAACGCGGAGACCGTCGGCAGGCGGATCGCCGCCCATTTCGACGCCGGGGCCGACCACGTCGCCGTCCAGCCGCTTCCCCCGGACCTGGGCGGCGCCGTCGAGCAGCTCACCGAGCTGGCCCCCGTCCTGGGAGCTCTGCCCTGGGAGTGACGGAGGGAGCCCCCGCCCGGTCGGCGGACCGGGCGGGGGCTCCTCCCGGAGAGGCCGGAGAAGCCGGAGAGACCGGAGAGGTCAGCGGACGGGCTTCCAGCGCCACCGGCTTCCGCCGGAGTCCTGCAGGCACCTGTACCGCTTGTTCGTGACCTTCGCGTAGCCGTACTTCCCGTGGGCCGCGGCCGGGCAGAACGCTCCCGGCGTGATGCAGTTCCAGTGGTCACCGGACCGCTGGTAGGTGCACGAGGCCGTGGCGGTGGCGGCGTGGGTCTGGACGGACGCGGAGGCGGGCAGGGCGGCGACCGGCGCGACCAGCGCGGAGCCGGCGAGGGCGACGGAGACGAGGAACCGCTTGAGCAAGGAGCGCTCCCGAACGAGGGGAATGTGACACAGGAAAGACGGCCGTTCATAGGGGGAGGTTGACGGCTGTGCGGCATTTAGTGGATTTCTTGATGACATTTACTGGAAGTGCCGCGGAGAAAACGCTTTCCAGATGGGCGGGCGATTATCGGCCGTCTTCAACGCGCCCTTTCTTCCTGCCGTAACCCCCGTCACCCGGTGATGCGACCCGGGATCTCACCGCGGCCCCCTCCCTGGTGAAGGGGTGGTCGGGGAGGGTGGGCGGAGTGACCGTCGTGCCTCGCCGTACGAGAATGGGAGGGTGAGGGAGACCCGCCTTGGGTGAGTCCGGCGAGGAACGGGCGCTGCGAGAGCTGGAGACGGCGCTCGACGCGAACGCGCCGGTCGTCCATCACAGGCTCAGGCGCTTCCCCGAGGGCACACCGTTCCTCTGGCTGCGGTTACCGGGGGCGAGCGGCGCCACCCTCTTCCTCGACCGGCACCGGTGGATCTATCTCAGCGAACCCGGGCCGGACGGGCCGGTCACCGAGTTCGCCGCGGGCCGGGTCGAGGACGACCCCAAGATCGTCGTCGAGCGGCTGATGTCCGTCATGGTGCGGCCCCCCAGGCGCGGGGGCCGCTTCATGCGCCTGCTGAAGTCCGGCGTGCTCGGGTTCGCGGCCGCCGCGGGGACAGGCGTCCTGAGCGCGCTGGTCATGGCGATCCTCGTCGCGGGCAACGGCTACGTCACCGAGACCTCGATCGTCTGGGTGGACGTCCTGGCCGTCGTGATCGGGGTGGCGGCCGGTCTGTGGGTGGGCGTCCGCTGGTGGCGGCGGCTGGGCTGACTCCCGGCGCGGCCGGTCCGGCCCCTGGCCCTTCGCACGCCCCGGCCCTCCGGCGCCTCAGCCCAGCGTCTCCGACACCAGCTCCCTGGCGGCCTCCTGCACCTGCGCGAGGTGCCCGGGGCCCCTGAAGGACTCGGCGTAGATCTTGTACACGTCCTCCGTGCCGGACGGCCGGGCGGCGAACCAGGCGCTGTCGGTGGACACCTTGACCCCGCCGAGCGCGGCGCCGTTGCCGGGAGCCGAGGTGAGGACCTGGGTGATCGGCTCCCCGGCGAGCGTCTTCGCGGTGACCCGCTCCGCCGAGAGCCCGGCCAGCACCGCCTTCTGCTCCCGGGTCGCGGGGGCGTCGACGCGGGCGTAGGCCGGATCGCCGAACCTGGACACCAGATCGGCGTAGTGCAGGCTCGGCGAGCGGCCGGTAGTCGCGATGATCTCCGAGGCCAGCAGGGCCAGGATGACGCCGTCCTTGTCGGTGGTCCACACCGAGCCGTCGCGGCGCAGGAACGACGCCCCCGCGCTCTCCTCGCCGCCGAAGCCCAGCGAGCCGTCGAGCAGCCCCGGCACGAACCACTTGAACCCGACGGGAACCTCGAACAGTCTCCTGCCCAGGTCGGCGGTCACCCGGTCGATCATGCCGCTGCTCACCATCGTCTTGCCGACCCCCGCGTCCGCCGGCCACTGCGGCCGGTGGGTGTAGAGATAGGAGATCGCCACGGCGAGATAGTGATTGGGGTTCATCAGGCCCCCGTCGGGGGTGACGACGCCGTGCCGGTCGGCGTCGGCGTCGTTGCCCGTGGCGACGTCGAAGGCGTCGCGGCCGGCGATGAGCGAGGCCATCGCGTACGGCGACGAGCAGTCCATCCGGATCTTGCCGTCCCAGTCGAGCGTCATGAACCGCCAGGTCGGATCGGTCAGCGGGTTCACCACCGTCAGGTCCAGCCGGTGGCGTTCGGCGATCTCGGCCCAGTAGGCCACGCTCGCCCCGCCCAGCGGGTCGGCGCCGATCCGCACGCCCGCCCGTCTGATCGCGTCGATGTCCACCACCGAGGGCAGGTCGTCGACGTATGCCGCGAGGAAGTCGTGGCGGCCGGTCGTGTCCGCGGTCAGGGCCCTGGCGTAGGGGATCCGCCTGACCTCCTTCAGGCCGCCCGCGATCAGCGCGTTGGCCCGGTCCTGGATCCAGGAGGTGGCGTCGGTGTCCGCGGGGCCGCCGCTCGGCGGGTTGTACTTGAATCCGCCGTCGCTCGGCGGGTTGTGCGAGGGGGTCACGACCACGCCGTCCGCCAGGCCGGCCGTACGTCCCCGGTTGTGGGTGAGGATCGCGTGCGAGACGGCGGGGGTCGGGGTGTAGCCGTCGCGGCTGTCGATCAGGACCCGTACCCCGTTGGCCGCGAACACCTCCAGGGCCGACACCCGCGCGGGCTCCGACAGCGCGTGGCTGTCGGCACCGAGGAACAGCGGGCCGTCCACTCCCTGAGCCGCGCGGTACTCCACGATGGCCTGGCTGGTGGCCAGGATGTGGTCCTCGTTGAAAGCACTGTTCAGAGACGAGCCACGATGCCCGGAGGTGCCGAAGGCCACCCGCTGGCCCGCGTCCTGCGGATCCGGGTGCAGCGCGTAGTAGGCGGTCACCAGACGGGCCACGTCGACCAGGTCGGACGGCTGAGCCGGCTGTCCCGCGCGATCATGCGTCATCGTAATCTCCTCATTCATTCCCGGCTAACGGTACTTATCCCCGAAACGGGGAGGATCGCGTGGTTGATCTCGCGGGTGCGGGCACGCCCCGGACCGTGCGCCCTGGACCGTGCCCCGGACTGTGCCCTGGACCGTGCCCCGGGCCGCGCCGCGGCTCGCCGGGCCATGGCCCGTGCGCGTCCGGCGGCGGCGTCACCGTCGCCAGGGCGGTGGCTCCGGCAGCGGCCCGGCGGGTGTGACCGTCAGCTCCGCGCCGTCACCCCTGCCGATCAGCCAGGCCAGCAGCGCCCGGCTCCGGCCGGTCACGAGCGGGCCGGGGCCGAAGTCGTGCCGGATCTCCTCGTCGGTGGCCGCCATCCGCATTCCCGGGATGTCCTCCCTGCCGGCGAGGTCCGCGACGACCGTGCGGCACAGGTCCGCGGCGAACCAGCCGGGCCAGTCGTCCGGCGTGTAGCCCACCTTCAGGTCCACGTGGTGGATCTCCAGCTCCTGTAACTGGCTGGAGACCACCCGGTGCACGGGGTGCTCCGAGCCGCCCAGCCAGCGGACCGGGCGGTTCCAGGCGGCCTGCGGGTGGTCGCGGATCGCGGTCAGCGCCTTCGTGGTCGAGAAACGCAGCAGATCGAGCAGCTCGGCCACCGGCCGCCGGGCGTCCCTGGCGATCTGCTCGGCCCGGGAGCGCTCGCCGGGATACTGCGGGATCGGCAGGCCGGTCCGCGCGGCCACCAGCAGCCGGACGCGGGAGTCCGAGCCGCCCGCGAGATGGGCGAGCACGTGTGCCCGTGACCAGCCCGGCAGGGACGACGGGGCGCGGATCTCCGCCTCGCTCAGCTTTCCGGCGTCCTCCAGCAGGCTGTCGGCGCTTTCGTACAGGAACGGCAGGAGCGCGAGCGGCGCCCTGTCGGTGATCTCCAGCGTCATGGCCGACCGCCGGCGGCCGTATCCGCCGGGCATCTCCGGTGTCACGTCTTTCTCCGCCTCTCGTTGGGGAACAGACGATCCCGCCTACCCCTCCGCCCGGCCTGTATGACACCCGGCGGGGCGGAGATCTAGGCGTCGCCCTCCTGGACCTGGGAGGCCTCCTCCAGGCGGGTGCGGAGCCGGGTCCTGATCTCATCCGGGGTGTAGGCCCGCCGCCGCCGTTCGGCCCTGGCGATCACCACTCCGGTCGCCGCGACGCCCGCCACACCGGCCAGACCGAGTATCTTCCACCACCGCATGTCCTTAGGCTACAGAAATGTCCGGCAAGAGCATCAGCCTCGACGAGGCAGTCGATCTGACCCGCACCGGCGACGTGTGGCTGTTCCGCGGCCGCTCCGTACCCGATCGGGCCATCCAGACCGTGACCAACAGTCCCGTCAACCACGTGGGCATGTCCGTCGTCATCGACGACATGCCCCCGTTGATGTGGCACGCCGAGCTCGGCCGGTCGCTGCCCGATCTGTGGTCGGGGACCAACCAGCGGGGGGTCCAGCTGCACGACCTGCGCGACGCGGTCCGCGTCTGGGCCACCCGGTACGGCCAGCGCGCGTGGCTCCGCCAGCTGGAACCCCAGGTAACCCGGGAGATGGAGGACGAGGTGCTGCGCACCGTCGCCCGCCTGGACGGCACGCCGTTCCCCTCGACGGCCCGGCTCGCCGGTCGCTGGGCGGGCGGCCGGATCCCGAGGATCTTCAGGCGCGGCTCCGGGGAGAGCGCGCTGGAGAGCGCCTACTGCGCCGAGGTCGTCGCGGTCACCTACGAGGCCATGGGGCTGCTGCCCGGTGGCCGCAGGCCGAACTGGTACGACCCCGGCCGGTTCTGGAGCGGGGACGACCTCAGGCTCTCCGAGGGCTTCCGGCTCGGCGGGGAGATCACCGTCAGGGTCCCGGTCGCCGGACGGAGATGACCCCGGGGGCGACCTCCGCCCCCGGACCGGATTCCCTCCGGACGAGGTTCCCCCGGACCGCCCCCGAAGTCGCGGGAGGCGGATCGCGCCGTGCCTGCCGCCTTGCGTCATGCCTGTCGCCCGTCCGCCGCTCCCGCTGCGGGCTCACCCCGTGCCCCTTGCGTGATCTCCGGGCTCATGGGCGTTCTACGGGGATGTGTCATGGTCGATCAGCGATTGGATCTTTCTGGGAGATATGTAGTCAAGAGTCACTCTATGGGGCATTTATCGCGAAAGTAGAGGGCATTGATCTACGAACAGATCGATGAGGCATCGGGACCCGCAGGGCGGGCCCGGACGGCCCATCCGTCCGCCCAATCAAGGAGATCACCGTGAAGAAGAAGTCTCTTCTCGCATCCGCTCTCGCCGCGGCGGCCCTGGCCGCCTTCCCCGTGGTAGGTCACGCGGCCACCACGAGTTCCGTCCTCACCTTCTCGCCCACCGCCTTCTCGCCCACCCCGGAGCCGACGGGGATGGAGACCGGTGCTCCCGGGGAACCCGGGGGCCCCGGAGGGGAGCCGTCCTACGAACCTTCCGAGATGCCTTCCGAGATGCCGTCGGAGATGCCGTCCGAGGCGCCCTCCGAGATGCCGTCGGAGGGGCCCACCGGAGGTGCGGCGGGCGTGCCCTTCGGCCCCGGTTGCCGGCAGCTTCCCGAGAGCGGCCCCGGCAGCCTCGCCAGCATGGCCAAGGAGCGGGTCGCCACCGCGCTGGCACACAACCCGCACCTGGCCCAGCTGGTCAGCGCCCTCAAGGAGTCGAACCTGGCCGACACGCTGAACTCCGCCGAGGGCATCACGGTGTTCGCGCCCACCAACGAGGCCTTCTCCCAGCTTCCGCAGGACGTCCGAGAGAAGATCAAGTCGGACAAGGCCCAGCTGAAGAAGATCCTCACCTACCACGTCGTCTCCGGCAGGGTGAAGCCGTCCGAGCTGAAGAGCGGGTCGCTGGAGACGCTTGAGGGGGGCAAACTGACCGTCAAGGAGGAGAACGGAGAGTACACGGTCAACGATGCCAAGATCATCTGCGGCAACGTGCCCACGTCCAACGCCGTCGTCTACATCATCGACAAGGTGCTCGTCCCGCCGCAGTGACCGGTGGCAGGCCGTTCGAGGGGCGCCCGTCGCAGGTGCCCCTCACGACGGCGTCCGCCGTGCGGCGGCCGGATGAGGCGCCGCGCGCCGTACCGGCGCGGCCGGAGACCCGCGGTGACCGGGAGGGCCCGGAGCGGCCGGGAGTGATCGGGAGTGATCGGGGAGGTCAGGAGCGGTCAGGGGCACGGTGAGGACGTGCGGTCAGCGCCAGTCCTCGGGCTTGCGGGCGACCCCGCCCACGCTCCACGTCCTCTCGGGGCCCTGAGTGGTGAGCGGGTTGTCCGGACACCAGTGACGGAGGTAGACGAGCCCGGGATCGAGCAGGTCCAGCCCGTCGAAGAAACGCAGCACCTGTTTGCGCGTGCGCGGTTCGCCCTCGTCCCGGCCGAGGACCCGCCGGTAGATCTCGGCGAGCGGTCCCGCCGCCTCGGGGTGGGTGTCGAAGACCGCGTGGGCGACGACGAGGTGGCTGCCCGCGGCCAGTGAGTCGCGCAGCAGGGCCACGCTCTTGAACGGGTCGTCCTCGTCGGGGGTGAACTGGAGCGCGTGGGGGATCACCGCGGCCACCGGCCGGCTCAGGTCGACGAGCCGCAGCAGGCCGGGGTCGGCGAGCACGCCCTCGGGGTCGAGCGTGTCGCCTCTGACGACGGCGGTGCTGGGGTTCGTGGCGAGCAGTGCCCGGCTGTGGGAGAGCACGACCGGGTCGTCGGAGACGTAGACCACGCGGGTGTCCGGCAGCAGTGACTGGGCGACCTGGTGGATGTTCCGGGGGGCGGGCAGTCCCGAGCCCAGCACGAGGAACTGGTCGATGCCCCGGCCGACGAGATGGCGCACGGCCCGGTGCAGGAAGTCCTGCCGTTCCCTGGCCATGATCCTGACCTCGGGGGCGATGGCGAGTACCTCTTCCGCGGCTCTGCGGTCGGCGGCGAAGTTGTCCTTGCCGCCGAGGAAGTAGTCGTTCATGCGCGCGATGTTCGGCACGCTCGTGTTCAGACTCACCGGTGCCCGTCTGGCCGAGCCGCCCATGCGCCACCTCCTCGGTTGCCTGTGAGACTAAAGAATCACGGCACCGATTGGTAGACGCCCGCTCACATACAGTGGGAGAAACGCGATAATTATTCTGGTTTTTACTGGGCGATATCTATTCTTTAAGGCCCATAAAAGGCGTTTGGGGAGGTCGTCTCCGGGGTGTGGCCGGAGCCCGCGGGCGGGGCGGTGGCGCGCCACGGGGGCCGGAGCTCAGGCAAAGGACTCCACGGGCCGGATCGCCCGCGAGGGGAGCGCGAAGGCCGCCCACACGGCCTTGCCGCGGCTCGCCAGGGGGGCCCAGCCCCACATCTCGCTGATTCCCTGGATCACCTGCAGTCCGCGCCCGCTCTCCGCCTCGTAGTCGGGCTCGCGCAGGCTGGGTCCCTGATTGCTGGGATCGGTGACCGCGCACAGCACCGAGCGCTCCGTGTGGCAGATGATGACCCTGACGTCCTGCGGGCGCCGGGCGTCGGCCACGCCGCGGATGCCGTGCCGTACGGCGTTGGTCACCAGTTCGGAGACCACCACGCCGGTGTCGTCGATCAGGGATTCGAGTCGCCAGGCGCGCAGGGCGGTCGAGGTGAACTCGCGTGCGGTCCGTACCGCGCAGGGGTCGTGCCGGAGACTCCGCACGGCCATCTGGAGATGGTCGGCGCGGTCGTCTTCACCCGCCCATGGCGGCAGGCCGCTCGGCGGGAGCACGTGATCAAGCATTGACAACCACCGTTCCCACCCACCGATCTCTGGCCGGACGGGTGTGGCTTGATGTCTTTGACGAGCAGTCATCTGCGGCCTTGAGGAGGTGTGGCGATCGCGTTACAGGGCGATCCGTCTAGTCATCTTGCACGGGGCGATGTGCATAGGCAAGTACAGATGCACGTGCATCTGCACAAAGCCGTATGATCGTATCGGTGTTTCCCTCCCTGAACAGGTGAGAGGCGAGGATGAATCAGCTGTACAACGGCATGCCGGCGGCCATGCTCGACGGTGTCGTCTGGCGTAAGAGCCACTTCAGCAACCCCAGCGGCAACTGCGTGGAGATGGCCGCGCTGCCCGGCGGGGCCGTCGCGATCCGCAACTCGCGGGATCCCCAGGGGCCCGCGCTGATCTACAGTCCCCACGAGCTTGACGCCTTCGTGCAGGGCGTCAAGGGGGGCGACTTCGACGATCTGATCATTGTGGCCGACTGAAGAACGAGAATAAAATTCTGGGTAGCCGGGGTTGTGTGACCGGAGTACCGTGAAGGATCGCGACGGCCACAAAGAGTGGACGGGGGCTCGCGTTCCGCGCTCGAAGGACTACTGGATGACCACATCTCACGCCGAAAGCGAGCCGGCACCTCCGACCTCCATGGCCGTGCCGCGGGGGAGCTCGACGGTGCTCAGGATCGTGCTGGGCGCCCAGCTCCGCCGTCTCCGTGAGGAGCACCACATCACCCTCGAGGCGGCGGGGCAGGCCATTCGCGCCTCGCACTCGAAGATCAGCCGGATGGAGCTCGGCAGGGTCAGCTTCCGGGTAAGGGACGTGGCCGACCTGCTCACGCTGTACGGCGTGACCGACCAGGCCGACCGCCAGGCGCTGCTGGCGCTCGTCGAACGGGCCAACGTCGCCGGATGGTGGCACAACTACAACGACGTCCTGCCGAACTGGTTCGAGACCTACGTCGGGCTGGAGGAGTCGGCCGCCGTCATCCGCAACTACGAGGTCCAGTTCGTGCCCGGCCTGCTCCAGAGCGAGGAGTACGCCAGGGCCGTCGTCCTGCTGGGCTACCCGACGGCCTCCGAGGAGGAGGTCGAGCGGCGCGTACGGCTGCGCATGGGCCGCCAGAGACTCCTGCGCAACCCCGATCCGCCCCACCTGTGGGCGGTGCTGGACGAGGCCGTGCTGCGCCGCCCGCTCGGCGGGCCCGAGGTGATGCGCGGCCAGATCGACCACATCCTGCGCGCGCTCGAACTGCCCAACGTGACCGTCCAGATCGTGCCGTTCAGCGTGGGAGGTCACGCGGCGGCCGGAGGGCCCTTCAGCATCCTGCGCTTCTCCCAGCCCGACCTGCCGGACGTGGTCTACATGGAGCAGCTCACCAGCGCGGTCTACCTCGAAAAGCGCGACGACGTCGACAGCTACCTCGAGGTGATGGAACGCCTGTGCATCGAGGCCGAGCCCGTCTCGCGCACACGGGAGATCCTCCTGGGGATCCGCGAGGAGCTGTGAGGGCGGCGGGCCCGCAACCTTTTCCGGCCCGCCGTACGAATATCAGCGAATGAAGTGCCTTGTCACCGGAGCGACCGGATACATCGGCGGGCGGCTCGTGCCCGAGCTGCTGGACGCGGGCCACGACGTGCGCTGCATGGTGAGATCGGCCGGTCGCCTGCGCGACCAGCCGTGGGCCGGCCTGGTCGAGATCGCCCAGGCGGACGCCACCGACGCCGACGGCACGAGGAGGGCGCTCGACGGCGTCGACGTGGCCTACTACCTCATCCACACCATGGGCGGGGGGAAGGACTTCGCCGCCTCCGACCGCCGGGCCGCGGCCACGTTCGCCGCCGCGGCCGAGGACGCCGGGGTGCGCCGCGTCGTCTACCTCGGGGGACTCGCCCCCGACGAGGGGCTCTCGCCCCACATGCGATCCCGCGCCGAGGTCGGGGAGATCTTCCTGGGCTCCGGGGTGCCGGCCGTGGTGCTGCGGGCCGCGGTCATCATCGGCTCCGGATCCGCCTCGTTCGAGATGCTGCGCTACCTGACCGAGCGGCTGCCGATCATGACGACGCCGCGCTGGGTGCGCACCAGGACACAGCCCATCGCCATCCGCGACGTCCTGCGCTACCTGGTCGCCTGGGCGGACGTCGAGGAGCGGGTCAACCGGTCCTTCGACATCGGCGGCCCGGACGTGCTGACCTACGCCGACATGATGCGCGCCTACTCCGCCGTCGCCGGGCTGCCCCGCCGGGTGATCATCCCGGTGCCGCTGCTCAGCCCCGGCCTGTCCAGCTACTGGGTCGGCCTGGTCACCCCCGTCCCCGCGGGCATCGCCCGCCCCCTGGTCGAGTCGCTGCGCAACGAGACCGTCTGCCGCGAGCACGACGTCACCCGTTACGTTCCCGACCCGCCGGAGGGCCTGATCGGCTTCGGCGACTCCGTCGCGCTGGCCCTGCGGCGGATCAAGGAGGCGAAGGTCGTCACCCGGTGGTCCTCGGCCTCGACCCCGGGGGCGCCGAGCGATCCGCTGCCGACCGACCCCGACTGGGCGGGAGGCAGCCTCTACGTCGACAGCCGGGCCCGCCGGGTCGAGGCCTCCCCGCGGGCCCTGTGGGAGGTGATCGAGTCGATCGGCGGTGAGCGGGGCTGGTACTCCCTGCCGGTCGCCTGGCAGGCCCGCGGGCTCCTCGACCGCCTCGTCGGAGGGGTGGGCCTGCGCCGCGGCCGCCGCGACCAGCGTCACCTGCGCGTGGGCGACTCGGTCGACTTCTGGCGGGTCGAGGAGGTCGAGCCGGGACGGCTGCTCCGGCTGCGCGCGGAGATGCGCCTGCCCGGCCTGGCGTGGCTGGAGCTGAGCGTGGTACGCCGCCGGGGCGCGACCGTCTACCGCCAGCGGGCGATCTTCCATCCCCGGGGACTGGCGGGCCACCTCTACTGGTGGTCCCTGTCGCCCTTCCACAGCCTGATCTTCGGCAGGATGCCGCGCAACGTGGCCGCCGAGGCCGAGCGCGGCGCCGTTCCCGCCCCGCCGCGCGGGACCCCGCGCGCTCCGGCGCGCGGAGCCGCCGCTCCCGCCGCTCCCGCCACCGATGTCCCGGACGCCCTGTCTGGAGACGGCCACGCCGGGCAGAATCCGGGGAACACGGTTTCCACACACGGAAGGTGCTCTGACGATGGCCAAGGTACTGCTCGTCACCGGTGACGCGGCCGAGGACCTGGAGGTCTTCTACCCCTACCAGCGCCTGCTGGAGGAGGGCTACGAGGTGACCGTCGCCGCGCCCGCCGCCAAAAGACTCCAGTTCGTCGTCCACGACTTCGTCGAGGGCTTCGACACCTACACCGAGAAGCCCGGCCACACCTGGCCCGCCGACGTGGCCTTCGCCGACGTGGACCCGCAGGACTACGCGGCCCTGGTGATCCCCGGAGGCCGCGCGCCCGAGTACATCCGCTCCGACGCCGATCTCCAGCGGATCGTCAGGCACTTCGCCGACGGCGGCAAGCCGATCGCCGCGCTCTGCCATGGCCCGCTCGTGCTGGCCGCCGCCGGAGTGCTGCGGGGCCGCTCCAGCAGCGCCTACCCGGCCTGCGCGCCCGACGTCGAGGCCGCGGGAGGCACCTGGGTCGACAGCGCCGCGCACATCGACCGGAACCTCGTCACCGGGCGCGCCTGGCCGGACCACCCGGCGTGGATGCGCGAGTTCGTGAAGATCCTCAAAGTGGAGGCGCCGCTCTGAGGTCGTGGGGCGCCGCCGAGACCAGGCCGGTCTCGTAGGCGACGATGACGAGCTGAGCGCGATCGCGGGCCCCGAGCTTGCCCAGCAGCCGTCCGACGTGCGTCTTGACCGTGGCGAGGCTGAGGTTCAGGTGGCCCGCGATCTCGGCGTTGGACAGCCCCCGGGCGATGAGGACCAGCACCTCGCGCTCCCGCTCCGTGACGCCGCCGAGCCCGCGCGCCGGCGGCCCGGCGGGATCGGGGCGCCGGGCGAACTCGGCGATGAGACGGCGCGTCACCGTCGGGGCGAGCAGCCCCTCGCCCGAGGCGATCACGCGGATCGCCGTCAGCAGGTCGCCCGGCGGCGTGTCCTTGAGCAGGAAGCCGCCGGCTCCGGCCCGCAACGCCGCGTAGACGTACTCGTCGAGGTCGAACGTGGTCAGGATCAGGACCCGCGTGTTCGCGGTCGCGGCCGAGCCGCGGATGCGCCGGGTCGCCTCGACGCCGTCCATCTCCGGCATGCGCACGTCCATGAGCACCACGTCGGGCGACAGGTCACGGGCCAGCTCGACGGCCTCGGCCCCGGTCCCCGCCTCCCCGACGGCGGTGAGACCGGGGGCGGTGTCCACCAGGAGGCGGAAGCTGCCGCGCACCAGGGCCTGGTCGTCGGCCACCAGCACGCGGATCACGCCGTCCTCCCGGGCCACACATCCCTCCCGTACGGCAGCCGCGCCGAAACCCCGAACCCGCCCTCGGGCCGTCGCCCGGCGGTGACGGTCCCACCGTACACGGCGGCCCTCTCCCGCATCCCGAGCAGCCCGTGGCCCGGCGGTCCCGGCAGGACCCGGCGCCCCGGCCCGTCGTCGACGACCTCGATCCGCACCTCGGCCCCGTCCGCCTCGACGCTCACCCGGCACCGCGCGGGGGCGGCGTGCCTGACCACGTTCGTCAGGGCCTCCTGCACGATGCGGTAGACCGACAGCTCGACCCCCTCGGGCAGCGCCCCCGTGGCGACGTCCAGCTCGACGCGGACACCGGCCAGCGCGGCCCGGCCGGCGAGCGAGGGCAGGGCGGCGAGCCCCGGCGCGGGGGAGAGACCGTCCCTGGCAGGGACGAGGTCCGGGCCGGTGCGTGAGGGGACGTCCCGGGCGTCGTCCGGGAGGCCGTCCCCGCCGTCCCCGTCCGTGCCCGAGCGGACCACGCCCAGCAGGCGGCGCATCTCGGTGAGCGCGCTCCTGCTGGTCGTCTCGATGACGCGCAGCGCGTCCCTGGCCTCCTCCGGGCGCGCCTCCGCGACGTGGTTGGCGATCCCCGCCTTGACCGCGATGAGGCTCATGCTGTGGGCGACCACGTCGTGCAGTTCGCGGGCGATGCGCAGGCGCTCCTCGACGACCGCCCGCCGCGCCAGCTGCTCCGCCGAGCGCGCCGCGTACGTCCGGCGCTCCCGCACCGCCCTGCCGACGGTCCAGGCGCCGCCCATCAGCGCCGCACCCGTCAGGAACGCGACGGGCACGCGCGTCCCCGCGCCCACGCCGGGGGCGCCGCCCATCGACAGCGTCACGAAGGCCAGCGCGCTCAGCGCCCCGATCACCCCCGTGGCCGCCCATCTCGGCCTGGGCCGGGTGAGCGCGACGACGTACAGCGCGAAGGCCGCCGCGGCGAAGCCGTCGGGCACCGCGCCGAGGAACACCGAGACCAGCGACAGGCCGAGGACGGCGCAGAAGACGGGCAGCGGCCACAGCCGCCGCGCGGCGGCCGCCAGGCCCGTACCGGACAGGAGCAGGGCCTGCGCCCACAGCGGGCCGCCCGTCCCGGGGCGCGTGGCCGCGAACGACAGCAGCACCAGGACGTATCCCGCCCCGGCCAGCGCGTCGAGCGCGACGAGCCTGCCCGTGCTCAGCCTACGCAGAAAGAGGGAGTCGTCCACGCTGAGACCGTATCCGCGGCCTCCCGCCTCCGCCTCCACCCCCGGGATGTCATCCTCGGGACCGACCCTTTCGGCGGTCCGGCCGCCGCCGTCGGACCGGGGGCCGACGCCGAAGTCCAGGCCGTGGCACGACGCGCCCCCGGACCGCCGCGCGGAATCCTCGACGGCATGATCGAGTTCAGGGAACTGACCAAGCGCTACGGCGCCACGACCGCGGTCGACGGGCTGTCGTTCCAGGCGCGGCCGGGACTGGTGACCGGCTTCCTCGGCCCCAACGGCGCCGGAAAGTCGACCAGCATGCGCGTCCTGCTCGGCCTCGACGCCCCCACCTCGGGGGAGGCGCTCGTCAACGGCCGCCGCTACACCACGATCCGGCACCCGATGCGCGAGGTCGGCGCGCTGCTCGACGCCGGCGCGGCGCACGGCGGCCGCAGCGCCTTCGACCACCTGCGCTGCCTGGCCCGGAGCAACCGCATCGGGACGCGCCGGGTGACGGAGGTGCTGGAACAGGTGGGACTGGCCGGTGTGGCCCGCAAGAAGGTCGGCGGGTTCTCCCTGGGCATGCGGCAGCGGCTGGGAATCGCCCTGGCGCTGCTCGGCGATCCGGGTGTGCTGCTGTTCGACGAGCCGGTCAACGGGCTGGATCCGGAGGGCGTGCGGTGGATCCGCCACCTGATGCGCGCGCTGGCGGCGGAGGGGCGCACCGTCCTGCTCTCCAGCCACCTGATGAGCGAGATGGCGCTCACCGCCGACCGCCTCGTCATCGTCGTGCGCGGCAGGGTGATCGCCGAGACCTCGGTCGAGGAACTGGCCGGGCGTTTCGACCGGGGCGTGCTGGTGCGCTCCCCGCGCGCGGCGGAGCTGGCCGCCGTGCTCACGGAGGCGGGGGCGACGGTCCTGGCCGAGCCGGACGGGGCACTGGCCGTACGGGGGCTGGAGGTGGCCGAGATCGGTGACCTGGCGGCCGGGCACGGGCTGGCGGTCCACGAGGTGAGGCCGCGTACGGCATCCCTGGAGGAGGCGTACATGGAGCTCACCGGTGACGGCTCCGAGTATCGGGCGGTCCGGTGGTGACCGACGCGCTCGCCTCCGAGTGGCTGAAACTCCGCACCGCCCGCTCCTCCCGGTGGCTCCTGGCCGTCGCCCTGCTCTTCGTCCTGCTGATGGCCGCGTTCACCCTCTACGTGGTGGGCCTGTGGGAGGGGCTGCCGCCCGCGCACCGGTCCAGGCTGCGGGCCGCGCCGCCCGAACAGATCGTCCTCATGCCGCTGGAGATCTGCGCGGCGGTCCTCGGCGTGCTGGCGATCACCTCGGAGTACGCCACCGGCATGGTCCGCACCAGCCTCACGGCGGTTCCCCGGCGGGGCGTGCTGCTGGCCGCGAAGGCCGCCGTCGTCGCCGGGGTCACCCTCGCCGCAGGGCAGGCGGGCGTCCTGCTGACGTTCCTCACGGGCCGCCTGATCGCCGGCGACCGCCCCATCCAGGGCTTCACCGCACCGCCGGCCGAGGAGTTGCCCGCGATGCTCGCCACGGGGCTGGCGCCGGCCGTACTCGGCCTGGTCGGGCTCGGCCTGGGCGTCGTGCTGCGCTCGACCGCCGGGACCGTCACCCTCGTCGTCGCCCTGCTGTACGTGGTCCCGAGGTTCGCGATCCTGCTGCCCGACCCGTGGAACGCCCGGGTCGGTTCGGTGCTGCCGGAGGATCTCACCCGCCGGCTGTGGGGCGAGGTCCCCATGGCGGTGGGGCTGGGCAGGGCGGGGGCCGGGACCGGCCTGTCCTTCGCGGGCGCCCTGGCCGTCATGGCCCTGTACGTCGTGGTGGCGCTCGGCGCGGCGGCCGTCGCACTGCGCGGGAGGGACGCCCGGTGACGGCCCTGCTCGCCTCCGAGTGGCTGAAGCTCCGCTCCGTCCGCTCAACCTGGTACATTCTGGGCCTGGTCGCCTTCGCCGTCCTCTGCGCCGCCCTGCTGACCCTGCAGGGGGTGAACGTCTGGGACGCCCTGCCGCCCGAGCGCAGGGCGCGCTTCCCCGTCCCGCCGACGGAGCGGATGCTGCTGCCGCCGGTCCAGCTCTGCGCCGGAGTCCTCGCCGTGATGGCGATCACCTCCGAGTACGCCACGGGAACGATCCGCGGCAGCCTCACGGCGGTTCCCCGGCGGGGCGCCCTGCTGGCGGCGAAGGCCGCCGTCGTCGCCGGGGCATGCCTCGCCGCGGGCCTGGTCTTCCTGTTCGCCGGATTCGCCGCCGGCCGGGCGATCATCGGGGACCGGCCGATGGGGCCCGGCCACGTGGCTCCGGCGCCGGGGGAGATCCCCATGCTGCTCGCCTCCGGTCTGTCGGTGGCCGTGGTGGCGCTCGTCGGTGTGGGCCTGGGGGCGGCCACCCGGTCCACGGCCGCGGCGGTCGTCGCCGTCGGCGGGCTGCTGTTCGCGCTTCCCGCCGTCGCGGGGCTCCTGCCGGGCCCCTGGGCCGGCCGGATCGGCTCGGTGCTGCTGCCCAACCTCGCCGGGCAGCTCGCCGGGCATCCGTCCGCGGCCGGGGACCTTCCGCCGCCGGCGGCGCTGGGCGTGCTGGCCGCGTACGCGGCCATTGCCATCGGCGCGGGCGGAACCGCCCTGACCTGGCGCGACGCGTGACTCCTGGGGCGGATGACCCCTGCGGTAAAGGTAGTGATTTTTTGCGAAATCCCCGATTTCTATTTTCTTACGACCCGGTCGCCCGGCCGTACGGTCGTTAGACAGGAACGACGTTCGACACGAAGGAAGAGCCCGCGATGGACCAGACGACCCTGACGTCCGCCGAGGAGATCTTCACACGGCGTGTGAGACCCGCCCGCGGCCTGGCCGGGGACGCCGGACAGGTGGCGGAGGCCTGTCGTGCCATGGCGGCGCGTTTCCACGGCGGTGGACGGCTCACGGTCTTCGGCGACGGGGAGACGGCGACCGGCGCCCGGCACATCTTCGAGCGGCCCGGACGGCTCGGCCCGCGGGTGGTCGCGTGACCCGCCGGGGACAGGCCGGCGGAGGCGAGCCCCCGCACCCCGGCCCGTGTCACGAGGAGGCCTGCATCACCTGCTCCGACGAGGCGGTACCGGTGACGGTGGTACGGCTGCTGGAGGCCGGTCTCGCCGTGGTCGACACCGGACGCGGCCGGGAGGAGGAGGTGAGCGTCGCCCTGGTGGACGCCCAGGTCGGCGACACCCTCCTGGTCCACGCCAGAGAGGCGATCGCCGTGATCAAGGGGGTGACCGGATGAGCGCGCCGGACACCTCGGCGGACGCCTCGGCCGAGTCGCCGTACCCGTGGACGACCTCGCACGGCGCGGCGTCCCCGGGCCCACGCCGGATCACATCCGACGGCGCACGCTCTGAAAGCACACGTCCCACGACCAGACGGGTCAAGCCTACGAAAGTGGTGAGACGCAATGACGACACCGACCGAGTCGAAAGCGACCACTCCGGAAGTATCGGAAGAGCCGGTCGTTCACATTCTGTGGATCAACGCGGGGTTGAGCTGTGACGGGGACTCGGTGGCGTTGACCGCGGCGAGTCAGCCGAGCATCGAGGAGATCGTGCTGGGGGCGTTGCCGGGGCTGCCGAGGGTGGCGGTGCACTGGCCGTTGATCGATTTCGAGTCGGGGCCGGTGCAGGGGGCGGATGTGTTCATCGAGTGGTTCTTCAAGGCCGAGCGGGGTGAGCTGGAGCCGTTCGTGCTGGTGGTGGAGGGGTCGATCCCGAATGAGGGGATCAAGGCGGAGGGGTATTGGTGTGGGTTCGGTGCCGATCCGGTGACGGGGCAGCCGATCACGACGAGTGAGTGGCTGGATCGGCTGGCGCCGAGGGCGACGGCGGTG
This sequence comes from Streptosporangium sp. NPDC051022, assembly GCF_040683035.1. Taxonomy (NCBI): domain Bacteria; kingdom Bacillati; phylum Actinomycetota; class Actinomycetes; order Streptosporangiales; family Streptosporangiaceae; genus Streptosporangium; species Streptosporangium sp. NPDC051022. Next base: position 11 of record NZ_JBFBCF010000061.1, on the reverse strand, counting down.
CTGGCGGCGGG
>NZ_JBFBCF010000060.1:0-33148 GCF_040683035.1 Streptosporangium sp. NPDC051022 | reverse complement strand
CCTGCATCTGCTGATGGTGTCGTTCTACCGGCCGCGGGGCGGCCGGACGAAGATCGTCATCGAGGACACCGCGTTCCCCTCGGGCCGGGCGTCGTCCTTCACCGGCCCCGTCACTCCGGGGCGGCCGTGTGCTCGTCCGGCGTCCGGGGGACGTCCGGCCCGGTGAAGGCCGGGTGATGCCGGGTGAAGGCCGGGTGAGGCCGGGGCGCCGTCGCCCGGAGACCGGCTGACGCGGCGCCGTACGGGGCATGCACCAATCACGTGACTCGCGATCGGGAAAGTATCGTCACTTTCCGTGATCGAATGAGAGTGTCGCGTGGCGGGCGGGGGCCCGCCGTGGTCCGCTCCGAGGGCGGCGGGTCACGTCGAGCACGGGCCTCGGGGCCGCGAGAAAAGGGGGACAGTCCGGTGCGGAGCCGAAATCGCATCTTGACCACAAGCGTGCTGTGCCTGGCGTTGGCCACGGCCTGCGGGAACGTCGCGTCCGTCGGCATGGCCGGGGCTCCGGCGGCCGATCCGTCGCCCACACCGTCCGAGACACCGACGGAGACATCGCCCGGAGCACCGACTGGAGCACCGACTGGAGCACCGACTGGAGCACCGACTGGAGCACCGACTGGGACGCCCCCCGGGACGTCGCCGACCGGTGCGCCGACGAAGGGCGCCGTGCCCGCCGGGTTCAAACGGGTCGGCGGCGCCGCCAACGGCCTCACCATCGCCGTCCCCCAGGAGTGGATCGCGCTCGACCTGGCCACGGCCGACGTCGACAAGGAGCTGAAGCGGACCGGCCTGTCGGGCGAGGCGCTCCAGCAGGCCAAGCGGAGCCTGCGGTCGCTGGCGGACAACAAGGCGATCTGGGCCGCCGACCGCGCGTCGGTCAAGACCTCGCGCAACGGGTTCGCCACCAACCTCAACGGCTTCTGCCAGGACAGCGAGCAGACCCCGCCCCCGGCCGACAGGATGATCGCCGACATCAAGGGGCAGCTGCAGCAGTTCGGCGCCAAGATCTCCGAAGCGGGCGAGGTGCCGATCGACGCGGGCAAGGCGATCCGGGTGGTGTACACGTTGCCGGCCCGCGGGATCGACATCAGGGGCACGCAGTACTACGTGCAGTCCCCGGGCAAGACCTGCATCGTCACCCTCAGCACGGACCAGGACGGCAGGCAGGCGCTGTTCGACGAGATCGGCAGAACGGTCCAGCCCGTGTGACGGGCCGGGGCGGCCGGTCACGCCGTGCCCGGCCGCCGCACTCCGGCCCCTCCCGGGGCCATGCGGGCCGTACCGAACCGCCTGGGCCGCCGGGGCCGCCGGGGCCGCGTACGGCCGCCGCCGGGACGAAACGTCACCCGGCTGCGGCAGAATACCCGGCATGACCACCCCTTCGACGGAGCGTGCTCCCGGCGCCGTGCTCGAGGCCGTGCTGGAACGGATCACCTACGCCAACGAGGAGACCGGTTACACCATCGCCAGGGTGGCCACCGAACGCTCGGGAAGCGAGCTGCTGACCGTGGTCGGGCCGTTGCTGGGCGCGCAGCCCGGGGAGTCGCTGCGGCTGACCGGACGGTGGACCTCCCATCCGCGCTACGGCAGGCAGTTCGAGGTGTGGTCCTACACCACCGTGCTGCCGGCGACCGTGCAGGGCATCCAGCGTTACCTGGGTTCCGGGCTGATCAAGGGCATCGGGCCGAAGATGGCCGAGCGGATCGTCGACCATTTCGGCGTGGACACCCTGGAGATCATCGAGACCGTTCCCGAGCGGCTGGTCGAGGTTCCCGGGCTCGGCCCCAAACGGACCAAGATGATCGCCGTCGCCTGGGAGGAGCAGAAGGTCATCAAAGAAGTGATGATCTTCCTGCAGGGGGTCGGGGTGTCGACCTCCATCGCGGTGCGGATCTTCAAGCAGTACGGCGACGCCTCCATCACGGTGGTCAAGAGCGAGCCGTACCGCCTGGCCGACGACGTGTGGGGGATCGGTTTCAAGACCGCCGACACCATCGCCCAGGCCGTCGGCATCCCGCACGACAGCCCCGAGCGGGTCAAGGCGGGCCTGCGCTACACCCTGTCCCAGGCCGCCGACGACGGTCACTGCTACCTTCCCGCGCCCAACCTCGTCTCCGACGCGGTGAAGATCCTGGAGGTCCCGGCCGAGCTGACCGTCCAGTGCCTGGAGGAGCTCGTCGCGGAGGAGGGAGTCGTCCGGGAGGAGATCCCGGCGGGCGACAACATCGTTCCCGCGGTCTACCTGGTCCCCTTCCACCGGGCCGAGCTGTCGCTGGCCGGTTCGCTGCGCGGGCTGCTGAACTCCGGGCACGACCGGCTCGGCGCCTTCAGGTCGGTCGACTGGGACGTGGCGCTGGAGTGGCTGCGCAAGCAGACCAACGCCGAGCTCGCCGCCGAGCAGGCGCAGGCCGTACGGCTGGCGCTGAGCGAGAAGGTCGCGGTGCTGACCGGTGGCCCCGGGTGCGGCAAGAGTTTCACCGTGCGCTCCATCGTCACCCTGGCCAGGGCCAAGAAGGCCAAGGTGATCCTGGCCGCGCCCACCGGCCGGGCGGCCAAGCGGCTGGCCGAGCTGACCGGTCACGAGGCGACCACGGTGCATCGGCTGCTGCAGCTGCGCCCCGGCGGGGACGCCACCTTCGATCGCGACAACCCCCTGGACGCCGACCTGGTCGTGGTCGACGAGTCCTCGATGCTCGACCTGCTGCTGGCCAACAAGCTGGTCAAGGCCGTGGCCCCGGGCACGCACCTGTTGTTCGTCGGGGACGTCGACCAGCTGCCCTCGGTCGGCGCGGGGGAGGTGCTGCGCGACCTGCTGGCCGCCGAGGAGGAGATCCCCCGGGTGCGGCTGACGCACATCTTCCGCCAGGCGCAGGAGTCGGGCGTGGTCACCAACGCCCACCGGGTCAACACCGGCCTGCCGCCGGTGCTGGAGGGCATGGCCGACTTCTTCCTGTTCCCCTGCGACGAGCCCGAGGAGATCGCGGCGCTGACCGTGGACGTGGTGGCCAACCGGATCCCGCGCAGGTTCGGTCTCAACCCGCGCCGGGACGTGCAGGTGCTGGCGCCGATGCACCGCGGCGCGGCGGGGGCGGGCAACCTCAACACCGTGCTGCAGGAGGCGCTGACCCCCTCCCGGGAGGGCATGCCCGAACGCCGCTACGGCGGGCGCGTCTTCCGGGTCGGCGACAAGGTCACCCAGCTGCGCAACAACTACGACAAGGGCGCGGCGGGGGTGTTCAACGGCACCGTGGGCATGGTGGTCGACATCAAGCCCGACGACCACAAGCTGACCGTGCTGACCGACGAGGACGAGAACGTCGAGTACGCCTTCGACGAGCTGGACGAGCTGGCCCACGCCTACGCGGTGTCCATCCACCGCTCCCAGGGCAGCGAGTATCCGGCGGTGGTCGTCCCGCTGGCCACCAGCGCCTGGATGATGCTGCAGCGCAACCTGCTCTACACCGCGATCACCCGGGCCAAGAAGCTCGTCGTCATCGTGGGCTCACGGCGGGCGCTGGCGCAGACGGTGCGGACCCGTGGCGCCGGGCGCCGTCACACCAGCCTCACCCACCGGCTGCGCTCGCCGTGACCCCCGGGCCTGCGGCCGGCGCCGGCCGCAGGCCCTGTTCCCCCGCTTTCCGTCCTCGGATGCGGCGTACCCGGGCAGGCCAGGCGGGCGGATCGCCGCCCGTCCTCGGCGACGACTCCCCGGAGCCGGTCTCCTCCCCGGCCGTCGCCTGGACGGCGGCCTGTTGCCGTATCGGCAACGAGGTTTGCCCGAATCGGGGGCGGGTGTGCAGGGTTGACGTGGAGGTGGTCACAGTGACCGAGCTGCTCGAAGACGACTATGACGTGGTGGTGGCCGGGGGAGGTGCCGCGGGGCTGAACGGGGCGTTGATGCTGGCCCGGGCGCGGCGGCCGGTGGTGGTGATCGACGCGGGCTCCCCGCGCAACGCCCCGGCGGCGAACGCCCACGGGATGCTGGGCCTGGACGGGATCCCGCCGGCTGATTTGCTGGAACGCGGCCGGGCCGAGGTCCGCGGCTACGGCGGCCACATCGTGTCCGGTGAGATCGGCGCGGTGACGCGCGAGGAGGCCGGGTTCACCGTACGGCTGGCCGACGGCCGGGAGACCCGTGCGCGGCGCCTGCTGGTGACCACCGGGCTGGTCGACGAACTGCCGCAGGTCCCGGGCCTGCGTGCCCGATGGGGCCGCGATGTGCTGCACTGCCCGTACTGCCACGGCTGGGAGGTCCGCGACCGGCCCATCGGCGTGCTGGCCAGCGGGCCGATGTCGGTGCACCAGGCGCTGCTGTTCAGGCAGTGGAGCGCCGATGTCACGTTCTTCACCCACACCAGGCCGTCGCCGACCGGCGAGGAGAGCGAGCAGCTGGCCGCCCGCGGCATCCGCGTGGTGGACGGCGAGGTGGCGTCCCTGGAGATCGAACAGGACCGCCTCGTGGGCGTGCGGCTGGACGACGGCACGCTGGTCGGCCGTGAGGTGCTGACCGTCTCACCGCGGATGACGGCGCGCGCCGGCTTCCTGGCGCCGCTCGGACTGCGGCCGGTGGAACACCCGTCGGGGATGGGGGAGCACATCCCCTGCGAGGCGGGCGGCCGAACCGACGTGCCCGGGGTGTGGGTCGCGGGCAACGTCACCGATCTGGCCGCCCATGTCGGCGCCGCCGCGGCGGCGGGCGCCCTCGCGGCGGCCCAGATCAACGCCGACCTGGTCGCCGAGGAGACCCGCCGGGCGGTCGCCGCCCGCCGTACGTCCTGACCGGCCGGACGGCCCTGCCCGCGGCCTGGGGGCACGGAACCGGATCCAGCTATTCATTCGATGTATACGCTGAATGTATAGTTGTGATCATGTCGACCGGACACGTCGTGCTGGGGCTGCTCGCGGAACGGCCCAAGCACGGATACGAGCTCAAACGCGAGCACGACCAACGTCTGCCGGGCGCCAAACCGCTCGCCTACGGACAGATCTACGCGACATTGCAGCGCCTGCAGCGGGACGGGTTCGCCGAGGTGACCCAGACCCTGCAGGAGGGCGGCCCCGAGCGCACGGTGTACGCCATCACCGAGGAAGGCCTGGCCGAGCTGATGCGATGGCTGGAACAGGTGGAGGCGCCCGCACCGCACGTGTCCAGCGCGCTCATCTCACGCGTGGTGGTGGCGATCATGGCCGGTGCCGCCGCCGACGGCTACCTGCTCAGGCAGCGCGCCGCCCATCTGAGGCGGATGCGCGAGCTCACCGCGGAGAGGACGTCGGGATCACCCGCCCAGGCGCTGGCCGCCGACTACGCGCTCCAGCACCTCGACGCCGACCTGCGCTGGATCGAGACGGCGATGGAACGGCTCACGGATCTCACGGAGGAAATCGATGCTTGAGGCACACGCCCTGCGCAAAACCTACGCCCGGACCGTCGCGCTGGGCGGCGTGTCCGTGCGGATCGACGCCGGGGAGATCGTCGCGATCACCGGGCCGAGCGGTTCGGGAAAGTCCACCCTGCTGCACTGCCTGGCCGGGATCATCCGCCCCGAGTCGGGGGAGGTCCGCCTCGACGGGCGGCGCGTCGACACCCTCGACGAGGCCGACCGGACGAAACTGCGCAGGGAGAACTTCGGCGTCGTCTTCCAGTCCGGACGGCTGGTCCCGGAGCTGACCGCGCAGGAGAACGTCGCCCTGCCGCTGCTGTTCAACCGGCACGACCGCGCGCGGGCACAGCTGGCCGCCCGGTCCTGGCTGGAGAGGCTGGACGTGGCCGGCTGCGCTGACCGGCGGCCCGGCGAGTTATCCGGCGGCCAGTTACAACGCGTCGCCGTGGCCCGCGCGCTGGTCACCGGCCCGCGCGTGGTCTTCGCCGACGAACCGACCGGCGCGCTCGACTCCCTGGCGGGGGAGCGGGTGATGGACGAGCTCGCCGGCACGGTACGCGAGGCCGGCACCACACTGGTGATCGTCACCCACGACAACCGGGTGGCCGCCTACGCCGACCGGGAGATCGCGCTGCGCGACGGTGTGACGGCCGAGGTGACCGTGTGATCACCGTGATGCGGATGCTCGCCAGGGGCGGATCCCGGCGCGAGCGGGTACGGGGGCGCCTGATGGCCTCGGGGGCGGCCCTCGCGACGTTCCTGCTGTGCGCGGCGGTGACCCTGCTGACCGTCGGCGCCCAGGCCCCGGACGAGCGCCTGGGCGCCTTCGCCACGCCGGACGACCGGGCGCTCACCGCGCTGGCGCTGGCCCTGCTGGTCGTGCCCACGGTGGCCTTCGGCCACCAGGTGAGCCGCCTGGCCACCGCGACCAGGGAGCGGCGGCTGGCCGCACTCCGGCTGGCCGGAGCCACCCCGCGCGAGGTGCGCCTGCTCGGGGCCTACGACAGCGGCCGATGGACCCTGCTGGGAGGGCTGGCCGGCGCCGCGCTGTACCTGCTGGTCGACCTGGCGCTGTCGCGGGCGCTGGAGGGCGCGGTGCCCCTGATCCCGCCGGTGTGGGCGCTGGTGATCCTCGCCGCGGTGACACTCGGCGGGACCCTGTCCGGGCTGATGGCCGGACGTCATGTGGTGACCTCCCCGCTGGGCGTGGTCCGGCGGGCCCGCCCGGCCGGGCCCAGGGGGCTCGACCTGGTGCTGGCCGCGCTGGGAACCGCCCTGTTCGCCGCCGGGTTCCTCGCCCGGGGCAGGTTCCCCGGCGGCCCCTACGCCACGGCACTGGCCATCACGGCCGGCGCGGTGGCGCTGCTGTTCGGTCTCGTCCTCGGCACCGCCTGGCTGATCAGGGCGGCCGCCCGGCGGGCGGGCCGGCGCACCGAGGTGGCGGAGACCCTGCTGGCGGCCCGGATCGTCGAGGCCGACCCCCGGGGATGGGCCCGCGCGCTGTCGGTGGTGGGGCTGACCGTGTTCTTCGGCTCGGTCGTGGGCGCCCAGCAGGGAGTGATCATCGTGCAGGGCGGCCTGTCCGACTTCGCCCTGGCCTATCTGCTCGTGGACCTCGCCCTGCTGATCGCGCTGACCACCTCGGCCGCCGCCCTCGTGGTGCACCAGGCCGAAGACCTGCTGGAACACCGGCACTCCTTCGCCGCCCTGGCCGCCGCGGGCACGCCGGGCCCGGCACTGGGCCGGGTCCTCACCCGCCAGGCGCTCATCGCGGCACTGCCGGTGTGCGCCGTGGCCGCCGTGGCCGGGACGGCGCTCATCGTCCTGACGCTGCCCGACGTCTACCTGCAGGCGCCGGGGGCACTCGCCTACGCCGCCGGCCGGGCCACGCTCATGGCGGGCATCGGCGTGCTGGCCGCGACGCTGGTGGCACGGGCCGCCCGGCCGATCCTGCGCCGGGCGCTGCGGCCGGAGGGACTGCGGGAGGAGTAATCGGGCGGCGGCGGCCGGACGACCGGGGTCAGCCGTCCTGGGCGGGCAGGTCGAACACCTGGTCCAGGGCGGTGACCCGGAACAGGTGACGCAGGTAGGGGGTCAGGGCGACGATGCGCATGGTGGCGTCATGGGCGCAGGCGGCGTTGTAGACGTTGATCAGGGCCGCCACCCCCGAGGAGTCGACGAAGTTCAGGCCGGACAGGTCCATCTCCAGGTGGCGGACCCTCCCGGGGAACAGGCCCTGGGCCAGGGTGAAGAGCTCGGCGGCCGTGTCGTAGTCCAGATCACCGGTGAGCACCATCAGCGCGGTGTCCGGAGCGGTGTTCTGCGTCTCGGTACGGAACGGGGTCTTTTCGAGCATCTATCGTCAGATCTCCAACTCGGCATCGGCGGCGTTCGCCGCCTCCATCGCCAGGACCAGCAGGTGACGGGCGCGGGGAAAGTCTCGCAGCTCCCCGTGGAAAACCCGCAGCCCCGCCTTGAGCGCCCCGGCCGGCACACCGCGCGCCAGCAGCACACCGGTGCTCCAGGCGATGAAAGCGGTGAACAGCTCGGCGTCGTCGACGTACAGGGCCGCGGCCAGGAAGTCGAGGATGTAGCCCAGATCCTCGGCCGTCGAGTCCAGCTGCGGGACGGTGTAGGACGCCATCGGCGGGTAGGCGCGGGCCAGGGCGGTCATCGCGGCACCGAGCAGGTCGCCGCGGCGGCGCGTCAGATGGGTGTACTCCTCATCCGACAGGTGGGCCAGCGTGCCCGGGGCGGCGGGGAAGGGCGGCAGCCCGCCGCCGGCCAGACGGTCGGCGGCCACGTCGGCGGTGGGAGCCCACCCGTCGGCGCCCAGCAGCCCGGCGAAACGGCCGTCCTCCCCGAACCCGGCGCCGCCGGCCAGGACCGGCACCCCGACGGCCTGGCAGGCGGTGAGCGTGGCGTGCGCGCGCGGCAGGCGGGTGGCCAGGGCGCAGCCCAGCGCGACCGCGTCGGGGCCGGTCTGGTGCAGGTGGGTGATCAGGTGCGGGCCGGGCACGCTGGCGCCGAGGAAGTCGACCTGCCAGCCGCGCAGCCGCAGCACCTCGGCCAGCAACCGGGTGGGCAGCGCGTGGTACTCGCCGTCGGTGCAGGCCACCGTGATCCGGCCGAGGACCGGCTCGGGCCTGGCGCGGGCCGCGATCGCGGCGACGGCGCGCTCGCTGACGGCCGTGGCGCCGTGCTCACGGGCCACCGACCAGCGGTTGGCGGCCCACAGCTCGCCGACGCGCCGCTGGGCGGGCGCGATGAGCCCGAGCAGCAGGTTCTCGGCGCTCACGCCGTCCTCCAGCAGGCCGAGCACCATGTCGACGGCGCCGAACTCGTCGGCCTGGCCGATGCGCTCCAGGTAGCGTTCCCCGGCGGCCCGCAGGTCGCCGTGGGCCATGGTGAGGCTCATCGGGCGGGCTCCGCCTGTACGGCCAGCAGCGCCCGGTCGTCCTGGGTGGTTCCGGCCAGCCAGTCGGTGCTGATCTGCTCCAGCCGCTCCACCACCGCCGAGACCGGCATGCCCGCGCAGGTCGCCAGGGCGTTCTTCAGCCGCTGCCCGCCGTACATCTCCCGGCCGCTGGGACCGCCGAACGCCTCGGTGATGCCGTCGCTGTAGAACAGGCACACCTCGCCCGGCGCCAGGTCGACGGCGGCCGGGGTCAGCACGGTGTTCCTCAGCGCGCCCAGCAGCGAGCCGCGGGCGGAGGTCTCGTGCACGGTGCCGTCGCGCCGCAGGATCAGCGGCGGCGGGTGCCCGGCGACGATCAGATCCACGCGCACGTGACCGTCGCGGCCGGGCCGCAGAGCGCCCAGCGCGAGGGTGACGTAGGAGTTGGGGGAGGGGGAGGCCAGCAGGGAGCGGTTGAGCAGCGGCATCAGCCGCTCGGGCCGGTCGTCCACCAGCAGCAGCGTGCGCAGCGACTGCCGTACCTGCCCTGCCAGCACGGCGGCGCGGGCCCCCTTGCCGCAGACGTCGCCCAGGACCACCAGCGGCCCGCCTGCCTCGGCGCCGGGATCGGCGCCGGCGTCGGCGTCGGGAAGGTAGACGTCGTAGAAGTCCCCGCCGATCAGTCCCGCCTGCTGGGCGGCGCGCAGCGAGCCCGCCAGCCGGACGCCGGCCACGTCGGGCAGCTCGGGCGGCAGCAGGCCACTGGTCAGGATCGCATTGGTCGCGCTCTGCTCCTGATACAGGGTCGCGGCCGACAGCGCCGTGCCCGCCCTGGCGGCGAACACCCGCACCAGGGTCTCGGCCTCCTCGTCGAAGGACGCACCGTCCTGGCCGCGGGCCAGCACCAGCGCCCCGGCCGGCACCCCGTTGCCGGGCAGCGGGGTGACCAGCAGGTGCCCGGCCGGGCCGAAACCGTCAGGCAGCAGCCAGGCGGGCACCTGCCCGGGATCCAGCCAGCGGCTGGGCACCGGCGGAAAACCCGCCAGGGCCTCCGTCAGGCCGGGCACCCTCGCGGTGGCGTCCGCGCCGATCGAGCCCTCCTCCAGCGTCCGCCGCCCGGCGGTGGCGCGCAGCCAGCCCGCCTGACGCCGCCCGGCGGGCGGCAGCACGACCATGGCGGCATCGGCCAGGAAGGCGGCGGCGAGCTCCACCGCGGCGCGGGCACAGCGGCGTGTGTTGAGCGACGCCGACAGCCGGGCACCGGCCTCCACCAGGAACTCCGTGCGCCTGCGCTCGGCCAGCAGCGCGTCGGTCCTGGCGGACTCGGTGGTGACGTCGCGCAGGTACCAGGCACGGTGGCGGACGCCGAAGGCCTCACGGCGCACCCGCAGCCTGAAGGGCCCGTGCTCGCTCTCGCGGCTCTCACCTTCGGGAAGGTCACGGTCGAACAGGGCCCCGGCCCCGCCCGAGGTCACCGGCCGTCCCGGGACGACCTCCGGCGCCAGCCGGGCCGCGGCGGCGTTGAGCATGACGACGACGTCGTCGGCGCCGCAGAGCACCACGCCCTCGCCGGACGCCTCGACGATGGCGCGCAGCAGATCCCGCCCGGGGGCGTGCGCGGTCTCGACGACCTCCTCGCCGCCGGTGCGGGCGGTGACGCGAGCGGTGTCGTCGGCGGGCCGTGCTGCGCTCATCACCCACGCCTTCCGTTCGAGATGGTCAACCGAGCCTATCTTTCGGCGGGCGGCCCGGTGATCCGGGCGCGACCGGCCGGGCACCGCCCGGCGCTCCCGCACCCACCGCATGCCCCGGCCGGAGCCGTTGACGCGCCCGCGGCGGCACCGATCACGCCCGTGTACCGCACCGGCGGCATACGCCCTGCTCGGCCCCCTCACGCACGGCCACCGAGAAGTGATGCAAACGTGACCCAAGTCGTACGAACCATGCGCTCCCCATATGCATCACCTATTAAAGTTTTTAGACGCACTTTGTGGTCGTGGGGGAGAAAGCTGTGCCGAACGTGGAACGTCGTGGTCTCAGGACACCGATGGCCGGGATCGCCCTGGCCGCCATCGGAATGCTCGCCGCCGCCTGCTCAGGCGGCTCACCCGCCACGAACCCCCAAGCCGGCGCCAGCCCCGGCGTCTCCACCGTGCAGCCCCCTGCCGCCCCGGTGATCAAAATCAGCCCCGCCGAGGGCGGCGCCCCCGTCCGCCCGGACAGGAAGGTCGTCATCACCGTCTCCAACGGGGCGCTGGAGGAGGTCACCGTGCAAGGCGGCGGCCACCGGCTGGAGGGCGACTTCGACGCCCGCCGCACCAAGTGGGTCTCCACGGTGCCGCTGATGCCCTCCAGCACCTACAACGTCTCGGCGCGCACGGTGGACGGCACGACCGCAACCGGCTCCTTCACAACCCTCAAGCCCAAGGTCGAACTGGCCGTGGCGGACGTGACCCCCTCCATCAAGGGAGAGAAGGTCGGCGTGGGGGCGCCGATCATCGTCACCTTCAACCAGCAGATCACCAACAAGGCCGCCGTGGAGAAGGCCCTGGAGGTCAAGGCCGAAAAGCCCGTCACCGGGGCCTGGCGGTGGATCAACGACACCACCGTGATCTACCGCACCGCCAGGCTCTGGCCCGCCCACCAGAAGGTGACCTTCACCGCCCGCATCAAGGGCGTGCGGGGCGGCAAGGACATGTACGGCGTCAAGGACCTCACCAAGGTCATCCAGATCGGCGCGGCCCAGATCTCCACCGTCGACACCCGCAAGCACAAGATGATCGTCAAGCGCGACGGCAAGATCGTGCAGACCATGCTGATCAGCGCGGGCAAGGGAGACACCCGGGAGTACACCACCACCAGCGGCGTGCACCTGGCCATGGGCAAGGCCAACCCCGAGCGGATGATCTCCCCCGGCCGCAAGAAGGGCGACCCCGGCTACTACGACCTGATGATCGGCCATGCCGTGCGCTTCTCCAACAGCGGAGAGTACGTCCACGCGCTGAACAACGTCTGGGCCCAGGGCCGCCAGAACGTCAGCCACGGCTGCGTCAACGCCCGCCCCGACCAGGCCAAGTGGTTCTACGAGCAGGTCCAGCGCGGCGACGTGATCACCATCACCGGCACCACCCGCGACCTGGAGTGGAACAACGGCTGGGGCTTCTGGCAGATGCCGTTCAAGGAGTGGCGGAAGGGCAGCGCCCTCAAGGCGTGACGGGCGGCCCGGGCGGCCCGTCTCCCTCGCTGTCCGCACCGCCGGGGGGTCGCAGCGGGGACGGCCGGCTCACAGCAGGGTCAGCTGGGGAGGAGCGGGCAACGCCAGCGGCAGGGGCTGCTCGGGCCGGGTCGGGCTCATGCCGTAGCGGGCCGCCAGCTGCAGGGCCTGACCGGTGACACGCCGCACATAACCGGGATCGGCCTCCGGCCCCGCACCGTACAGCTCGTCGTAGCGGGTCACCAGCGCCGGGTGGTGCTCCCGCACCCAGGCCATGTACCACTGCCGGGCACCGGGCGGCAGACGCAGCACCTGCGGGCTGAGACTGACGGCCCCGGCGGCCGCCGCACGCCGGACGGTGGCGGCCAGCTGGTCGGGGGAGTCGGTCAGCAACGGCAGGATCGGCGCCATCGCCACCCCGCAGGGCACACCGCGCTCGTTGAGCTCGGCCACCAGCTCCAGCCGCTTCTGCGCCCCGGGCGCGCCCGGCTCCACCGTCCGGCGGATCCGGTCGTCGACGAAGGCCACCGAGACCACCACACCGGCACCGGGGGCCGCGGCCAGCAACTCCGCATCACGCAGGATCAGCGTGCTCTTGGTGTGCACGGTGAAAGGCGCCCCGGCCTCGCGCAGCGCGGCCACCACACCCGGCATCAGCCGGTAGACCTCCTCGGCGCTCTGGTAGCAGTCACCGGTCAGGCCGACGTCGACGTGCTCACCGTCCCATCGGGAGGCCAGATCCGCGCGCAGCCGCCGCACGATGTTGGCGCGCACCACGATCCGGGAGTCGAAGTCGGCGCCGGAGTCCAGTCCGAGGTAGCGGTGGCCTCGCCGTACCGAGCAATAACGGCACGCCTGGGCGCAGCCCCGATAGGGGCTGACCGCCCAGCCGCCGGGGGTGCGCTCGAGCGCGGTGCGGGCCTGCACCTCGTAACAGGTCAGCGCACCGTGAACCCGGACCACCGCGGCGCGCTCGATTCGCGGCCGGGTCTCGGCGGGCTCGGCGAGCAGAGCGGGCGCCTCCCAACGCATGCCGATCAGTGGAACACGCTTTCGACACCCCTCGCAAGTGGAACCACAGCGACCAGACCGGAACCCCCCACGCAGACCGCCCGAAAACCGGTACGGTCATAGCCGGTTGTGGACCGATCCGGGGGAGCACCATGGCGTGGCTGATTCTAGCGGGAGCGATCATCGCCGAGATCACGGCGACCACCGCCCTCAAACTGAGCGACGGCTTCACGCACAAGGGCTGGTCGCTGGCGGTGGTGGCCGGCTACGCCGCGGCCTTCGCCCTGCTGGGATGGGCACTGAAACTGCAGATGGAGGTCGGCACCGCCTACGCCGTCTGGTCCGGAGCCGGCACCGCGGTGATCGCCGCGATCGGCGTGCTGTTCCTCGGCGAGACCTTCAGCCTGACCAAGATCGCCGGCATCGCCCTCATCATCGGCGGGGTGGTGGTGCTCAACCTCGCCGGAGGCACCCACTGAGCCGCCCCCGCGATAACGTGTGGCCCGCCGCCCGCCACCCCTCTACCCTGACCGGGTGCTGAAACCCTCCTACCCGATCCGCACCCCCCGCCTGCTCCTGCGCCCCTTCACCCACCGCGACCTGCGGGCACTGCACGCCTTCCACTCACTGCCCGAAGTCGCCCGCTACCTGTACTGGGGACCCCGCGACCTCGAACAGACCGCCGAGGCACTCGAAACCAAGATCAAACAGACGGAGCTGACCCAAGAGGGACAGGCCCTGACCCTGGCGGTGGAACTGGCCGCCACCGGCGAACTGATCGGCGACTGCGTGCTGTTCTGGCACAGCGGCCAACACCGCGGCGGAGAGATCGGCTACGTCCTCCACCCCCGCCACCACGGCAGGGGATACGCCGTCGAGACCGCCACAGCCCTGCTCGACCTGGGCTTCGACGGCCTGGAACTGCACCGCGTCACCGGCCGCCTCGACGGCCGCAACACGGCCTCCGCACGCGTCCTGGAACGCCTCGGCATGCGCAGGGAGGCCCATCTCGTGGAGAACGAGATCGTCAAGGGCGAATGGACCGACGAACTGATCTACGCGATCCTGCGCCGCGAATGGCACGCCCGCCGCCACACCCCCTGAGCCGCCCCCTGAGCCGCCCCCTGCGAGCAACCCGAGGCCGGCGCCCACACCGACGGCGCCGCCCTCCGGCCCGCCGCCCCCACACCGGACTCCAATATCCTCTGCGGCAGCGTGAAACGCGACGCCGCCCGCCCCCCACCACCACGGAGGCCACCCCATGACCATCCTGCACCTGGCCCTGACCGCCGACTGGCACGCGGCCCAGAAAGCGGGGGAGTACCGCGTCTCCACCCTCGGCCGCACCCTCGAACAGGAGGGATTCATCCACGCCTGCACCGACCACACCCAGCTGCGAGGAGTCGTCCAGCGGTTCTACCGCCACGTCACCGACCCGCTCGTCCTCCTCGGCATCGACCCCACCGGCCTGGACGTCCGGATGGAGATCCCCGCCGACTCCGCCGAAGCCTTCCCCCACATCTACGGCCCGCTCCCGATCACCTCCGTCGTCTCCGCCACCCCCTTCACCATCCCCTGACAGGCCGCCCCCACCTCTACACACACAGCCGGCGCTCCACCCGCCGCGCCGCGAACACCAGCCCGACGACCGCCATCACCAGCAAATACGCCGCATGTCCCAGCGACCCCCAGCCGGGCTCACCGATCGCCAGCCCCCGCACCAGCTCCACCGCGTGATACAGCGGAGTCACCTCCACCACCGTCGCCAGCACCGGGGGATAGTCCTGCACCGGCGAGAACGTCCCCGAGAACAGGAACAGCGCGAACTGCCCCGTGTTCAGCATGTCGAAGTCCTGCCAGCCCCGCATCACCGTGCTGATCGCCATCCCGGCCCCGCCGAACGCCACCCCCACCAGCAACGTCGCCGGAAACGCCGCCAGCGCCCACCCCACCTGCACCAGCCCCAGCGCCACCATCACCACCAGGAACGCACCGGTGTACACCGAACTGCGCACCATCGCCCACGCCAGCTCGCCCACCGCGATCTCGAACGGCCTCACCGGCGTCGCCAAAATCGCCTCGAACGTCTTGGAGTACTTCATCTTGAAGAAGAAGTTGAAGGTGGTCTCCGCCAACGCCCCCGACATCGCCGAGACGGCCAGCATCGCCGGAGCGACGAACACGGCGTAGTCCACCACCCGGCCACCCGGCAGCCGCAGATCACCGACCAGCGCCCCCACCCCGACACCGATCGACAGCAGGTACAGCAGCGGCTCGAAGAAACCCGAGACCAGCACCAGCCAGTACGACGGCCCCGACCGCAGCGCCCCCACGTTACGGCTCACCACCGCACCCACCCGGGAAGGCGACACCCGGGCGGCCAACATCGCAGAAACCATGTCTCAGTCCCGAAGTCGCTTACGGAAGGCGGCGACCGCCCAGGTCACACCGCCCACGACGAACACCAGCAGACCCGCCACGTGCGCCCACACCGGCCACGGGGGAGAGGCCCCCAGCGTCGCGGCCCGGCCCAGCTCCACCCCGTGCCACAGCGGCGACGCATACGCCAGCGGGCGCACCACCTGCGGCAACTGCTCCACCGGGAAGAACACCCCGGCGAACAACGTCGAAGGAATCATCACGAACCGAAACAGCAACGCGAAATAACTGTCGTGACGGATGCTCGCCGAGAACGCCATCACCGGCGCCGCCGCCGCCAGCGCGACCAACGCCGCGATCACCGGAGTCACCACCGCCCACGGCGAGCGCAACGCGCCGAACAACCCCGTGACCCCCAGGAAGACCAGCGCCGCGACCTCCACCCGCAACAGCACGTACAGCAGCCAGCCCGCCACCATGTGCCGGATCTCCACCGGAGTGGCCCGCATCGTGTGATAGCCGCGCACCCACTGGAAGTCACCCAGGATCGAATACGTCGACTCGCCCGCCGCCATCTGAAACGCCGTCGAGGCCATCACCCCCGGCGCGATCCACGCCAGGTAGTCCACCCCGCCGATCCCCTCGACATGCCTCCCCACCCCGATCCCGATGCTGACCAGGAACAACACCGGCAGCACGAAGGAGGAGAACACCGACGCCCGCCACAGCCGCCGATACAGGGAGAGATGCCGCTCCAGCACCGCAACCGTCGGATGGACCATCTCAATCCACCAGCGTCCGGCCGGTCAGCTGCAGGAACACATCCTCCAGCGACGAACGGCGCACCAGCACACTCGAAGGCGTCAGCCCCCGCCGATGCACCTCCGCCACCGCCGCGTCCCCGTCCTCGGCGTACAGCAGAACCCGATCCGGCAACGGATCGACCCGCCCGATCCCCGCCAGCTTGCCGCTGTAGTCCACCTCGTCGGCGAACCGCAACTCCACCACCTCGGGCGTGGAATACCGCTCGATCAGCGAACGCGGCGACCCCTCCGCCACGATCCGCCCGCCGTCCATCACCACCAGCCGATCGCACAGCTGCTCGGCCTCGTCCATGTAGTGCGTGGTCAGAACCAGCGTCGTGCCCCCCTGCTTCAACCGGAACAACCGCTCCCACAGCAGATGCCGCGCCTGCGGATCCAGCCCGGTCGTCGGCTCGTCCAGCAGCACCAGATCAGGGTCGTTCACCATCGCCCGGGCGATCGTCAGCCGCCGCTTCATCCCCCCCGACAGCGGCTCGACCCTGCTCGTGGCCTTCTCCCTCAGCTGCACGAAGTCCAGCAACTCCTCGGCCCGCTGCCGCGCCCGCGCCCTCGACAACCCGAAATAGCGCGCATAAGTCGTCAGGTTCTCCCGCACATTCAGATCCGGATCCAAATTGTCCAGCTGCGGGCACACCCCCAGCCGCGCCCGGATCCTCGCACCCTCCCGCACCGGATCCATCCCCAAAATCCGCAGCTCACCGGAGGTCGGCATCGAAACACAGCCGATCATGCGCATCGTCGAGGACTTACCGGCCCCGTTCGGCCCCAGAAACCCGAAGGCCTCTCCCGGCGCCACCTCCAGGTCGATCCCGTCGACCGCGACGAAATCACCGAACCGTTTGACCAGCCCCCGCGCGCGAATAAGAGGTTCAGACACGCCCTGGACCGTAACAGAGGCCTACGACACTTCCACAAGCGATTATCGAACCGCCCCGCCGAACCCCCATCCCCTGAAACCCGAACATCGCACTCGCCCCGCCCCGCGAATTCCCTCCCGTACCCAACCCCCACACCTCACCCCACAGAGGTACGCTCACCCCATGTCCAACCTGATCGTCACCATCCTCCTCACGGCGATCCTCGTGGTGGTGATCGTCGGCCTGATCGTCCTCGCCGTACGACTGGCCCAGCGCCCCCGCAACACCCTCTTCGGCGGCGGCCTCGGCCCCGAACTCATCGAACAGGTCCTCCAGCTCAAAGCCGCCGACGAATTCGACCAGGCCGTCTTCCTCGTCCGCGGCCAGACCGGCATGAGCCACCGCGCCGCCGCACGCCTGGTCAGAAGAGTCCGGCCACCCGCCTGAAAGACCGCCGGCCCCACCGTCGGCCCCACCACCGGCCCCTACGCATCCCCGCCGCCGCCGTCGTCGTCACGGTCCAGCAACCGGTCGAGCACACCGTAGGCCGGATTACCCCGCGCCGCCTGACGCACCTCACGCGCCGTGGACGCCACATAGGCCTGTCCCGTCACGATCGAGGAATGCCCCAGCAACTCCATCAACTCATGAGCCGAGGCACCACGCTCGGCCAGCCTGGTCGCAAACTCATGACGCAGCGCGTGCACCAGCGTGCCCTTCTGCACCCGATCGTGAACCCCCGCGTACCGGTAACACTGCCGCACCAGGTACTGCAGCCCGCCCCGGCGCAGCGGCTCGTTGCGCGTGTCGACGAGCAACGCCGCCGAGTGGGGGAGTGAGGCAAGCCCGAAACGCACCATACGACTGTGCAGATATCGCCCGACAAGCTCCTCGACCGGCGGCTCGATCGGCAGTGACCGCGTCCTGCCCCCCTTGCCGACCACCTGCACCCGCCGATCACCGGCGGAACCGCCGATCGACCCCAGCGTCAGCCCCAGCAACTCCGCCGAGCGCATCCCGGTGACCAGCGCCAGCCCCAGCACCACCAGATCACGCTCCACCCACGGATCACGAGCCTTACGGGCCCCCGCCGCGACCCGCTCCAGCAGCGTCGCCGACGCCGACCCGTCACCCAGCAAAGGCTTGGGCGCCTTGGCGGGCTGCCTGGGCCGGGGGACCGCCGCCATGGGATTGCCCTCCAGCATCCCCTCGGCGACACAGAACGTCAGAAACTGGTTCCACGCGCTCCACGCGCGATTGACACTGGCCGCCGAACGGTCGTCGGCGAAATCGGCGAACGCCCCCCTGATCAGACGCCCCGTCAAACGGCGCACCTCGAGGTCGGCCATCGCCACCCCGTCCCGCTCGGCGGCAAGCCTGGCGACGATCCGCAGGTCACTGTCGTATCCGGCGATCGTGTGGGAGGAGAGCTTCTTCGTCCGCAGCGACGACAGGAACTCCGCCGACGCCTCCGGCACGCGCATGAGCACCAGCGGATCACGACCATCCATCGCGACCTCCGTACCCGAAGGAAAAGATCACCCACAACCGACGCATATGCGATTATGCATCAAACATCCCGCCAAGACCCGCAACCCACCGGCCCGGCCTCCATCGCGGCGACCGGGCAAGGGAAAACGGCCCTCACCGGACGGCCCTCACCGGACGGGCCGGCGCCTCCCGGGCCCGAGGCGTGCGGGCGGCCTTCCCGCCGCGACCACCGGCACCCGGCACCCGGCACCCGGAAACAGGATCCGCAGCAGGACGGCGAAGGCGAGCCCCGGACGGCCCGCCCGGAGGAGCGGGGCACAAATGCTGCATAAGTAAAATTATGCAGCAATCACCGGCATCAGGCCCCGGAAAGGAGCCCCACCGGACCGTCACGACGCCGAAACCACCCGCCCCGCATCCTCCGCGACAGCAGGCCGGGCGAAAACACGATCGCAGTACACCAGCGCCGGACGATCACCCCGCGCCACGGCCTCCACCCGGCCCACCAGAATGCTGTGATCGCCACCGTCGAGCACCTCGTGCATGGAACACCCCAGCCGCGCCGCCGCCCCCGGCACCCCGGGAAGCCCCAGCTCGGCCACGACCGTGTCCCCGGCCTCGAACCGATCCACCCCGGAGGCGGCGAAACGCGCCGCGACACCGGCCTGCCCGCACGCCAGGACACTGACCAGAAAACACCGCGAGAAGGCGAACGCCTCGTACGTACTGGCCTCCTTGCCCAGACAGACCAGCACCAGCGGCGGATCGGCCGACAACGACACGAAGGAACTGGCGGTGAACCCCCAGCGGCGCCCGGAGCCGTCGACGGTGGTCACCACCGCCACCGGCCCCGGCACCCGCGCCATGGCCCCGGCGAACTGCTCGAAACTAACCGGCATCGGCACACCCCGATCCCGGCGGAACCGGCCCGGCCCGCCCCGCCGACCACAGCGCCACCACGCCCCGCCCCTTCAGGACCGGCCCAGCGCCACCAGACACGAACTCAGCCGCTCCCGGCTCTCCTCGTCATCGGCGACCGCCAGCACGGCCTCGTAGTCGGCGACCGCCTCACCGTAACGCCCGCACTCCTGATAGACGACGGCCCGGTTGAAACGAACCTCGGGCGCGTCGCTCAGCTCCACCGCCCGCTCCAGATCACGCGCCGCCCCCTCCAGGTCACCGCCGCCGTAGGCGAGCTCCCCGCGCAGCGCCCACGCCTCGGCCAGCCGCCCGTCACGATCGAGCGCCTCCGACAGCGCCCGCAGGGCCTCGTCCACCTCACCGCGCTCGGCCAGCAACTGACCCCGCAGGCACAGCAGGTGCGCGTTCCCCGGAGCCAGGACCAGCCCCGCGGTCACATCCCGCCAGGCCTCCTCACCCCTGCCCAGCTGCTGCAACAGCGCCGCCCGGTTCACCCGGGCGTCGACGTGGGCCGGATCCAGCTCAAGGGTGTAGCCGAAGTCCTCCAGCGCACCCTGCGCGTCCCCCAGCTCCAGCCGGGTGTCACCGAGGTTGTAGTACGCCTCGGGGAACGGCGGCGACAGACGCAGCGCCTCACGATAGGCGGCGACCGCCTCCTCATGACGGCCCAGCCGCCGCAGGATGTTGCCCACGTTGAAGTGGTGCTCGGGAAAGTCGGGGTCGAGCTCGACGACCGACAGATAGTCCCGCAGCGACTCCTCCAACCGGCCCATCATGCCCAGCACCTGCGCCCGGTTGTAGCGCAGGACGGCACGGTGCAGGGCGTGCTCGTCCGGCCCCAGCTCCCGGTCCAGCCGGGCGATGCCCTCCTCCAGCATCCGCAGCGCCTCCGTCGCCCGGTTCTGCCGCACCTCCACCAGCGCCAGCCCGTTGTGGCCGAACACCGAGTGGAAGGCACGCCTGGACGGATCGGGCAGCAGGGAGGCGATGGCGATGGCCGTGTTCATCCACGCCCTGGCCATCCGGTAATCACGGCGCGGCTCCGGATAGTGCCGGGCGTACAGCATCGCCGTCCCGTAGGCCAGGTCCATGTGGGCCTCGGGGGCATCGGTGGCGGCCCTGGCCTCCTCGTAGACCGCCAGCGCCTCGTCGGCCCGCCCCAGGGAGGCCAGGGTGGTGCCGGTCGCGTTGGCGAAGTGCCACCACAGCTCCTCCTGGGCCGACCGGTCCACGATCGCCCTGGCCCGCAGGCCCAGGTCCGCCGCCGCCTGGTACAGGCCGATGCCGCGGCAGTGGTCCATCGCCGTGCGCAAGGCCGCCAGACCGGCGCCGGAGGGGTCGCCGCCGTGCTCGGCGTGGTACGGCACCGCCCCCAGCAGCAGGGAGAACTCTCCTTGCCCGGCCAGCACCGCGGCCCGCTCGTCGTGCAGCCGGGCCCGCTCGCCGGGGGGCAGCGCCAGATAGGCCTCCAGCAGCAGCGGGTCGTCGGCGCAGCCGTCGGCCTCCACGTAGGCCCGGGCCAGGCGGGCCCGCTCCTCCTCCGTCCCGGCCGGCGCCTCCTGCGGCGTCTCGGCCGGCGGGGCGTCGAGGGGCTCGGCGTGCTCGCCGAGGATCCGGGCCAGGGAGACGGTGATCTCACCCGGCGGGTCGGCGACCGGGTCCGTACCGGTGCCCACCACGACCGTCAGCCCCTCCAGGTCGCCGCGCCGCAGCAGGACCGCGACGAACTCCTGGTCGGTCGGGTCGGCCTCGTGCACGTTCTCCACGACGAGCGTGTGCGTCCCGCCCAGCTCCCTCAGGTAGTCGCGCAGGAACTCGGCCAGGCCGTTGGCGATGTTCAGGGTGTGCAGCCGGGAGTAGAAGCGGGTCCGCTCTCCCTTGCCCGCGGCCCACTCCAGCGTGGTCCACGCCGGGGGAACCAGGTGGGCCAGCTCCGGCGTGGTGGTCAGGATCTCGATGTTGTGCTCCGGCCCCAGCCGCGGAAGGCGCCGCAGGGCGTCCGGGAGGATCGACCGCATCAGCGTGCCCACGGCGGTGTAGGGCCCGCGCAGCCGCCGGTGGGCGTCGAGCACCGCCAGGACCGGCGGCAGGGCGAGGCGGTCCCGGAAGAGCTCGCGGTCACGCCGCCGGCCGGCCCGGATCCAGTGGTGCTTTCCCATGGCGCTCCTCTTTCAGGTGATGACGTGCGTGAACCGCTGCCGCCGGGCGCGGCGCCGGTCGCGCAGCGCCAGGACGGACAGGACGGCGAGCTGCAGCAGGATGAATCCGGAGAAGACCACCGAGTCCAGCAGTTGCGGCCAGGTCGCGCCCTGTCCCGTGAAGCGGCTGAGCACCCCGGTGAACATCCGGTACAGCATCGGCACGACCGCCACGACGAAGGTGGACAGGCTCACCGCGTAGCCGGCGACGATCAGCCAGGAGTACCACCGCGCGACGCGCCGGTCGGTGGGATGCCAGTCCGACTCGTCCAGCACCCGGTCGTGGCGGCCGAGCAGCCGGTTGACGCGGTTGCGCAGCAGGCGCGTGGCCGTGGTGTGCAGGTCCACGCAGCCGAGCGCGGTGGAGACCAGGACGTACAGGTCGGTGCGCAGGTAGAAGGAGAACTGCCACAGGATCCGCAGCAGGACGGCGAAGGCGAAGGCCAGGCAGAAGCGCCCGGTGAAGGAGAAGGCCCCGCCGGGGTCGCGGGTGAGGTCGGCCACGATGGTGAACGCGGCCATGACGACCACGTCGGCCAGCATGCCGGCCACGATCGGCAGGTACCTCTTGCGCCGGGGCACCGCCACCAGGCCGTCAAGAGAGGTCTCCAGCACGATGAAGTACAGCCTGCGCCCGATCCGCAGGCGTGAGCGCACGCCGAGCCTGCGCCCCGCCAGCGCGTGGAAGCCCTCGTGCAGCAGCAGCTGGGGAACGGCCGCGACGAACAGCGCGGCCTGCACGACGGTGTAGTACTCGGTGAAGAACACGTGCTGGTAGTTCGGCACCAGGTCCGGCCGCCGCGCCATCGCGATCAGCGCCCATCCGACGACGACCGCGTAGCAGATCCAGGCGGGGACGGAGAAGACGGCCGCGCCGAGCCGCTGCCAGCGGACGGTGCCACCGGCGCTGCCGGTGCCGCCGCCGGCCGGGGGCCGCTCGGCGTCCTGGTCGTGGCGGACGAAGCCCAGCTCCTCCAGGGCGGCGATCAGGTCGTCGATGTCGACGCTCTCGTGGTAGCGCGCGCCGTACCAGGCGGCGGCCTCCCGGGGCGGCATGCCCTCCTGAAGCCTGCGCACCAGTTCGGCCCCGTCCGGCGGGAAGACCCCGTAGGAGTCGGTGTCCGGCCTGCCCACCGTCACCTCCTCCCCGTCCGGCAGGTACACCAGCGGGTGGAGCGTCAGTGGCCGGTCGGGGGCGTGGCGGACGGCCGCTCCGTCGTTCGCGGCCTCTGTTTCGGTCACCGGGCAGCCCTTCGAGGCGTCTGGGGCGGGTGGGGGCGGGACCGGGGCGGTGGATGCGCCGGGGGTGAGACACCCGTGTCCGGCGCATCCACCGGCCGGATCAGTTGCTCTGCTTGTAGATCGAGCACGCCGCGGCGGTCAGACGGACCGGGCCGGCCTTACGGATCTTGATCTTCTTCATCTCGTACCTCCTCCGTTTCGTTGTGACCCACCCACCATGACCGCCGGTGCTGGAGGGCCGCCGCCTCCGCGCTGTACGCGCCGGCGCGCCGGCGCCGGTGCGTACAGCGCACCGTCAGCGGGGTGTCGGCGTGCGGGAGGCCGGTCTCCGCACGCTGACCGTAATCGGCCATATGACCACTAAGCCTTGCATCCTTCACAGAACTATGATTTTCGTATTTACAGGCACCTTTACAGCGCCTCTCCGTGTTTGCGGCCCTTCTATCGCTTTTATGGAGATAATGTGGCCGAAATTCGGTTCCACCTTCTGGGACCCCTCCGAATATGGCGCGGAGAAACCGAAATAAAGATCACCTCAAAGAAACAACGCACCGTCCTGGGCCTGCTCCTCCTCAAAGCCGGAGCCCCCGTCCACCGCCAGGAGATCATCGACGCCCTCTGGGGCGACGACGCCCCCGACTCCATGGTCAACCTCGTCCAGACCTACATCGGACGCCTGCGCCGCACCATCAACCCCGGCCCCACCCGCCCCGGCCCCTCCTGGCTCACCGGCCTGGGACCGGCCTACGCCATCCACCACAACCGCTGCGACATCGACCTCCTGTGCTTCCGCACGGCCGTGACCCAAGCACGCCAGGCCGCCACCCCCGGACAGACCCTGCAATCACTCCTCAACGCCCTGCGCCTGTGGCAGGGCCCCTGCCTGTCCGACCTCGACCACACCCCCAACCGCCACCCCTGGGTCCGCGCCATCGACCAGGAACGCATCACCGTCCTGCTCGAAACCGCCAGAACCGCACTCCACCTGAACCTCGCCACCGAAGTCCTCCCACACCTCCAGGCCGTCGCCGCCACCGAGCACCTCAACGAAGCCGTCCACTCATGGCTCATCCTCGCCCTGGCCGCCTCCGGAGCCCAGGCCGAGGCACTGACCGCATACGAGACCATCCGCACCCGGCTCCTCGACGAACTCGGCATCGACCCCGGCCCCCAACTCCGCGCCGCCCACCTGCGAATCCTCCGGCAGGAAACCACCCACCCCCACCCCTCCGCCCCGCCCGCCACCGCCATCCCGCCCAGCATGCTCCCCGCCGACATCGCCGACTTCACCGGACGCGAGAAACCCGCCACCCAACTGCGCGCCACACTGACCGACCGCCGCCCCGGCCCCCTCAAAAACGTCCTCATCACCGGAGCCGCCGGAACCGGCAAGACCACCCTCGCCGTCCACGTGGCCCACCAGCTGAGCGAAACCTACCCCGACGGCCAGCTCTACGCCGACCTGCGCGGCACCGACCCCCACCCGGCCGACCCCGCACGCATCCTGGCCCGGTTCCTGCTCGTACTCGGCATCCCCGAACCGGCCATCCCGCAGACCGCCGACGAACGAGCCGACCTGTACCGCTGCCGCCTCGCCGGCCGCCGCATCCTCGTCGTCCTCGACAACGCCACCGGCCAGGAACAACTGAAACCCCTCCTGCCCGGCTCACCCACCTGCACCGTCATCGCCACCAGCCGCTCACGACTGGCCGGCCTCCCCGGCGCCCACATCACCGACCTCGACGTCATGACCCCCCAGGAAGCCGAGGACATGCTCACGACCGTCCTCGGCCACGAACGCACCCTGGCCGAACCCGAGGCCACCACCCACCTCGCACAACTGTGCGGCGGCCTGCCACTGGCCCTGCGCGCCGCGGCCACCCGCCTCGCCTCCCGGCCGCACTGGAAACTCACCTACCTCGCCGAACGCCTCACCCGCAACGGCCTGGACGAACTCGCCCTGCCCTGCGCCGACCCCCGGGCCGCCATCGCCGCCGGCCATCGCCGGATCGACCCCGCCGCCCAGCGCGCCTTCCGCCTCCTCGGCCTGCTCGACATCCCCTCCTTCACCGTGTGGACGGCCGCCGCCACCCTGGAATCCTCCATGGAGACCACCGAGGAACTGCTGTGCGCCCTCACCGACGCGCGCCTGCTGGAGGCCACCGGCCCCGACACCACCGGCCACATCCGCTACCGCTTCCACCGGCTCGTCCGCCTCTACGCCCGCGAACACGCCACCGCCCAGGAGAGCGAACAGAGCGCACGCGCCGCGATCACCCGCGCCCTGGCCTCCCTGCTGGCCCTGGCCCGCGAGGCCGACGACCGGCTGACCTCACGCAGGTGCACCCCGATCCGCGGCAGGGCCCCGAGCTGGCCGCCACCGGCACACGTCTGCGACCGCTTCCTGGCCGCCCCCCACCTGTGGTTCGAAAGCGAGCTGCCGTGCCTGGTGGAGGCGGTCTCCCAGGCGTGCGCCAACGGCCTGGACGAGCTGGCCTGGGAACTGGCCGGCTCGCTGGCCAACATCACGGTGCTGTGGGAACGCTGGGGCGAGCTCGAACAGGCCCACGAGACCGCGCTGGCGGCCTGCCGCCAGGCGGGCAACCGGCTCGGCGAGGCCGTGATGCTCCGCGGGCTGGCGGAGCTTGATCATGTCCACGGGCGCGGCGGCCGGTGCCTGGACCGGCTGGCCCTGGCCCGCGATCTCTTCGCCGGGCTCGGCGTCGGGGCGGGGATCGCCGAGGCCGAGGCCCGGCTGGAGGCGGTGCGGTGCGAGGAGGACGCCGGGGTGCGGGACGTGTTCCCCACCGGAGGGATCCGCTGAGGACAGATGCGGACAGAGAGTAACCAGGAACACAAAACTTCCTATACCAGACAGAAACCCAATTCTGTCTGGTATAGGAATTCTCTTGGCGAAAGCCCTCGGAGGCGCCGGAAGATCACACCGTGGCGGCCCACTCCCTCAGCAGGCGGCAGGTGAAGGCGAGCTGCTCGGGCTGGCCGGTCAGGTAGTGGCCGCCGCCGTGGACCGCCGTGAGTTCCTTGCGGGCGTGCGGTACGGCCTCGAACAGCGTGCGGGCGTGTCCGGGATAGCACCCGGGGTCGGCGGTGCCGTACACCACGTGCACGGGGACCGACACGCCGCGCAGGCGTTCGGGGCCGTGGCCGTTGGACTCGTCCCAGCTCCACTGGCTCAGCCAGGAGCGCAGCGTGGTGAAGTGGCCGAGGGTGGCCGGTGAGAGGTTGGCGGTGTAGGGGTCGCCCCACTGGGTGGTCGCGGCGCGGTCGGACGGGTCCAGTGACAGGTCCAGGTTGCGGGGGTCGGCCATGGTGCCGTGGACGGTGAAGGGCAGGTCGGTGACGCGGCCGGCGCTGAGTTCGGGGAGTTCGCCGAGGCGTTCGCGGGCCCAGGTGGTGATCCGCCGGTTGCGGTCGATCTGTGCGGTGCGGTAGTCCCGCAGGAATTCGGGGGTGTAGGGCGGGGTGTTGCCCGGGTCGAACATGTCGAGTGCGGTGTCCCGCTGGAAGGGGTCGGTTTCGTCCAGGACGGCGGGGTCGAGTTTCTCGGTGAGGACGCTGGCCCGTCCGGGGTGGGCCATCAGCATGACGAGGGCGTCGGCCGGTGGCAGGCCGGCGGCGGTGAGGTCGGGTCCTCCCCCGCCGGGTGCGGCGGTGATGGTGGGGTGTTCGGCCTGGTTCTGGTAGAGGGCGACGAGGCCGCCGCCGCCGGAGTTGCCGACGAGGATGATCTTCTGGTAGCCCTCGGCGCGGAGGTGGTGGATCACCGAGGCGATGTCGAGGACGCAGTTTTCGAGGATCAGCGCCGATTCGTTGCCGAGGTAGCGGGTGGTCATGCCGATGGTGTCGACGCCGAGGTCGGCGAGGGGTTGCAGGGCGTAGTGGCCCATGAAGTTGGAGGAGGGGTGGATGAAGACCAGGGCGGTGTGTCCGGGCCGGGTGGCGGCGCGGTGGCGGGTGCACCACAGGACTCCCGCGCGGCGGGCGACGCCGGATTGGACGTCGGCGGAGGGGCCGCCGCGCATGGGGACGGCGAGGAGTTCGCGTCCGGTCATGTGCGTGTGCTCCAGGAGGTGATGTATCGGGGGTCTTCGATGTCGAAGGCGTTTTCGGCGATGTGCAGGGGGCGGAAGGTGTCGAGCATGACGGCGTAGTCGGAGGTGCGTTGCCCGATGCGTTCGAGGGCTTTTTCGACGGCGCCGGGCTGGGGGCCGTGGATGTGTCCGGCGGGGTGGAGGGAGATGGAGCCGCGTTCGATGCCTGAGCCGCCGCGGCTGAAGAAGTTGCCTTCGGCGTAGAAGAGGAATTCGTCGGAGTCGACGTTGGAGTGGTAGGAGGGGATGGGGACGGCTCGGGGGTCGTAGTCGAGCATTCGTGGGACGAAGTTGCAGAAGACCACGTTGGGGGCTTCGAAGGTCTGGTGGACGGGTGGTGGGCGGTGGAAGCTTCCGGTGATGGGTGAGAAGTCGTCGATGTTGAAGGCGAAGGGGTAGTTGCAGCCGAACCAGCCGACGACGTCGAAGGGGTGTCGTTCCATGGTGTAGCGGGTGAGTCCGTCGCGGTTCTTGACGAGGACGTCGACGTCGTCTTCTTCGATGAGGAGGGGCTGGTCGGGGCGGCGCAGGTCGAGCTCGAAGAAGGGCGCTTCCTGGGTGAGCTGGCCGTAGCGGGTCAGGTAGCGCTTGGGTGGGTGGATGTGTCCGGTGGTTTCGAAGGTGAGCAGGCGTAGGGGTGTGTCACCGGTGGGGATCCAGCGGTGGGTGGCGGAGGTGGGGATGATGACGTAGTCGCCTTTGCCGACGGTGAGGGTTCCGAAGACGGTTTCGACGGTGGCTTCGCCTTCGTGGATGTAGGTGAGTTCGTCGCCGACGGCGTTGCGGTAGAGGGGTGAGGGGGTGTCGGCGACGGTGTAGGAGGCGGTGACGTCTTGGTTGCCGACGAGGGTGTGTCTGCCGAGTACGGCGTCGCCGCCGGTTTTGAGGCGGGAGGTGTGGAAGAGCCTGGGCAGGAGGGGGCGGTTGGCGAGGAGGGGGGTGGGTTGGTGGTCGAGGGGGGTGACGGCGGCGATGCCGGTTGGTGCGTTTTTGTGGAAGAGGAGGGACATGTCTGAGGAGAAGCCCTCCTCCCCCATGACTTCGGTCGCGTAGAGGCCGCCGTCGGGTCGGCGGAATTGGGAGAACCGTTTTCTGGGGACGTCACCGACCCTGGTGAAGTACGGCATGTGCACCTCATCTGTTCGTTTATCGAACATATTTGCTTACTGGCGTTAAACTATGGAACATTGCCGGAAGGCGGGTCAAGGCTTGTGCCGGTTCATCCCCTGTGAGTAGATTTTTACGTCGGACGTCTGACCATTAAGGGGATCCATGGAGATCACGTTCGCCGAGTACTTCGACTACGTGCACCACGACCCGGTCCTGCCCTCCCCCGGCGCGCCGGGCGCTCCCGTCGCGATCGTCGGCGGCGGCCCCACCGGCCTGGCCCTGGCCCTCGGCCTCGCCAGGTACGGCGTGGCGTCCGTCGTCCTGGAGGCCGACGACACGGTGTGCAGCGGCAGCCGGGCGGGCGCCATCACGCGCAGGACCCTGGAGATCTTCGAGCGGCTGGGGGTCGTCGATCCCGTCCTGGCCAAGGGGTTCGCCTGGAGCACCGGGCGTACGTTCCTGCGCGACCAGGAGGTCTTCACCCTGCGCATGCCGACCGACGACGACCAGAAGTATCCGCCGGGGATGAGCCTGCAGCAGAACTACGTCGAGCAGTACCTTCTGGACGAGGTCGAGCGGTACCCCGATCTCATCGAGGTCCGCTGGCAGAACAGCCTGACGGGCCTGGAGGCGGGCCCGGACGGTGTGCGGCTGTCGGTGAGCACCCCCAAGGGCGACTACAGCATGGAGGCCGGATACGTGGTCGCCTGTGACGGCGGCCGCAGTACCGTCAGGGCCGAGCTCGGCCTGGAGATGCACGGCACCACCCACGAGGGCCGTTACGTCATCATCGACATCCGGATCGACACCGAGGGTTTCCCGATCGGGCGCAGGTGCTGGTTCGACCCGCCGTCCAACCCCGGCTCGACCCTGCTCATGTACACCAAGCCCGACAACATGGTCCGTTTCGATTACCAGTTGCGGCCGGAGGAGGACGCCGAGGAGGCGATGCGGCCGGAGAACGTGCTCCCCCGGGTGCAGCGTCACCTGGAGATGATGGGCGTCACCCGGGAGTGGGAGCCGGTGTGGCTGAGCCTGTACCGCGCGCACGCCGTCACGCTGGACGACTACCGGCACGGCCGGGTGCTGTTCGCCGGGGACGCCGCGCACCTGGTGCCGATCTTCGGTGTCCGGGGCATGAACTCCAGCCTTGACGACGCGCACAACCTCGCCTGGAAGCTGGCCCTGGTCGTGCGGGGCGTCGCGACTTCGGCCCTGCTGGACGGTTACTCCGGCGAGCGGGTGCACGCGGCGCGGGAGAACCTGCGGCTGGCCTCCAAGGGCGCGGAGTTCATGGCTCCGCCGACGGCGCCGTTCCGGCTGATGCGGGACGCGGTGCTGTCGCTGTCGCCGGGGCGTCCGTGGATCACCTCGCTGATCGATCCCCGTCAGCACTCGGCGATCCCGCTGTACGACTCGCCGCTCAACGCCTTCCCCGAGCGGTCGGCGGAGTTCGCCGACGGCCCCCGGCCGGGTGACGTTCTCCGGGAGTGCCCGCTGGTGCTGTCGGGAACCGGTACCCATCTGACGAGCCTGCTCGGGCCGCATTTCACCGCGCTGTGCTTCACCGAGGACGGCACGCTCTCCCCCGGTCTCGGCGCCGTGCTGGCGGAGCTGGCCGAGGGGCCCGTTCCCTTCGAGGCCCGGGTGATCAGCCGTGAGGCTCCCGCCGTACCGGCCGCGCACGACGCGTCCGGGCGGCTGTTCTCGATGTACGGCGCGCGGCCGGGGAGTGTGTACCTGGTCCGCCCGGACGGTCACGTGTCGGCGCGCTGGCTGCTGGCCGATCCCGATGAGCTC
Source organism: Streptosporangium sp. NPDC051022 (assembly GCF_040683035.1). NCBI lineage: Bacteria > Bacillati > Actinomycetota > Actinomycetes > Streptosporangiales > Streptosporangiaceae > Streptosporangium > Streptosporangium sp. NPDC051022. Next base: position 3,211 of record NZ_JBFBCF010000060.1, on the reverse strand, counting down.
GTCGCCGCCGTCAGGCTGGCCACCGTTTAGGAGACGTCATGGCACTCACCGCTCAGGAACTCGACGAGGTCTACACGCGGCTCTGTTACGGGCTGTCGGAGGCCGGCGAGGAGCGTACGCCCGCCGTGCTGGCCCGGCTGGCGCTGTTGCTGATGCACGAGGTGGGGGACGCCGCTGTCGTCTCCCGGGCGATCGACGAGGCGCTCGCGCCGTCGCCGCCCGCCTCATCCTCGTAGCAGGGACTCCACCAGGCGGGCCGCCGAGCGCAGTTCGGGAACGAGGGCGACGGCCTTGTCCGCCCGGTCGGCGGGGAGCAGGGCGGTCAGGCTGGCCAGGGCCAGCCCGTCCTCTTCGAAGATCGGCACCGAGATCCCGGAGACGTTGGCGTTGAGCTCGTCGTGGGACTGGGCGTAGCCGAGTTCTTTGACGACGGCGAGGATCTCGCCGAGGCGGGCGGGGTCGTCGTGGGCGGCGAGCGCCCGTGTCACCTGTTTGTCCCCGGAGAAGGCCAGGATCGCCCTGCCGCTGGCTCCCACGGTCAGCGGGTGGCGGTCGCCGATGCTCAGCTGGATCCGGACGGGGTGGCGGTCTCCGATGGCCTGGTCCACCGCCACGGCGTCGTCTCCGTCGGCGACCGTCAGCAGGAACGTCTCCCCGTGCTGGGCGGCCAGGTCGCGCAGGACCGGCCGGGCTCTGGCCAGCATGGCGGGGCCGGCCTGGTGGACCAGGCGGAGCAGGTAGGGGCCGACGGTGTAGCGGCTGCCCTGTTTGCGGACGAATCCCCTGCGGTGCAGGGTGGCGAGCAGCCGGTGGGCGACCGTGCGGTTGCAGCCCAGCTCCCGGGAGAGGTCCTGGGCGCCGATCGGGCCGTGTTCGACCACCGCGGTGAGGATGGCCAGGGCCTGGTCGGCCGTCTTGGAGATCTCGGTCACTTCGCTCCTCAAGACTCGTACCGAGGGTATCGGAACTTCCGTCGCCTTCTTCCATTTAAGACGTCTGACGTCTTACCATACTTTTGTGAAGGAAGGTCGATCTGTGACCAAGCACGTTCAACAACTCGACCGCGTCATCATCCGGTTCGCCGGGGACTCCGGCGACGGCATGCAGCTGACCGGTGATCGTTTCACCGCGGAGACGGCGGGGTTCGGCAACGACCTGTCGACGCTGCCCAACTTCCCCGCCGAGATCCGCGCCCCCGCCGGGACGCTTCCCGGGGTCTCCAGTTTCCAGCTGCACTTCGCCGACCACGACATCCTCACCCCCGGTGACGCGCCGGACGTGCTGGTGGCGATGAACCCGGCGGCGCTGAAGGCCAACCTCGGCGACCTGCCACGCGGAGCCGGCATCATCGTCAACGTCGACGAGTTCACCAAGCGCAACCTGCAGAAGGTCGGCTACGGCGCCAGCCCCCTCGAGGACGACTCGCTCGCCGGATGGCGGGTCCACCCGGTGCCGCTGACCTCGCTGACGGTCAGGGCGCTGGAGGGCTTCGACCTGTCCAAGAAGGACGCCGAGCGCGCCAAGAACATGTTCGCCCTCGGTCTGCTGAGCTGGCTGTATCACCGGCCCGTCGAGGCGACGGTGCGGTTCGTCGAGACCAGGTTCGCCGGGAGACCCGACATCGCCAAGGCCAACGTGGCGGCCCTCCAGGCGGGCTGGAACTTCGGCGAGACCACCGAGGACTTCTCCGTCAGCTACGAGGTCAGGCCCGCCCCGCTGGCTCCGGGCATCTACCGCACCGTCACCGGGAACACCGCGCTGGCCTACGGTCTGGTGACGGCCTCCGTGCGCTCGGGCCTGCCGCTGTTCCTGGGGTCCTACCCGATCACCCCGGCCTCCGACATCCTGCACGAGCTGTCCAAGCACAAGCGGTTCGGCGTGCGCACCTTCCAGGCCGAGGACGAGATCGCCGGGGTCGGCGCCGCCCTCGGGGCCGCGTTCGGCGGGGCCCTGGGCGTCACCACCACCTCGGGTCCCGGCGTGGCGCTGAAGGCCGAGACCGTCGGCCTGGCCGTGACCACCGAGCTGCCGCTGATCGTGGTCGACGTGCAGCGGGCGGGCCCGAGCACCGGCATGCCGACCAAGACCGAGCAGACCGACCTGCTGATGGCCATGTACGGCCGCAACGGCGAGTCGCCGCTGCCCATCGTGGCGCCGTCGACGCCGTCCGACTGCTTCGACGCGGCCGTCGAGGCCGCCCGCCTGGCGGTGAAGTACCGCACGCCGGTCATGCTGCTGTCCGACGGCTATCTGGCCAACGGCTCCGAGCCCTGGGCGATCCCCTCCGCCGCCGAGTTGCCCGATCTGCGCGTCCCCTACGCCGTTCCGGTCCCGGGGCGGGAGTTCCTGCCCTACGAACGTGATCCGGTCACCCTGGCCCGGCCCTGGGCGATCCCGGGCACCGCGGGCCTGGAGCACCGGATCGGCGGCATCGAGAAGGCCGACGGCACCGGCAACATCTCCTACGACCCCGCCAACCACGACAAGATGGTCCGGCTCCGCCAGGCCAAGATCGACGGGATCGCCCAGGACATCCCACCGCTGGAGGTCGACGACCCCGACGGCGGCGCCCGGGTGCTGGTGATCGGCTGGGGCTCGACCTACGGGCCGATCGCGGCGGCCGTGCGGCGGATCAGGAGGTCCGGCGGCAAGGTCGCCCAGGCCCACCTGCGCCACCTCAACCCGCTGCCGGCCAACACCGGCGAGGTGCTGCGCTCCTACGACAAGGTGCTGCTCCCCGAGATCAACCTCGGCCAGCTCGCGCTGCTGCTGCGCGCCCGCTTCCTGGTCGACATCATCGGCCACAACCAGGTCCGCGGGCTTCCGTTCAAGGCCGGAGAGCTCGCCGGCGTGATCCAGGACGTGATCGACTCGTGCGCTCCGGCGCCGGTCTCAGACCGTGAAAGGACGGTGCCCCGGTGACCGACACCGGTCAGGCTTTCCCCGCCCTGTCCCTGGTCCCCCGGGCCGGGGCCGGGCAGACCCCCAGGGACTTCAAGTCCGACCAGGAGGTCCGCTGGTGTCCCGGTTGCGGTGACTACGCGATCCTGGCCGCGGTCCAGGGGTTCATGCCCGAACTCGGCATCCGGCGCGAGAACACCGTCTTCGTGTCCGGGATCGGCTGCTCGTCGCGGTTCCCGTACTACATGAACACCTACGGGTTCCACTCGATCCACGGCCGCGCCCCGGCGATCGCCACCGGGCTGGCCTC
>NZ_JBFBCF010000059.1:0-35516 GCF_040683035.1 Streptosporangium sp. NPDC051022 | reverse complement strand
TGAGCGGGGTGTTCGCCGAGGTGCTGGGGGTGGAGCGGGTCGGTGTCGAGGATTCGTTCTTTGATCTGGGGGGTCATTCGCTGTCGGCGACTCGGCTGGTGAGTCGTTTGCGTGCGGTGGTGGGGGTGGAGGTTCCTTTGCGTGCGGTGTTCGAGGCGCCGACGGTGGTGGGTCTTGCGGAGTGGCTGGCGGTTTCGGGCGGGGAGGCTCGTCCGGCGTTGGTGGCGGTGGAGCGTTCTGGTGTGGTTCCGCTGGCGTTCGCTCAGCGGCGTCTGTGGTTTCTGAATCGGCTGGAGGGGCGTTCGGCGACCTACAACGTTCCTGTCGCGTTGCGGTTGGCGGGTGAGCTGGACGTCGCGGCGTTGGGGGCGGCGTTGCGGGACGTGGTCGGGCGGCATGAGTCGTTGCGGACCTTGTTTCCCGAGGTGGACGGGGTTGCTCGTCAGGAGGTTTTGGACGTTTCGTGCTGGGCGGGGTTGCGGGTGGTGGAGGTCGGTGAGGGTGATCTTGGTGTGATGGTCGCGGCGGAGGCCGAGTGCGGTTTTGATGTGTCGGTTGAGCTGCCGTTCCGGGCCTGTTTGTTCCGGGTGTCGGACGGTGAGCATGTGTTGTTGCTGGTGTTGCATCACATCGCGGGGGATGGGTGGTCGCTGGCGCCGTTGGCTCGTGACGTTGCGGCGGCGTATCGGGCTCGTGTGGATGATGTGGCTCCTCGGTGGGCTCCGTTGCCGGTGCAGTATGCCGACTACGCGCTCTGGCAGCGGGAGCTGCTGGGGGGTGAGGAGGACGCGGCCAGCCTGATCAGTCAGCAGCTCGGCTATTGGCGCCAGGCGCTGATGGACCTGCCGGAACAACTGGAGTTGCCGTTCGACCGGCCCCGTTCCGCGCGTGCCAGTCATCGCGGGGGTGCGGTGCCGTTTGAGGTTTCGGCGCGGTTGCACCGTGATCTGGAGCGGGTGGCGCGTGAGTCGGGTGCGACGATGTTCATGGTGCTTCAGGCCGGGCTTGCGGCGTTGCTGAGCCGGTTGGGTGCGGGGAGTGATGTTCCGATCGGGTCTCCGGTGGCCGGTCGTACGGATCAGGCGTTGGACGATCTGGTCGGGTTCTTCGTCAACACGCTGGTGTTGCGGACCGATGTGTCGGGGGATCCGTCGTTTCGGGAGTTGGTCGATCGGGTGCGTGAGGCGGATCTGGCGGCCTACGCCCATCAGGATGTGCCGTTCGAGCGTCTGGTGGAGTTGCTCAATCCCGAGCGTTCCATGGCCCGGCACCCCCTGTTCCAGGTGATGCTGGCGTTCCAGAACAACGTGGTGCCGGAACTGGACCTGCCGGGGCTGTCGTGGACGCCGCTGCCGGTCGACCTGGGGACGGCCAAGTTCGACCTAGCTGTCAACCTGGCTGAACGGCGCACCGTCGACGACCTGGCCGGCGGCTTGACCGGATCGCTGGAGTACGCGGTCGATCTGTTCGATCGGGAGACGGTCGAGTTGCTGGCCGCACGGCTGACCGTCGTGCTGGAGGCGGTGGCCGGGGATCCGGACATTCCCGTGCATCGCATAGACGTGCTGATCGGTGGAGAACGGGACCGGGTCCTGGCCGAGTGGAATGACACCGCGCTTGAGGTGCCGGTGGCGACGCTTCCGGAGCTGTTCGAGGCCCAGGTCCGGGCGACGGGTGCGGCGACCGCGGTGGTGTGCGGGGACGTCACCCTGTCCTACGCGGAGTTGAACGTGGCCGCCAACCGGCTGGCCCGCCATCTGGTCGCCCACGGTGCGGGACCTGAGCGGTTCGTCGCCTTGGCCCTGCCCCGTTCCGCCGAACAGATCGTGGCGCTGCTGGCGATCGTCAAGGCGGGCGCGGCCTACCTGCCCATCGATGTGGCCTATCCCGCCGACCGCATCGCCTACATGCTGGGCGACGCCCGTCCGGCCTGCATCGTCACCTTGTCCACCCTGACCCCGAGGCTTCCGAACGACCCGGACACCACCCTCGTCCTGCTGGACGACACCGACCTGAGCCGGCTGCCCGGCACCGACCTGACCGACGCCGACCGCCGCACCCCCCTGCTCCCCGCCCACCCGGCCTATGCCATCTACACCTCGGGATCCACCGGCAGGCCAAAGGGCGTCGTCATCACGCACCGGGGCATCCCGACCCTGGCGAGGTCGAAGGTCGACTGGTTCGGTACGACACCGCAGAGCCGCATCCTGCAGTTCTCGTCTCTGAGCTTCGACAGCCACCTCTCGGAGCTCAGCATCAGCATCCTCGCGGGCGCGACCCTCTTCATCCCGACCGAAGAGGAGCGCATGCTAGGCGAACCGCTGGCCGGGTACATCGCCGCACACGGACTGACCTACGTGGACATCCCGCCGGCCGGGTTGGCGATGATGCCCGAGGACAGCATCCCGCAGGGCGCGGTGGTCGTGGTCGGTGGCGAGACGGTGTCGGGGCCGCTGGTCGAGGCGTGGTCGCCCGGCAGGAGAATGATCAACTCGTACGGCGCCACCGAGACCACGGTCTGCGCGACGATGAGCGATCCGCTGTCGGGCGGCGGCACCCCGTCCATCGGCCGGCCGATCTGGAACACCCGGATCTACGTGCTCGACGCGGCCTTGAACCCGGTGCCGCCGGGCGTTCCAGGTGAGATCTACATCGCCGGTGAGCAACTGGCTCGGGGGTACCACGCCCGTGCCGGGCTGACGAGCGAACGATACGTGGCATGTCCCTTCGGGGAACCGGGCGAACGGATGTACCGCACGGGAGACCTGGCCCGCTGGAGGCCGGACGGACGGCTACAGTTCGTGGGCCGCGCCGACCAGCAGGTGAAGATCCGCGGGTTCCGTGTCGAGCTCGGTGAGGTCGAGTCGGTCCTGGGCCGCCAGGAGGGGGTCGCCGACGTGGTCGTGGTGGCCCGCGAGGACCGTCCGGGCGACAGACGCCTGGTCGCCTACGCCGTGGGCGACGTCGACCCCGTCGGCCTCCGTCGTTCCGCCGCCGCGGAACTGCCCGACCATATGGTCCCCGCGGCGGTGATGGTGCTGGACGCGCTCCCGCTGACGGCCAACGGCAAGGTGGACCAACGGGCCCTTCCGGCTCCGGAGTTCACCGCCGCCTCGAGGGCTCCTCGCACCCCGCAGGAAGAGATCCTGGCCGGTGTCTTCGCCGAGGTCCTGGGACTCGACCGGGTCGGGATCGACGACTCCTTCTTCGACCTGGGCGGGCACTCCCTCACGGCCATCCGGTTGATCAGCCGGGCCCGTTCCATCCTGGACGTGGAGCTGTCGGTCCGTTCGCTGTTCGAGGCGCCCACCGTCGCGTCCCTGGCAGAACGATTGGGCCGGACCTCTCCGGACGAGGAGTTCGACGTGCTCCTCCCGCTGCACGTGCGACCAGACCTGCCATCCCTGTTCTGTGTGCATCCCGGAGGCGGGCTGAGCTGGGACTACTCCAAGATGATCAGGTATCTGGGGCAGGACTGCTCGCTCTACGGCCTACAGGCGCGTGCGATCTCGCAGCCGTCCCTGGCGCCGGCCAGCCTCCGCGAGATGGCCGCCGACTACCTGGTACAGATCAGGAAGGTTCAGCCCGCCGGCCCGTACCGTCTCCTGGGCTGGTCGCTGGGCGGGGTGGTCGCTCATGAGATGGCGCGGCAGTTGCGGGACGCGGGCGAGGAAGTGGCCCTTCTGGCGATGCTGGACGCGTACCCGCCCCTTCCGGAGACCAGGGCACCGGGCGGCGCCGACCGTGCCGAGGTCGCCGAAGTGCTCCGCGCGGAGAACGCGCTTTTCGGCGACGTCGGCCAGGAGCTCCAGGAGAACCTGGTCACGTCGTTCCTCAACAGCCGGCACATCTTCGCCGATCACACGCCCGGTGGCTTCCAGGGGAACGCGCTGTTCTTCCGCGCCGCCCGGGAAAGGGTCCTCGAACTCTCCCCGGACGACGCCTGGGGGGCGTACATCGACGGAGACCTGGACGTCCACGAGATAGACGGGACCCACGACGGTCTCCTCGAACCACCGGTTCTGTCCGACATATGCGACGTCCTCCGGCGTGAGATCACCCGAGGGCGGTAGCAGCGCTCGCCATCGCTCCACCGACCGGGCGCGCGAGGCCGCCCGCCCCCGCCGCCGTCCCTCCCGAACCGCCTGGCCTAAGGACTCGTGATGCTCACCAAATCGAAGCAGGAACTCGACCGGATGCGCAGCTACTACACCTCGGACCGCAAAGTCGGTGGGATCGAGGAGAGCATCTATGCGATCTGGGAGAGGGGTGATGCGTTCAACGACTCGATCACGCCGTCCACCTACGTTCCCGAGTACCGCCATCACATGGTGCTCAAACTCCTGTCGCTCACCCGGGACGGCGCGGAGATCTTCTCGCTTGGCTGCGGTAACGGTTTCGTCGAAGGGGAACTGGCGAGCCTCCGACGGCGGGTCCGCGCGATCGACTTCAACGAGGAGGCGGTCGAGCTTACCCGCGGTAAGGGCGTGGACGCCTTCACCGCCGACTTCTACGGGCTGGTCCCGTCCGACATCGCCAACGCCGACGTCATCTACGCCGACGGGTTTCTGGGCCACGTCTTCGACCCCGGGGAGAAGGCGGGGCTGGCGCTCGCCAAGCTGAAGAGCCTGAACCCGAAACCCGGCGCGTATCTGGTGTTCTCCAACGACGCGCCGAAGGACACGGACGTGCCGTTCGCCATGCACGAGCGGGTCGAGGACTTCTGGTTCATCTCGAAGGACCATCTGAAGGAGAGCCTCGAGTCCTTCGGGCTCCCTCCGGCCGAGCACTACTACTTCCCCTACCTGCGTCCCATGAGCGGGATGCGCAACCGCACCATCTGTGTCGCGCGCATCCCGTGACCGCGCCGGAGCCGAGGAGGACAGCATGGAGAGCAGAACGCTGATCGAAGACGCCTTCGAGCGCCGGGACGGGCTGACCGAGCGGGAACTCCTGGAACTGGCCCCGCACATCGAGTCCGGCCTCACCGCGCTCGACAGGGGAGAGCTGCGGGCTGCCAGGCCGGAAGGGGGGTCCTGGACCGTCGACGCCTTCGTGCAGAAGCTGATACTCCTGTCGTTCCTCGTCTCCTCGAACGATCTCGCGGCGGCCGCGCCCGGCCGACCGAAGAGCTACGACAAGGTGCCCCTCAAGTTCGAGGGATGGTCCGAACCGGACTTCGACAAGGCGAGACTCAGGGTCGTGCCGGGCGCAGTCGTGCGGCGCGGAGCCCATGTCGGGCCCGGCGCGGTCCTGATGCCCTCATTCGTCAACGTCGGCGCTCATATCGGAGCAGGCACGATGATCGACACCTGGGCCACCGTCGGCTCCTGCGCTCAGATCGGCGAACGGTGCCACATCTCCGGAGGCGCGGGGATCGGCGGCGTGCTCGAACCGGTCGGTGACCGGCCCGTCGTCATCGAGGACGAGGTGTTCGTGGGAGCGCGCAGCGAGATCGCGGAAGGCGTACGGGTGCGTCGTGGCGCGGTGATCGGGATGGGGGTGTTCCTCGGCAGTTCGACGCCGATCGTGGACCGGGCCACCGGGGCGGTGACCTACGGTGAGGTGCCGGAGAACGCCGTGGTCGTTCCCGGTGCGCGCACCGACCTCCGCGATCCCGGCATCTCGGTATACGCGGCGGTGATCGTCAAGTACGCGGACCAACGTACCCGGGGCAGGGTCGCGCTGAACGACCTGGTGCGGGACTGAACGGCGGTGCGGCCGCGCAGTGCGTTCGACCGTCGGCGCCTTCTCCTTCACGGCATCGAGCCGCCGGCGGGCCTGGATCCGATCTCACTGCATCTGGGCGAGTCCCGGCTGGCGCCGCGTGGACTGGACCTGACGCCGCTGTCCGAGCTGTCCGACCCCGATGGCTGGACCCGCTACCCGACGCCCGGCGGCACGTCCGAGCTTCGCGCGGCCTACACCGGTTGGCTGGGGCGGCGTTTCGGGGTGCGGCGGGCGGTCGCCGACGGGACGGTCGAGATCGAGCCGACGCCCGGCACCAAACAGGCGGTGGCCATGGCCATCGTGCTGGCTGTCGCGGAACGCCGGGACGGGGACGACCCGGTTGTCGTGATGCCCAACCCGTCCTATCCGGCCTACCGCGCGGCGGCCGAGGCGGCCGGCGCCCGGCCGGTGTTCTACACTCCGGAAAGCTCTGGGGACGTCGGACCGATCAAGGCGGCGGTCAGGGCCGCGCGCGGCCGGATCTGCGCGATCGTCATCTGTAATCCGGGCAACCCGCAGGGAGAGATCCTCCGCCGGGCCGCCCTGGCGGAGGCGGCGGCTCAGGCGGCCGCGGTACGGGCACTCCTCCTCCTCGACGAGTGCTACATCGACCTGGCCTCGGGACGGACCCCGCCCGGATTCCTCTCGCTGGTAGAGGAACGCCGGATCGAGCCGGCACCGTTCGCCGTTCTGCACACACTGTCCAAGCGGTCCGGGGCGCCCGGCCTGCGAAGCGGTTTCCTGGCAGGGGATCCCGCGACGGTTGTGAGCTACGCGGCGCACAACCGGACCTGCGGCGTGTCGACGGCGGCCCCCGTCAGCGCGGTCGCGGCCGCGCTGTGGGCGGATGACGACCACGTGGCGGAGGTTCGGGCCGCGCTGGCGCGCAACTGGGACCTGGCCGACCGGTTCCTGGCGGGCATGCCGTGCTACCGCAGGGCGGAAGGCGGATTCTTTCTCTGGCTTCCGGTCGACGACGACGAGAAGGCGGCGATCAGGCTCTGGCGGGACCAGGCGCTGTCCGTCATGCCCGGACGGTACATAGCCTCGGAAGGACCCGACGGCCGCAATCCCGGAGCCGGTCACCTGCGGATCGCGCTCGTCCACGAGGAGACGCGGATGCGCGAGGCGCTCGCCCGCCTCAGCCGATGTGTGGATCACTCCGGTCCGTCCGGAGCCCGTGAGAAGGACTGAATCATGGACTACGGAAACCCTGACCTCTACACCACCGCCGAACGGCTGGAGAGGTGGCGCGGGCTCGCCGGGGAGGACCGGGTGGAATGGAGCGAGCCGGGCAGCTCTCCCAACGGGTTCTGGTCGGTCTTCTCGCAGGCCGCCTGTCGAGAGGTTCTCTCCCCGGTGGCTCCGTTCACCTCCGAGTACGGCATGATGATCGGATTCGATCGCGCCAACCCGGACCGGTCCGCCAAGGACATGCTGGTAGTGACCGACGGCGACCGGCACACCTGGCTGCGCAGGTTGATCGGTCCGCTGATGTCGCGCACGGCCGCGGGTTCGCTGCGGAAGTACATCGAGGGGGAGGTTCGCGTCCTGCTGGAACGGCTTCGGGAAGATCCGGACGCGAACATCGCCACGGCGGTCGGCCCGTATCTGCCCGCTGCGGCCGTCTGCGAGATCCTCGGTGTCCCCGACGCCGACCGTGCCCATCTGATCGGCCTCACCAACCACGCGTTCGGCGGTGAGGACGACCTGTTCGCCGACAAGACTCCCCGCCAGGCGCACACCGAGATCCTGGCCTACTTCTACGACCTCATCGAGGAGCGGCAACTGCGGCGGGGAGACGACCTGGTGAGCGTGCTGGTCGCGGAGGACGGGATCTCACCCGACGAGGTGCTGCTCAACTGCGACAACGTTCTGATCGGCGGGAACGAGACCACCCGCCACGCCATCACCGGATGCTTCCACGCGCTTGGCACCGTCCCCGAAACGCTCGACGTCCTGCACGGCGATCCCGACGCGATCGGCCTTGCGGTGGAGGAGATCATCCGGTGGACCTCGCCGGCGATGCATGTGCTGCGTGTCGCCACCGCGGACGTCACCGTGGCAGGTCAGGAGATCGCCGCGGGGGCGCCCGTCGTGGCCTGGCTCCCCGCGGCCAACCAGGATCCCAACGTGTTCGACCGGCCCGGTGACTTCATCGCGGATCGTTCGCCGAACCGGCATCTGGCGTTCGGGCACGGGACGCATCACTGCCTGGGAGCCGCACTCGCCAGGATCGAGCTGGAAGCCCTGCTGCAGGTGCTCGCCGAGCAGGCGCGGGAGGTGGAACTCACCCAGGATCCGGAGTGGCTGCGCGCGATCGTCGTCCAGGGATATCGGAGTCTGCGGACCGCGGTGAGATGGCGATGACCACGTGTTGTGACAGCGGACAGTGAAAATCCCCGATGCCGGCCCTTTCCGGCAACCGGTCCGCGATCCGTGGCTGTGATCGGTGACGGGAATGGGCGACGCCCGGGTCTCGAATCAGAGACCCGGGTGTCGTCGTTCACCGTGGGCTATTCGGAGGCGCCGTTCGAATAGCCGAGCTTTCCGAGGTCGGGCTGCTGCCAACCGGTCTGCGGAATGTCACCCCTGTACGGCGGCGCGACAACCGGGGGGACGAAGGTCTCCTTGATCGTGCGGGCGTTGACCCAGCGGATCAGGTTGAAGATCGAACCGGCCTTGTCGTTGGTGCCCGAGGCGCGGGCGCCGCCGAAGGGCTGCTGGCCGACGACGGCCCCGGTGGGCTTGTCGTTGATGTAGAAGTTGCCCGCGGCGAAGCGCAGCCGCTCGGAGGCGGAGGCGATCGCGTAGCGGTCCTGGGCGATGATCGAGCCGGTCAGCGCGTACTGGGAGACGTTCTCCATCTGGTCGAGCACCGTGTCGAAGTCGGCGTCGTCGTAGACGTGCACGCCGAGGATCGGCCCGAAGTACTCCTTGACGAAGATCTCGTCGGTCGGGTCCGCGGACTCCAGGATCGTCGGCTTCACGAAGTAGCCGGTCGAGTCGTCGTAGGAGCCGGTCAGCACGTTGATCGAGTCGAGCCCGCGGGCCCGGTCGATCGCGGTCTTGTGCTTGGCGAACGCCCGCTCGTCGATGACCGCGCCCATGAAGGTGGACAGGTCGGCGGCCACGTCGCCGACGGTCAGCGACTCGGCGGTGCCGACGAGGTCGTCGCGGATCGCCGACCAGACGGAGCGCGGCACGTAGGCGCGGGAGGCCGCCGAGCACTTCTGGCCCTGGTACTCGAAGGCGCCCCTGATCAGCGCGGTGGTCAGCACCGCCGGGTCGGCGGAGGGGTGGGCCAGCACGAAGTCCTTGCCGCCGGTCTCGCCGACCAGGCGGGGGTAGGACCTGTAGGAGGCGATGTTCGCGCCGACCGTCGACCACAGGTGCTGGAAGGTCGCCGTCGAGCCGGTGAAGTGGATGCCGGCCAGCTCGGGGTGGGGCATGGCGACCTCGGAGACCGCGGCGCCGTTGCCGGTCACCATGTTGATGACGCCGGGCGGCAGGCCCGCCTCCTCCAGCAGGCGCATCGTGAAGTGCGCGGCGAACTGCTGGGTGGGGGAGGGCTTCCAGACGACGACGTTGCCCATCAGGGCCGCCGACGTCGGCAGGTTCCCGGCGATGGCGGTGAAGTTGAACGGAGTGATCGCCAGGACGAAGCCCTCGAGCGGGCGGTACTCCATCCGGTTCCACACGCCCGGCGACGACACCGGCTGGTCGCTGTAGAGCTGCCGCGCGTAGGCGACGTTGAAGCGCAGGAAGTCGATCAGCTCGCACGCCGAGTCGATCTCGGCCTGCTGGACCGACTTCGACTGGCCCAGGATCGTGGCGCCGTTCAGCGTCTTCCGGTACGGCCCGGCCAGCAGGTCGGCGGCCTTGAGGAAGATCGCGGCCCGCTCGTCGAACGACAGGGCACGCCAGGCGGGCGCAGCCTTCAGCGCGGCGTCGATCGCGGCCCGCACGTCGTCGGCGGTCGCGTCAGCCGTACGGCCGAGCACGGAGGCGTGGTTGTGCGGCTGGACCACGTCGATGGAGGCGCCGCCGCCCATCCGCTGCTCGCCGCCGATCGTCATGGTCAGGTCGAGCTGGGCGTCGGCCAGTTCCTTGACGTGGCCCTCCAGCGCGGTGCGTTCGGCGCTGCCGGGCGCGTAGCCGAAGACAGGCTCGTTGGCCGGGGTCGGGACGTTGGAGATGGCATCCATCACTTGCCTCCAAGGGCACGAAGAAAGAAGGCGATGTTGGCCGGGCGCTCGGCGAGGCGGCGCATGAAGTAGCCGTACCAGTCGTCGCCGTAGGGGATGTAGACACGCATCGTGTGTCCGGCACCGGCCAGGGCCTGCTGTTTGTCGGTGCGGATCCCGTAGAGCATCTGGTACTCGTAGGCGCCTCGCGAGCGGCCGAAACGGTCGGCGAGGGTCTCGGTGATCGAGATCAGCCGGTCGTCGTGCGTGGCCACCATGGGGTATCCCTGCCCCGCCATGAGGATCCGCAGACAGCGGACGTAGGCCTTGTCGACCTCGCCCTTGCTCTGGTGGGCGACCGACGCGGGTTCGGCGTAGGCGCCCTTGACCAGGCGGATCCGCGACCCCTCGTGGGACAGGTCGCGGCAGTCGTCCTCGGTGCGGAACAGGTAGGCCTGCAGGGCGACGCCCGTGGACGGGAAGTCCTCGCGCGTCGTCCGCAGGATGTCGAGCGTGGAGTCGACCGTGGTGTGGTCCTCCATGTCGAAGGTCACGTTGGCCCCGGCGGCGTGGGCGGCCTCGCAGATGCGGCGGGCGTTCTCCAGGGCGATCTTGTCGCCGTCGTCGCCGAGTGCCTGGCCGACGGCCGAGAGCTTCACCGAGACCTCGGCGCGGTCGCCGAGGTCGAGCTCGCGCAGCTCGCGCAGCAGCACGATGTAGGCGTCTGCCGTCTGGGCGGCCGCGTCGGCGTCCCGGGTCTCCTCGCCCAGATGGTCGACGGTGACCGCGAGGCCGGCGTCGGTCAGCCGGTGAATGGCCTTGACCGCGTCCTGGACGTTCTCACCCGCGACGAAGCGGTCGACGACCTTACGCGTGAGCGGAACACCGGAGACGGCGCGCCGCACCAGCGGCACCCGGGATCCGGCGAGAAGAAGGGAACCGAGCATGCTTTTAGACTAAAACCCCTGTTCAGTCAACCCCATGTGCATCTGCCACGATCAAGGGGATTACGGTCCATACAGATGCACAACAATGGAGGGGTGCTACAGGAGACAATCGACGAGATCGCCGCCAGGCTCGGCGCCTCGGCCACTTTGGAGGACCGCTCGTTCCAGCTCCTGGCCTACGCCGCGCAGAGCGGTCACATCGACACGATCCGCCAGGAGTCGATCCTCCGCCGCCGTGCGACGCCGGAGGTGCGGGCCTACTTCGAGGGGTACGGCATCGCCGCCGCCAAGGGCCCGGTCCGCATCCCCGCCGACGCCGAGCTCGGCGTGCTCGCCCGGGTCTGCGTGCCGCTGCGCTACCACGACGTCACCTACGGCTACCTGTGGCTGCTGGACGACGGCACGCTCGGCGCCGACGCGCTCGCCTCCGTCTCCGATCTGGTGTCCCGGGTGGCCGCGGTGCTCGCCCAGGACGCGCGCCGCCGCCAGGACCTGGGCAGGAACCTGCGGGAGCTGTTCTCCTCCGACGCGGAGGAACGTTCCTGGGCGCTGTCGCAACTCGACGTGGCGGGCCCGGTGACGGCGATCGCGGTGCGGAGCTCGCCGGTCAGGGTGGCCGCGCTCTGGACGCTCCCGCGCGGCGTGCTCGCCGATCCCGGCCTGCCGGCCCAGGGGGAGCCGCTGGTCGCGCTGCTGGCCCCGTCCGGTCAGGCCCTGGAGCTGGCCGGGAGGATCCGGGACATGTACGGCACGGCCGCCGGGGTCGGCGACGCCAGGGCCGAGCCCGCGCAGGCCTGGCGGAGCTGGCGGGAGGCGGTGCAGGCGCTCAGGGTCGCGGGCCGGGTGTCCAGGTTCGCCCCCGTGGCGACCTGGTCCGACCTCGGCGTCTACCGGGTGCTCGCCCGGCTGTCTCACGCCGATCTGCGGGAGCTGGCGGGGGAGACCGCGGTGCTGACCGAGGATCCGGAGCTGACCAGGACCGTGGAGGGCTATCTCGACCACGCCGGTCACGTGCAGGAGGCCGCGGCGGCGCTCGGCGTGCACCGCCAGACGCTCTACTACCGTCTCGGCAAGGCCGAGCGCCTCATGGGGCGCGATCTCTCCGACGGTGAGCAACGGTTGC
Source organism: Streptosporangium sp. NPDC051022 (assembly GCF_040683035.1). Classification (NCBI taxonomy): domain Bacteria; kingdom Bacillati; phylum Actinomycetota; class Actinomycetes; order Streptosporangiales; family Streptosporangiaceae; genus Streptosporangium; species Streptosporangium sp. NPDC051022. The sequence goes on along the minus strand of NZ_JBFBCF010000059.1, from coordinate 23,529 downwards.
TGGTCCATCTCAGTCTCAAGGCCGCCCGTCTCCTCTAGCGGCCCTCGTCGGTGGAGCGGTCCTCACCGTGTGAGCGGTCCTCGTCGGGCGGCCCCGAGGCGTCCGGCAGGGAGGACGGGGCCGGCTCCCGATGAGGGGCGTCGAGACCGCCGGTCCGCAGGTGGTCGTAGAGCAGGCGCAGCATCGCCCGCCACTCCTCGCGCCGCTCCTCGTCCAGCGGCGCCAGCAGGGCCTCGCGCAGCCGTCGCTCCTCCTCGCGGGCCAGGTGGAACATGCGCAGCCCCTGCGGCGTCGGGGTGAGGACGTAGCGTCGCCGGTCGGCCGGGTCGCGCCTGCGCTCGACCCGTCCGGCGGTCACGAGCCGCTCGACCATCTCGACCATGTCGCTGGGGTCGACCCCCAGACGGGCGCCGACGGCGCGCTGCACGGTCGGGCCGTGGTCGGCCAGGACCGCGAGCACGGCCACGTCCCAGCGGTTCATGCCCAGCTCGGCCAGCCGTTCGGTCAGGCGCCGCCGTACGTCCACCGCGAGGCGGGACAGCACGAAGACGTCCTGGTCCAGGAGGCTCTGGGAAAACTGTGGAATCGCCATACCTACAACCGTAGGATACTTCCAATGATTGGTGCTCACCAACGATTGGGGTGTGGACATGGACGCCTTCCATCCCCGGCTGCTCGCGGACGACTTCACCGGGATGTTCCGCTTCTACGCCGGAGTCCTCGACGAGATCGTCGGGGCGAACCTGGCCAAGGGGGGCGAGGGCGGCCCCTACGCCAACTGGGACCTGAAGGACGACGCGGTCCTGTCCCTGTACGACCGCGCGGCGATGGCGGCGGCCGCCGGCGCCCCCGCGCCCCTGCCGCGTCCCCGGGAGCAGGACGTCCTGGCCCTGGTACTGCGTGTGACCGACGTCGACGACGCCGTCCGGGTGTGCGAGCGCCACGGGGGCGTCCTCGCCGCCCCCGCGCGCGACCGTCCCGAATGGGGGCCGACGCTGCGTACGGCCCACCTGCGCGACCCGGACGGAAACCTGGTCGAACTCCAGTCGTACTGACCGGGGCCCGCGGCGGTACCTCCCGCCGCTACCGGCAACCGGCTGTGCGACCATTCCTGGATGAACGACGCCGATCCGATAAGGCAGGCGCTCCTGCGCCTCGTCGAGTCCGGTGAACTGCGCGCCGAGCAGGTGGAGCCCGTGGCGCTGGCCGTGGACGAGGCTCTGCGCGCCGGTGAGACCGACGGCCGGGCGCGGCTGAGTGAGATCGTCGCCTACGTCGGCGGCGGGCTCGTGCTCGCCGGCGCGTCGGCCCTCGTCGGCCTGAGCTGGATTCGGATGACCACCACGGCCCGGGTCGCGATCCTCACGGCCGTCACCGCGCTGCTGCTCGGCGCGGCGGCCGGGCTCGGACGGACCGTCAGCCGGGCGACCGGCAGATCGGCCGCGGTGCGCAACCGGGTGGCCGCCACGCTGGCCGCGCTTGGCGCGGGCACGGCCGCCCTGGGGGCGGGGGTCGTGGCCGATCACCACGAGATGCTCGTCGGCGGTACGGCCGGGCTGGTGGTCGCGGTGGCCGCCTACGCGCTGCTGCCCGCCGCGATCGGCCTGCTGGCCTGCGGGACGCTGGCCGTGGTCGCGGTCACCGGCCTGCTGGAGGTCCTCGTCCCGCAGGGGAACGCGGCGATGGGGGTCGGCTACGTGGCGCTGGGCGCCCTCATCGTGGCGCTCGCGCTCGGCGGGCGGCTCGTCCCGCGCCCGCTCGCGCTGGGCATGGGCGCGGCCGTCACGCTGTGGGGCGGGCAGTGGCCGATCTTCTGGGACGAGGACGCCTGGGGCTACTCCGCGACCGCGGCGATCGCGCTGGCCTGCCTGGCGCTGTACACCAGGGAACACTCCTGGGTGCTGATCGTCGCGGGTGTGGCCGGCCTGACGCTGGCGATCCCCGAGGCCATCTGGCACTGGACCGGCGGGGCCGTCGGCGGCGCCGTGGTCCTGCTCCTGGCCGGAGTCGTCCTGCTGGCCGCCAGCGGCCTGGGCGTCCTGCTGCACCGCAGGGCGGCGCGGGGCTAGACGGGCCTGTCCCTCCCATGCCGGGGGACGGCCGGGCCTGTCCCCCGGACTGGGCCCAGGCTTGGGGGCCAGGCGGGGGAGAGGCGGGGACGTCTCAGGGCGATCCGGGGCGTCTCAGGGCCGCTGGGCAGACGGGCCGGAGGCATCGAGCGCGCGGAGCAGCCGCAGGCGGGCGGCGGCGTCGCCGGGGGCGTCGCGCTCGGCCAGCATGTCGGCGATGTGGCGCCGGTGCGGCTCGTCGGCGTTGCCGCCGTACTTGAACTTGCCGCCGACCTTCCGGACCGTCAGGCGCAGGCCGAGGATCCCGCTGAGACGCCGGTGATGGACGGACGGGTCCGCCAGATCGCCGGCGGCCTCCAGGCGGGCGAGCTGGGCCCGGAGGATCTCCGTCTTGTCCTCGGCGGCGGTGACCACCTCCGCGTGGCAGACGAGCTGGACCGCGGCGTAGTAGGTGGTGGGGATGCCCATCCGGGGGTCCTCGGCGCCGCCGGGCAGCGCCTTCCAGACTCCGGGGATGTAGGACCAGTCGCCCGCCACGGAGAGCACCACGGCGGGGTTCTCCTCGATGGCGGCCCAGATCGGGTTGGGCCTGGCGAGATGGAGCAGCACCGTGCGGTCGTCGGCGAGCAGGAACTGGGTGGGCACCACGACCGGGACCTCACGGTCCCGGCCCGAGGCGATCAGGTGGCCGAACTCGTTCGCCCGGACGAAGGCCAGCGCCTCGTCCTCGGTCGCGGAGTCCCAGGGATGAATCAGCATACGATCGAACGTATTTCCATCCGGAGGTGATCGGCAAGCCGGTTTCGGGCTGGGAGGGGACAAACCGGGCCGGAGCGGGCCGGGGAGGGGGCGGGGCCGTACGCGGAACCGGGGCCCCCGAACGGGGGCCCCGGCCCGATGCGCATACCGTGCGGCTGTGCGGCTGCGCGGCTGTGTGTCCTCCGCACCGCGGCGGTGCCCCGATGGTGCCGTGATGGCGCCCCGATGGTGCCGCGGCCGGTCAGTGCAGGGTGGCCATCGCGCTCTCGTAGACCTGGACCAGTTCCTGGCTGATCCGCTCCCAGGAGTAACGGGACCTGGCGCGGTCGGCGCCCGCGAAGCCGATCGCGGTGCGCCGGGTGGGGTCGGAGAGCAGCTCGCGGGTGAGGCGAGAGGTCCGCGCGGGACGGTCGGCGGGCACGAGCAGGCCCGTCACGCCGTCCACGACGGAGTCCAGGTGGGCGCCCACCGCGGAGGCGATGACCGGCACGCCGCACGCCATGGCCTCCAGCGCCACGACGCCGGTCGGAGCCTCCCTCGGCAGTGACATGACCACGTCCGCGCTGCGCATCAGCTTGGCCACCGAGGCGTGCGGCACCTGGCCGAGCAGGGTGATCCGGTCCTCGACGCCGACCTCCTTGGCCAGCAGTACGGCGCGGTGCGCGTCGGCGTCGTGCTCCAGCTCGCCGGAGGAGGGGCCGCCCGCGACGAGCAACTCGGCGTCGGGGATGCCCCCCAGCGCGCGGATCGCGGTGTAGAGGCCCCCCTCCCGGGTCAGCGGCCCGACGTGCAGCAGCCGGGGACGGGTGCTCCGGGCCGATGCCGGGCCCTGGCGCTTGAAACGCTCGACGTCGATCCCGCAGGGGATCACCGAGATGTTGCTGCGCGGCACGCCCAGGCGGATCAGCGTGGACTCCTCGTCCCCGCAGCCGGCGATCACCGCGCTGGCCCGGCGGCCGATCGCGCGCTGCACCCGGACCTTCCTGGCGTCGAGGGTGTGCTCGTTGCCGAAGGTCTGGGTGAACGGCACGTTGAGGCCGTTCGCGCCGGCGATGGCGGCCAGCCCGCCGGTCCAGGAGTGCGCGTGGATGATGTCGGGACGCTCCTGCCCCCAGCGGCGCATGAGCTGGTCGCCCAGGTCGGACAGGTAGGGCAGGACGCCGTCTTCGGGAAGGTCCTCGGCGGGGCCGGCGGACAGGTGTTCCAGGGTCACGCCGGGGGAGACGCGGACCCGGGGCTTGTCGGTGCCGGAGTTCCTGCGGGTGTAGATCGTGACCTTGTGCTCACGGCCCAGCTCACGCGCGACGGCCATCAGATGGGCGCGCTGGGTGGCGACATCGTCCTTGCCGTGAGAGGCGGACGGAGCGTCGGAGGAGACGAATGCGATGTTCACGGCACACCTCTGGGAGGAGATGGGCATGCAAGCCCGGGTTCCTTCAGGGGTGCCTGCTTCTTAGGCACTCATCTGCGATGCACACCACCATACCCAACCCGCTGCCTCCGGCAAACCTTGAACTTTTCCGTCTTGTCGCGATTTTTGGGAAATGAGCGCCCGGCGTGGCCGGATGCTCCGCGCGTGTGCGCGGGTCGCCGTGGACAACCGTGGACATGGGGAAGGCCCGGGGGAGCGTCGGACGGTGCGACCGGGATGGTGCGCGGCCGGGGGCGAGGAGCGGGCGGTGAGGGGCCGGCCCGGGGAGCCCCGGGCCGGGGGAGCCGCGTCTACACCACGCGCAGCGCGAGGATCACGATCTCGTCCCACACGCGCCCGCCGGAGAAGGCGTGCCGGTCCTCCTCGACCGCCTTGACCACGGTGGCCGGGGCCTGGCCCACGCAGCGCGCCAGCACGTCCGCCAGCCGGTTCTCGCCGTAGGCCTCGCCCTGGTCGTTCCGCGAGGCGACCAGCCCGTCCGAGTAGAACACCAGGGTCTGGCCGGAGGACAGCGTGAGCTCCTCGGCGAACATCTCGGCCTCGGGGGCGATGCCGAGCGGTACGCCGCCGCCAGCGGTGAAGCGCACCCCGCCGTCGGGCTGCAGGAGCGCGGCCGGGTGGTGTCCCGCGCTGGCCAGGCTGATCCTGCGGGCCCTGATGAACCCCGCGACCGCCATCACGAACATGCCGGTGTTCTGCGCGACCAGCGCGTGGTTCAGCTTGCGCAGCGCCTCGTTCGGGTCGGACTCCCAGACGCTCAGCACGCGCAGCCCGTTGCGCACCATGGCGCTGACGGACGCCGCCTCCTCGCCCTTGCCCGCCGTGCCTCCGAGGGCGAACCCCCACCCGTCCCGGACGGGGAAGACGTCGTAGAACTCGGCGCCGACCTGGCTGGAGCCCGCGTGGTAGATCGCCGCGGCCTCGAGGCCCGGGATCTCCGGAAGGCTGCGCGGCACCACGCTGGTACGCAGCGCGTCCGCGGCCTGGGACCGCGTCTGGAAGCCGCGCCGGGCGCGCAGGGCGAGGCCGAGATGGGCGCCGATCTCCTCCATCAGGCCCAGGTCGGCAAGGGAGAACGGCTCGCGGTCGCGCAGCCGTACCAGGGTGAGGGCGCCCAGCGCGCCGCTCTCACCCTGGATCGGCACGACCAGCAGCGACGCGGCGCCCATGACCCGCAGCAGCGGCGGGCCGCCGGGGAGCTCGCCGAGCAGCGTCTCCTCCTCCAGCATCTCGTGGACCGTCCCCGAACCCCCGGTCAGCACGTGGGCGATGGCCGGCGCCGTCAGCGGGGTCATCCCCTCGACGAGGCGGACCAGCTCGGTCACCGGCTTGTCGCTCGGCCCCAGCACCACCGCGCGCCTGGGCGCGTCGTCACGGACCACGTCGGCGATCACCCAGTCGGCGATCTCGGAGGCCAGCAGCCGGGCGGCCCGGCTGACGGTCACCGGCTGGCGCAGGCTCTCCTCGTCGAGCAGCAGGCGGGTCATCCTGGACAGCAGCTCCTGGCGGCGGGCCGCGGCCATGACCAGGGAGGCGTCGGAACGGTCGGCCGGGCCGGGACGCTCCCCGGCGACCTGGGCCTCCAGCGGCAGGATCACGACCGCGGTCATCTCCTGCGGCTCGCCGGGCATCGCCAGCCTGGTGACGGCGAGCTGCACCGTGTGAGCGCGGCCCTGATGGGCCAGCCGGGTCTGGAACGTCGCCGTCTGCCCTCCCTGCTGCACCGCCGTCAGGTGCGAGCGGAACGCCGCCCGCCGGGAGACGTCCACGAACAGCGGGAACGAGCGGCCGATCAGGTAACCGGCCGGGCTGCCCAGCATCCGCGACGTCTCGGCGCTGATCCGCCGGACCACCCCCGAGGCGTCCAGCACGATCACCGGCACCGGGAAGGTGCGGAACACCTGCCGCAGCAGTTTCAGCTCGCGCTGCGATCCGCTCTCCCGCTCACCGGACCGCTTGGGCGCCTTGCGCAGCTCGCGCAGCGAGGCTTCCAGCAGCTCACGGGCGGTGTCGAGCTCGGCGAGGGCCGCGTCGAGTGTGGACCGCGGGTCCGCTGGGTAGGCGGACCTCGCCTCGCGCAGGGAGGAGACCCTGGTCGTGAGGGCGCTGAGCGCCTGTTCCAGGGCGTGCAGGCCAATGGCGTCGGTCAATGTTCGTCCTCGTCAGCGGCCGGTACGGGGGCCGATCCCGTCGTAGACGGTACGCCACCCTTGGTCGGATCGATGCGCAGTCGGATAGTGATTAAGTTAGCGAAACAGGAAAGGGGTTTCGTGACATGGACATGGTCACTCCTGTTCTCGCACGAGACCTGGCCGCCCTCGGCAGGGTGAGCGAGGAGACGTCGAGCGAGAGCGTGCTTCGCGGGCTCACCACCACGCTCGCGGGCGGGGTGCCGGGCTGCGCGGGAGGCTCCGCCGAACTCTGGCGCGAGGAACGCGTGGTCGTCTCGGCCTCGCACAGCGAGCTCATCGTGCTCGTCGACAGCGAGAGCGACCTGGGCCAGGGACCTTCCGCCGAGGCCCGCGCCACCGGCCGTCCCGTGATCGTTCAGGACGTCCTGTGCGACTCCCGGTGGCCCGCCTACGACGGCATGGCGGTCCGCTGCGGCGTCCGCTCCGTGCTGTTCATGCCGATCACCGTCGAGCGCGCCGTCCTGGTCCTCGGCCTGTACGGCGTCCGCCCCGGCGTCTTCGCCGCCAGGAGCGTCCCCCCGCTGGCCGACATGCTCGCCGAGCAGGTGACCGTGGCGCTGGCCAACACGTGGGACTACGACGAGGTGCGGACCGACGCGGCCCAGATGCAGGAGGCGCTGGCGGGCCGGGCGATCATCGACCAGGCCAAGGGCATCATCATGAAGTCCAGCGGATGCTCGGCGGAGGCCGCCTTCGACGAGCTGCGCCGGATCTCCCAGCACCACCAGGTGAAGGTGGCCGATCTGGCCAGGCTGCTGGTCGACGAGCACCAGCGCAACCGGGGCGGGGAGGCGAACTGAGGGCGGCGGAACCAAGCGGAACCAAGCGGGACCAGGCGGGATCCGGGCGGGGGCGGTCTCTGACGGGGTCCGGAGTCTTCCGGCTCCTCCGGGCCGGACGCGGGGGACAGGGCGTCTGGGCTCGGGGACGGGCGTCGGGCGGACGTTCCGGAGGGATCCCGGCAAGACCGGATCCGGACGTTCCGGGCCAGGCCGGACTCCGCGCGTTCCGGGTGGGACCCGGGACGGGCGCCGGAGGGCACGCGGAACCCGAGGCTCCGCAGGGGTGAGGCGGGCCGCCCCGGACGGGGCGTGAGGCGCTAGCCGAACGCGGCCAGCGCGTCGCCGACCGTGTCGTAGAGCGGCAGGCGCTGGGCCAGGCCCGTGATCCACATCACCTTCGTCTTGGCGTACTCGACGCCGATGAGCGCGAACCTGCCGCCCGCGTTGGTGCTGAGCTGCCAGTGGTGGACGATCAGGCCGAGCGCGCGGGAGTCCATGAAGGTCACCCCGCTCAGATCGAGGGCCATGTCGGGGCCGTGCTCACTCACCTCGGCCGCCAGATAGTCGGCGAACTGATCCCTGGTCGTCGCGTCGAGCAGACCGGTCACCCGGATCACGTTGATCCCGCCGACCCCGCCGACAAGCGCCGACGTCAGCGTCAGTGCCGCCGCTCTCTCGCCGTTCTCCGACACCGTCACTCATGTCCTCCTAGCCATTCGATTAGCAACCTTACTGTTACCTGCAGGCGAGCAATACTCCCGGAATCGGGGTAATACTAGAACCGAGGTCCAGCAGAGGGCCTCGCCTCGAAAAGTGGTCGAGGCGATGCCGTCTGCCCGGATGTCGCTCCGTGGCGCGGGCATCGCCCGACAGTCGCATCAGGGAGCAGCGATGTCTGTTCAGGCCCTCGAACTCACCGAGATGACCGCCGAGGACCTCCTCGCCGAGATGGCACTGCCCGAGGTCTCCGAGTACCGCGCCGAGCGTCTGCGTGAGCGCCTCGTCGAGATGCACCGGCCGCTCGCCATGGAGATCGCCCGCCGTTACCGCTACCGCGGAGAGCCCCTCGAGGATCTCCTCCAGGCCGCCTACGTCGGACTGATGAAGGCCATCAACGGATTCGACCCCACCCTCGGCCACGCCTTCCGCGGTTACGCGGTGGTCACCATGACCGGTGAGGTCAAGCGTCACTTCCGCGACCGCACCTGGGCCATCCGGGTACCGCGCGTCTACCAGGAGCGCAGGGCGGAGCTGAACCGGCTGGTCGCCGACCTCAGCCAGGACCTCGGCCGGTCCCCGACGGTCGCCGAGCTCGCCGCGAAGATGAACATCACCGAAGAGGACGTCCTGCTCACCCTCGACGCCTCGGCCGCCTACAGCGCCCTGTCCCTCGACGCGCCGCTCGGCGCGGACGACGACGCCGCGGCGCTGGGCGACGTCATCCCCGACGAGGACGACGCCCTGGGCGTGCTCGTCGACCGTGAGGCGGTCAAGCCGCTGATCGACAAACTGCCGGTCCGCGAGAAGAACATCCTGCTTCTGCGCTTCTTCGGGAACATGACCCAGGCGGAGATCGCGGCGGAGTTCGGAATCTCCCAGATGCACGTTTCCCGTATCCTGCGGAAAGTGCTGGACCAGCTCCGCGCGGAACTGGTCGCCGAATGCTGAATACACCGTCCCTTACCGGGCACCTCAGTCGGCGACGGTACGACGCGGCATAGGGCGCGATCGGAGTGGTCCCCAGGTGCTGAGAACGATGGCGCGGTGGAGCAGGGGAGGCGGATCTCGAGTGAACGAGGACGGCGTTCGTCCGGCTCGCTTCCTGGCGAGCGGCGACCGCTCCCGCCTTCCTCCGGCCGGAACTCCCGTGGCCGAACTCGCCTTCTGCCTGCCCGACCTGCCTGACGTCTGGGACTTCGCCGCCGCGCAGGCCGTACAGAGTGGAATGCCGCAGGAGGGGCTGGCCGACTTCCTCGTGGCGGTGAACGAGGTCGCCACCAACGCCGTCACCCACGGTCACCCCACGGCCAAGGCCGTGCTGCGAATCTGGTCCGTCGGCCGCACCCTCGTCGTGGAGGTCCACGACGAGGGTCGCTGGATCCCCGAGTCGCCCCCCGGCGAGACGCCGCCCGCGCCGCACGCCACCAGTGGCATGGGACTGTGGGTGGCCCGGATGGTCAGCTCCGGCATCACGGTCGAGACCGGGGCGGCGGGCACGTTCGTCACGATGTCCTTCAAGGTCTGACCTGCCTTTTCTGGGTAGGCCCGGGTTATGACCGAACCTGCCCGCATTGTGATCGTCGGCGGCGGCTATGTCGGTATGTACGCCGCCCTGCGACTCCAGCGCGAACTCCGCCGCGAACTCCGCCGCGACGAGGCCCGCATCACCCTCGTGGACGCCGACTCGTACATGACCTACCAGCCGTTCCTGCCCGAGGCCGCGGCGGGCAACGTCGAACCCCGGCACGTCGTCGTGCCCCTGCGCCCGGTCCTGAACAGGTGCAGGATCCTCAACGGCTGGGTGGTCCGCGTCGACCCCGGTGCCCGCACCGTCGACCTTCGCCCGCACGGCGGCCCGGGGCGTCTCCTGGAGTACGACATCCTGGTCTTCGCCCCTGGCTCGGTCTCCCGCACCCTGCCCATCCCGGGACTGGCCGAGTGCGGCATCGGCTTCAAGAACCTCGAAGAGGCCATCCACCTGCGCAACCACGTGCTGGGCCAGCTCGATCTGGCCGACTCGACCACCGACGGCGCGGTCCGGGCCAGGGCACTGACCTTCGTGTTCGTCGGCGGGGGCTTCGCCGGGGTCGAGGCCCTGGCCGAGCTCGAGGACATGGCCCGCGACGCCTGCGCGTACTACCCGACGATCGAGCCCCGCCACATGCGCTGGTTCCTGATCGAGGCCACCGGCCGCATCCTGCCCGAGGTAGGCCCGGAGATGGGCGGCTGGACGCTGGAACAGCTACGCGGACGGGGCATCGACGTGCGGACCCACACCCGGCTGTGCTCCGCCGTCGACGGCCACATCGTGCTCGACGACGGCACCGAGTTCGACACCGACACCCTCGTGTGGACCGCGGGGGTCAGGCCGCACCCGCTCGTGCGCGCCAGCGGGCTCCCCCTGGACGCCATGGACAGGGTCAGGGCGACCGCCGAACTGACCGTCGAGGGCTTCCGCACCGTCTTCACGGCCGGTGACTGCGCCGCCGTGCCCGACCTCACCCGGCCGGGGGAGACGTGCTCGCCCAACGCCCAGCACGCCGTACGGCAGGCGCGCACGCTGGCCGGCAACGTGGTGGCCACCCTCAGGGGACGGGAGCTGCGGCCCTACCGGCACGCCTACGCCGGATCGGTCGCCGGTCTGGGCCTTCACCAGGGCGTGGCGCAGGTCTACGGCCACAAGGTGCACGGCCTGCCCGCCTGGTTCATGCACCGGACCTACCACCTGTCGCGGGTCCCGACGCTGAACAAGAAGGTGCGGGTCCTGGTCGACTGGACCCTCGCGCTGTTCTTCCGCCGGAACATCGTCTCGCTCGGCCAGCTGACCGACCCCCGCAAGGAGTTCGAGCGCTCGGCCAGGCTGGACCGGGAGGACAGGCCGGAACCGGTGTCCATCAGATGATCGGGGGCGGGGGAGTCGCGTGAACACGCGAAGGGGCACCGTCCATCAGGACGGTGCCCCTTCCCCCGCACACGGGCGCCGGGTCCCGCAACCCGGGCCGGGGCGGCCTCAGCGCCTGCGTCGCCAGGTTCCCCCGCTTCCGGTCCGTACGCCCGCCGTCCCGACTCCCGCCTGGTGCAGCGCGAGCAGCAGCAGGCCGCCGAGCAGGAAGGTCGTACCGGTGATGCCGCCGATCCTGGTGTTGATCAGATCGAGCAGCAGGCCGAGGCCGAACACGACGGCGGCGGCGATTGCGAGCATGCGTCACCTCTTTCCGGCGGACAGGTCAAGGAGCTGCTCCAGCAGTGCCCGGTAGTCGCGCAGGGCGGTGCGGAGGTCTTCGGTGTCGTGCCGGTCGCCGTTCTTCCAGCGGTCCTGAAGACCGGAGGTACGGGCCTCCAGCGCGGCGCGCAGGGAGTCGGTGATCTCCGTGACGAGGGAGTCGGCACGCTCGACAGAGTCGCGCGGGTCGTCGACGAAGCTCGCCTGGACCTCCTGCCAGCGCCGCCGTACCTCCTCGGAGTCCTGGTCGAACAGCGGCTCGCGGAGGCCGGGCACGGCCGCCGTGTGCGCGGTCCCCGGCCGGACGGCCTGGCCGGCGGCCACCGGCTCCGGGTCCGCGGCTACCGCGTCCGCGGAGGCCGGCCAGGCCGCCCGGTGCGCGGGATCCGCCTGGTAGGCCGGGTCCAGCGGATCCCCACCGGATGCGTGCCCGGGCGGCTCTTCCGCGCGGTGGGCGAGGGGGGCGCCCTCGTGACGCGGCTCCCGGAACTCCGGCGTGACCTCGTCGGCACGCTGCGGCGGGACGCTCACCCCGCCGCCGGTGTTCCGGTCGCCGGTGCTCTCGCGGTCATCGGTGTTGTCGTGGACGGAACGGTCCTGGTCGCGGGCGTCGGTGCCGCCGTAGACAAGACGGTCCTCGTTGCGGCTGGGGCGATCGTTCAACTGGATCACTGTCCTCGTACGTCGCGTCGGCCGGTCCGCTCCTCGATTCTCTCCTCGCGGCCCGGACCGGTCCGCCGTGAGGAGTGGTCACCGTCGGTCGCGCCGTCGGTCGCGCCGCCGGAGACCTCCAGCAGCTCCTCGAACAGGTCGCGGTAGTGCACCATGGCCTGCCGGAGCTCCTCGGTCGAGGCCTCCTGGCGGGCGGCGCGGCTGCTGATCTCGTGGGCCCGCCGGTAGTGGTCGAGGGTACGGCCGTGCACGACGGACAGGTCGGATAGCCGCTGTTCGAAGTCCTCGGTCGGATAGCCCCGCTCGGCCATCACGGAGGTCACCAGGTGGTCCGCCTCGGTCACCGCGAAACCCGGGGCGTCCACGAACCGCTCCTGGACCTCCATCCACTTCCTGGCGTAGGCGTCACGGGTCTCCGGGGCGAGCGCGCGGATGTCGAGGGAATCGAAGCGCTGTTCGCGCGCCAGAAGCTCCTGCTCGGCCTCACGCCGGTTCTCCCGCTCCCGCACCGCACGGTCGTACTCAGGGCCGAATCGATCGCGGAGACGGTGTCGGCGCTGCTGTTGCAGTACGGCGTAGCCGACCGCGATGACCGCCACCACCGCGACCACGATCACGACCACCCAGATCACGGTGGACATGCCTGCCTCCGGTTGTGTAAGCGTTTGTCCCCGTGCGCTGCCCCGGGGGCGTGCTTCGAAACCGGCGCCTTTCTCCGTGATCCGCCGCCACCGAATCCGAACTTGACGTTCTATGAAGATTTATCGGGTGGTGGACATGTTTTTGCGCGGCCCGGCGGCCCCACCGCCCGGAGCTTCGGCAAAGTCCCGGCCCGGGGGCTCAGCCCGTCGCGGGTCCGCCGTGCCCGGCCGCCTCCAGGGCCGCACGCGCCTCGGCCAGGAGCCGCCCGACGAGCGAGCCCTCCGGTGGCGCGGGCACCTCCCGGAAACCGCTCTCCGGCGCGTAGTCGATGTCCAGCCCACCGGAGACCAGCCGGTCCGCCCAGCGCAACGCGGTGTTGAGCTTCTCAGTGGGAATCGCACGGCCCTGCGCGACCGACGACAGATTGCGCAGATTCGTCGCCGGACCCGACTGGCCGTGTGAGCGCTCCAGCTTCCACGGGATGGCCCGCGAGTGGTCGAGCATCGGCTTGGAGAGCCCGGCGGCCCTCTTGGCCTGCAGAATTCCCGATTCGCTCACCCCGAACCGCGCCGCCAGCTCCGCGTTGGACAGGCCCTCCCCGGCCAGTCTCCGCAGCTCCTGCTGGTCGATCAGCGCCTTGCGTCCCACACGCACCTGTCCTTCACATGATCACGTATGCCCGGCGGGCCTCGCGGCGTGCACATGTCCGCCCGATCTGCGCTAAGGTTATGACGTCCCGCCCGAGAGGGCGAAGACAAACCGGGACGTAGCGCAGCTTGGTAGCGCACTTGACTGGGGGTCAAGGGGTCGCAGGTTCAAATCCTGTCGTCCCGACCAGGTTTTCACTGGTCGGCAAGGGTGTCACCCGAAAGGGAGACGCCCTTTCTGCTTTCTGAGTGACTAACTGAGTGACTATCGCTCCGCTCATGTGAAGATCCGGTCCATCGCCTCCGCACCGTTGAGGAGCACCGGGCGGATCTGCTTACGGTAGACCGCTTCGGTGACCGCCGTCCCGCTGTGGCCGACGAGGCGTGCGATGTCCTCCAGAGGGACGCCGGAGTCCGACAGCAGCGAGACGAAGCTGTGCCGCATCTCGCGGGGAGTCCAGTTCTCGGCCGTCAACCCGGCGTCTTTCACGATCTTCCGGAATGCCCGCCGTACGTTGTGGGAGTCCAGGGGAGTGCCGACCAGGGAGGCGAAGACGAGATCGTTCCCCTTCCAGCTGGCGCCCGCGGCTTGTCGCCCCGTCCTGCTGCGCTCGGTGCTCCCGGAGGGCCTCAACGCACCTACGAGGCAGCGCGAGGGACCGCCGGGACTTCCGGGTCTTGGTATCGCCACCCTCCCATACGGAGCGCCACACGGCGATCCATGGGGGAGTGTCGGTGCCCGGCTCCCCGATGAGGTTCACCTCCGACCAGACGAGCGCCCGCAGTTCCTCCGTCCGTGCGCCGATGAGGAGCGAGAGCACCACGTAGGCGTACATCCGTGTCTCCTCGGCAGCCTTGAGGATGGCCTCGGCCTGGTCAAGGCGGCAGCGCTCCGCGCCGCCGCACGGCGGGACACGCCCCGCCGTCCCGGCACGGCCAGCGGGCCGGGCGTGCGGCCCTGGCGGCCGGTCCCGGCCCGCGCCAGCCGGGACGGCACGGCGTAAGCCCGCCGCCCGCCGCACCGAGCGCCCGCCGCAGCCGAACAACCCGCCACCTGTGGTGCGCACTGCCGCCTGCCGCTCCGACCACCGGCCCAACCGCTACGCGGCCCCTACGGGGTCCTTCGGATTGCGCCGGCCGTCTCCGCTCCGTGAGTCCATAAAGCAGTCCTGAACAGGAAAAACATGGCTGCCGCCCCGCTTCCGTTCCTCAGGCCTGGCGGCCTTGCGGTACGGGTCGGGTTGCCATCGAGTAACACGGGGCGACCTGATCACGGGGTTCTCTGATCAGGTGCGGCGGCACGGGCATGGGGAAGGCCGCACCGCCGCACCGGCTTTCAAGGAGTGAGCCGACCCATCCGACGTGGAAGCCGTCGAGGGCGCATCACCACCAGGGCGTCGCTGAGCACGATCGTGGCGATGGAGCCGCCCGCCGCGAACTCGCAGTACAACGCGATGGGGTGGACGGGAGGCCGCCACCAGTGCTGACCGCCCGGCAGCGGTTCCAGGTCGGCCACGCGTGCCCACATCAGATCCGACGACGGCTGTGGTTCCTTCCAGCGCTCCCCCTGGAGCGGGGTGAACTGGAAAGCGTTGTAGCGATCCTGCACGAACAGCAGGCCATAGCCATTGCGTAACTCCGCCGCAGGGCGTACGAGCGCCTCCAGCAGTTCGGAGGAAGTCTCTGCTTCCTGTGTCGTCTCGTTCATGTCCGGGACCGTTGCGGGGGTACCGGGCGAGAGTGCAGGGTGTGGAGTTGTGCGTAACGCCGGGCGATACGCCGCGCGGCCTGGTCGGGTTCGCTGGCACGGTGGGAGGCATGGCGTGGTTGCCTGAGCTGGTCGTTCCAGCCGTCGCACCACCAGAACCGGTCCCCGTTCGTCCAGACCAGCAGGCCGTACCACAGCGACACCAGCGCCAGCCCGTAACCGGTGGTGACGTGCGAGGCGATCCGTTGGCGGGTCAGGGCCTCACGGAGTCGTCCAGCAGCCCGTTCCGCCTGTGTGCCGTACGGCATGGAGGACATGGCTTCCCCTCACGCCGTCGAGCCAGCGGCCACGATCAGGTCCACGACCTGTCCGGGCTGCTCACGGTCGACCGTCCGGGGCTCGGAGATGCCGGGCAGGGAGATCACGTAGCGGTCGGCACCTGGCCCCATGGTCACGGTGACGCCCCGCCGTCCTTCGCCGGTCACGACCAGCACGGGAGGGCAGTGGGTCAGCCACGACTGAAGCGGGGGACCGCTCGGGTAGCGGACGGTGTCCACGCGATTGGCGAACAGCCCCAGGCTGATCGTGTGATCGCGACGAGCATGAATACCCTGCTTCTGCAGAAGCTGTTGTACGACGATCAGCGCCTTGCCCTGACTCTCCATGGCCGCCTCGTCAGCATTGAGAGAAGCGGTTCTGCGGTTGTCCACGGGTTACACCTCCGATGTGAGATCAAGGGACTCGTGCGGCATGTCAGCGTCTGTGGGTCCTGCCTGGGGAGGGACGTTTGGTGTGGCTTGATACGTCCCAAGCATGCTGACCAGGCATGGGACGAGGGAACTTCACCTGAGGACGCTGACGGGACGTCTTGGGGAGCGTATAAACGTCCCATGCCCCCCAACGAGCGCCTACGGTCCGCCCTGCTCGCCGCAGGCATCAGTGCCCAGCAACTGGCCGAGGAAGTCGGCGTCGATCCCAAGACCGTCGAGCGATGGGTCAACACCGGCCGTACCCCGCATCCCAACATCGCCCACCGAGCCGCGGTCGTGCTCCGGGAAGACCTCGCTCACCTGTGGCCCGCGATCGAGCGGGGGCGACGTCGCAGCCAGGGAAGCGGTGAGCTGGTCGCCGCCTACCCCACACGTTCCTCCGCTCCCCTGGACATGTGGCGGATCCTGTTCGAACGGGCCGAACGACGCGTCGGCATCTTGGTTTACGCCGCCAACTTCCTGCACGAGTCATGGCCGGATTTCAATGACCTCCTGGCCGCCAAGGCGCGTCAGGGGTGCCGGGTGCGCGTCCTTCTGGGCGACGCCGACTCGCCCGTCATCCGGGGCCGGGGAGCCGAGGAGCGGTTCGGGCACGGCATCGAGTCACGTTGCCGCGTCGCGCTCATGCACTATCGGCCGCTGGTGACGTCGGCGGGCGTCGAGCTGCGCGTGCACGCCACCACGCTCTACAACTCCCTGTTCGTCGGCGACGATCAGATGATCGTCAACGCGCACGTGTACGGCATGAACGCCTACGGTGCACCGGTCTACCACCTGCGCCGCATGCGCGACGACGGGCTGTTCGACACCTACGCCACCAGTTTTGAGGCAGTGTGGGAGCAGTCCCGGCTTCCCGGCGAGGATGAGTGAATGGCCCGTACCGAGTACTACGACGATCCCGACGCCCCCGAGCCCAACAGCCTGGTCGTGGGGGTGTCCGCCGTGGTCGTCGACGACCAGGGCCGCATTCTGCTGCAACGGCGTGTCGACAACGGGCTGTGGGCGCTGCCCGGCGGTGGGATGGACCTCACCGAGTCGGTGCCGCAGGCCGCCGTACGGGAGGTGAGGGAGGAGACCGGTTATGACGTCGAGGTGACCGGCCTGGTCGGTCTCTACACCGATGCCCGGCACATCATCGCCTACAGCGACGGGGAGGTCCGCCGCCAGTTCAACGTCTGCCTCACCGCCCGTCTCGTCGGCGGATCACTCGCGGTCAGCGACGAGTCGACCGACGTCCGCTGGGTCGACCGGGAGGAGATCAAGACGCTGCCGATGCACGACACGCAACGTCTCCGGATCGGGCACTTCCTCGATGGAACGGCCACGCCGTACATCGGCTGAACCGGGAAGTGCTGGGTGACCAACTGAGTGACAACCGCCCTGGACGAGGCTGGACGACGGTGGATCACCGTGGACCGTATGTGCAGGTGGGGGTGGGTATAGCCCATGATCCCGCCCCCACCGGTTTTGCCTGGGGGTCAAGGGGGCGCAGGTTCAAATCCTGTCGTCCCGACAGATCGAAAAGGTCTGTTGGTCTGGTTGAAAGCCCAGGCCAACAGGCCTTTTTGCATGATACTGGGGTTCTCCGCGATCAGCTAGACGGCGCGCAGCCGGGGACCACTCGGGGACCACCTTGCCGGCAGATGATCACTCAGGCCCACGGCCCCGGAACTTCCCGAGTCCTGTCCAGACTGCAACGCCTGGGGGCTGCTACGGAGGTATGGCGGGATCTGTGTGGCCTGCCGGACCTGGCCGGAAGGCCTACCCCCAACAAGGGCCGTGCCACCTGTGCAGGGTCGTCGCACACCTGCACGCCACCATGCTGATCTGCAGGCTGTGCCGTTGCCAGGCCCGGATGGTGCGCAAGAAGGCCAAACCCCTGGCTTTGGAGGCGGCCAACCAGAACGGCCAGCAGCTCTTCCTCGCAAACGCCGACCAGCGCCTCCGTCTGATCACCACACGCCGTTCGCCGCCACCGTGTCCACGCCGGCCCGGTCTTGCGCCTTTGCGCCCCGTCGACCACCAGCAGCTCACCCTGGTCGACCCGCCCTGCGACCTGGCCGCTGGTCTTCGCGCCGGCTTCCCGCCCCCACCGGACGCGGCCCTGGCCGAAGCCTTCGAAAAGTTCGTCTTCGAGCACGCCGAACGGTACGGCTGGAACCCTGCCACCTGCCACAGCGTCCGGCGCGGTCTGCGTATCATCCTCGCGCTGCAGGAGACACCCGGTGCGCGGATCAAAGCCAGCGACATCCTGCTCTTGGGCGAAGTTCCCGGGGCGTTCCAGGTCGCCCGCACAATCCAGGTCGTCGAGCTCGCGAACATGCTCGACGACGACCGGACACCGGTGATCGTCGGCTGGTTCGACACGAAGATCAAGAATCTGCCTGACCAGATGCAGGCAGAACTGCGCATCTGGTTCGAGGTGATGCGCAATGGCAGCTGAGCGGACCGATCGTGCTGGTGTGGGACAACCTCACCAGCCACAAGGACGCGTTGATGAGGAGCCTGATCGCCACCCGTCCCTGGCTGACCGTGTTCTACCTGCCCTCCTATGCTCCCGAGCTCAACCCCGTCGAGGCCGTGTGGTCTCACTTCAAGCGCAGCCTGGCCAACCTGGCCGCCTGCACCTTCGATGACCTGGCCGTCCTGATCCGGACCTGGCTCAGACACATGCAGTACCGTCCTGAGCTCCTTGACGCCTTCATCGCCCATACCGGCCTGACCAGCCACGCCCAGCCGCCATGAGACCCCAAACTTCAAGCTCTGTAGTAGCCGAGGCCGGCGACTCCCAGCTCACGCGCGAGCGCGACGGCCCGCTGTCCGGCGGGCGCTCAAGGCGGCGCCGGCCTGCGGTACGGCATCAGCTGTGGAGCCGTGTACGCCTACCTACGAGACGAGAGAACCACACACTGATTCGGTGACCGCTCGCGGCCAGACGGAAGACGTGGACTGATCGACGATCGGCTCTTAAGATGCGAGCAGGCTTCCCCATAAAACCAATCAATTCAGTTCACCGACCGGCAAATCCTCTTCCAAAGGGAGACTGATTAATGAGGTCGCGGACCATGAAGCGCAACCTGACCGCCGTCGCCGCCCTAGGCGCTCTGTCCTTTGCCACGGTTCAGGCCACCCCGGCGGCAGCTGCTCCCACCTCAGCCCCGACCATCACCTTCTCCTTCTGTAGCACCGTCGGCAGTGTCTACAGGATGACCTGTGAGGCGCAGTGGGAGGGCGGTACGGACCCGGCCACCGCCCGATGGAGCAACGCCTGGAACACCTCGGTCGGCCCCGGCGACTACAACTCGGTGACCCGCCGCACTTGGGTGGACGGCAACTGCATACCGGGGTCGTTCTTCGCGGCCAAGGTCACCATCACCGACGCCGCCGGTGCCGTCACCGAGAAGGTCGTCTCCGGCGGCCGCGCCTGCGTCCGTTAGAACCTGTCTTTGGAGTTTCAAGATCCGGTGGCCGGGTCTGCCACTGGCGTTTCCATCCAGCCGTGGCGTTCTGCGTGATGGTGGATGGCTGGGGTCAGAGGTTCGTCGGTGCCGCTCCCTCCGACACCACGGCGGCGGAGAGTCACCCAAGATAACTATCATTTCTGCGAACACGCACCGTGACGACGACCACTCAGAGCTACATTGCCTCCGGTCGCAGTGCCCTGAGCGGAGGGCCATCAATGCTGGGGCGGGCGCACCGCTCCGGGAGCAGGACGGCGGGTCGTGGTCCGGGGCGAGAACGCCCGGGATCAGGCAATGGTGAGCGGCCCGTCGACCAAGTACGCCGCCAACGAACCGGCCATCCGGAACCGTGCCGGCGGCTGCAGGGCCAGCCCGTTGGCGCAGGTGGCGAGATGGCCGACCTCGTCGGAGGCCGTGGAGTCGAGGTCGCCGAGCAGTTCGACCGCGCGCGGGACCACCCGGAAGAGGGCCTCCTGCACGCAGTACCGGACGTAGAGCGAGTCGGCGAGCGTCGACTCCTCTGGGCCGCCGTCGTCGATCCGGCGGGCGACGCACTCCGCGGCCGACATCGCGCCCTCGGTCTCCACCAGCAGCCGGACCCGCTCGGACTCGGGCACCCGGTTGTCGAGCAGCACCCGCTCGACCAGGGCGCTGGCGGCCCCGAGGTGGCTGCCGGTCATCAGCAGTTGGTACCAGGCGAAACCCGCGGTCAGCAGTACGTCCAGTCGCCCGTCGAGGGCCGAGGCGCGCACCAACAAATCCGGCGGCACCTCGACGTCGTCGAGGGTGACCTGCTCCCTCTCCGTCCCTGCCTCGCTGACGCTCACACCGTCGCTTTCCGTGGGCACCAGCGCGAGCGCCGATTCCTCGCCCGCGCCGTCCGCGCGGGGGACCGTGACACCGGCGATGAGCAGGTCCATCGACCGGGCCAGACTGCGCGTGCGCGTCACCCCGCTGATCCGCAGCCCGTCGGGCCCCTCCGTGGCTGTCATCGAGGGGGCGAGGACTCCCGCGCCGGGGCCCTCCTCGGCGAAACCGAACGCCACGAGCCTGTTGCTGGCGGCCACACCCTCGATGAGCATCGACTTCATGCTCTCGTCGGTGATCAGACCGGCCAGGGGGTGGCCATCGAGAAGTGGTGCAGGGTGGTGGCCACGGCCAGCGACGGTGCCCTGCTGCCCAGTGCGCGCTGTACCCGCAAGGCGTCCAGGGCGGTGGCTCCCCGCCCCTGGTAGGCAGTCGGCACCAGCAGCCCGGGGCCGTCGCTTTCGCGGAAGAGCCTGATGCCGGTGCCGCTCGGGCCCTCCAGCTCCATGAGGGGTACCGCCCGCAGGCTCTCGTCCAGCCCCGGCAGCAGCTTCGCCACAGTGGCGCGTTCCCGCTCCAGAAAACGCATGTCCTCTCCCGCTTCTCCAGGGACGACCACCCCGCCGGTGGCCCGGACCGGCTCACAGCGCCCGGGCGGCGCGCAGCCACACCGCCCCGGGGCCGAGCCGATCTTGAAAGCAATGTACTCGGGCAGCACCGCGTGCGGCGAGCCGTAGGCGCCTCGGCCTCGGGCTCCCACAGATCCCGGCGTGACAGTCTCCCGTCACCGGGCTCTTGTCACCTTGTTCGCCAGGCGTGTGGTGTCCACCGGAGGAACAGCTCCTGTTCGCAGACCCAAAGCCTGACATGCCACTATCAGAGGGACCTCACCTTGGGTTCCGCGCGATACCCCCTTCAGAATTCGCGAACCCTCGGGGCTCGGCGGTCTTCCGAAGGACGTGCACGGGAACACCGGCGTCCGCCATCCAGGTGAGGCCCGTATGACGGAGGTCATGACGGCGGAGATGCTCGAATCCGAGCGGAACTGCTACCGGCCTCCGAGATCGTCGCTGGTCGCACGGCCATCAGCGAAGAGCAATACGAGGCGCTTGCAAATGCGCGCTACGAACGCGGGCAGGTGCTGGACATCCTTTACGGGTCCCACGAGTGGTGGGGTGAGGTGGACGACAAGCTCGCGGCCCGGGCGGCTCGCCAGAAGGCGGCCAGAGAGGCTTCGGCGGAGGACTGAGAGCACTGGCCGAGCTGGCTCCGCGCCCGAGGGGCTGGTCCGGTCGTGTATCCGTCAAGAGATGCGCACATGGGTGCGGCGCGGCCCTGCTCTGGCCGCGCCGCACGTCCGGTCACGGGACCGGCCACGCGAGTGGAGGGTGCCGGGACGACGTCAGCGCGTGTCGATCCGGATCTGGACGATCGGGTGGTAGGGGATCCTGGTATAGGAGGTCTGCCCGGCGGACACCCACGGTCCGTCGCAGGCGAGGAGCCCCACCTCGGGGAGGAAGTGCTTCTCCATGACGACGATGCGGTGCTGGCCCGTGCCTCCGGAGCAGTAGCTGCTGGCCCCGTGCTCGCCGGGGACGGGGTCGAGCGTGTAGGTGCAGCCGGTGGGGGCGGCGTAGGCGCCGGACGTGGTGGCTGCCAGCAGTCCGGTCGCCGCCAGGACGGTGGCGAAGGCGGTCGCGGCCAATCTTCTCGCGTTCATGCGTGGCTCCTGGGGGGAGGGGGCCGGAAGGTCTCTGCGGCAGACCAGCGCACTATCAGTTAGGAAACTTTCTTAAAAGAACGTAATGCGGGCACGGGAGGCCGTCAATATCCCTGGCGGTGGCGCGTGCGTCCTGTTCCGGACACGCGCCAAAGCGACAAAGGCGCCTCCTCGGCCCCAGCGCAGCTCGTCCAGGTTGACGACGACGGCCTCCCGCGTGCTGCGCGCGATCACCACCACGGCCTCGGACTCCGGATCGGGGTTCTCCTCGCGATGCGGCACGTACGGCGGCACGAAGACGTAGTCCCCGGGCTTGGCGTCGATGCGCACCTCGCGCGGTTCGTCGGCCCAGAGACGGTGAGATGGGCCGGGTGGGGTCAGTCGACGACGATATTGAAGGGGGGCGTCCAAGTAGGTCGCTGTCGTGCCGGTTGCGACCAGGATGTTTCGGGCGGGGTCTCCACACGCGGCGGGGCAGAGTAGATGGCAGGGGTGATGTCCCACAGCGGCGAGACGAAGCTGTGCCGCATCTCGCGGGGAGTCCGATCCCCGGCCGTCAACCCGGTGTCTTTCACGATCTTCCGGAATGCCCGCCGTACGTTGTGGGAGTCAAGGCGGCAGCGCTCCGCGCAGCCCGCCGCGCCAGCTGCCCGCCGCGGCCAACGTCCGTCCGCCGCACCGGGGTACGCGCCACCGCCTCCAGACATGCGACGACCCCGCCGCTCCGGAGAACAACGGGGCCTTTAGTCACGACGTGCGGTTAGTTGTCGTCGTCACCGGCGAAGGGGAAGACGGTGCCTGGGAAGTGGAGCGACGGAGTGATCCCGGCGGTGTCGCTTGCCGTGGTTCCGGTGAGGGTGCGCTCGACCGGGGCGGACTGGTGCGGCATGGTGTGCGAGGTGCTCATGATGCTCCTTGACCTAGGAGTTATCGACACTCAGCTCGAAAATCCGCTTTTCGCTGTTCTCAAGCAGGTGCAGGCAGCGCTCGCTCGACGTGTAGTAGACGAACCGCCCCTTCCGGTGCCGCTCTGCGAGGCCGCGTTGTACGAGCCGGGCGAGTGTTACGCGCGCCGCGGTGGGGGTGATGCCGAAGTAGCCGAGTGCCGTGACCAGCCCCCCGACCGCACCGGGGCGGTACGCGGCTGAAGGTAGGCACCGAAGATGGCCATCAGCAGGTTCTGTGGCTGTGCGTCGAATAGATCATCGTCTGAGCGCAAGCCCCGAGGTATCACGCCCTTCGCGATTCTGCAGTGAGGTAAGGGGGTGCTCACGGTGAGGCGCGGCATGCGGCCGCACCTCCGTCAGTCGGGTGAGGCCGGGGTGGTGAGCGGTCGACCGGCCAGCGAACTAGAAAGGATCATGAGGCTGGAGGGTGGCCCGTAGCTGGCCAGCCGATCGATCAGGTCCTCGAAGGCCCCCATGGAGACTGCGGTGACCTTGAGGATGTTGCAGGCGTTGCCGGTGACCCGGTGGATCTCCCGAATCTCCGGCCAGGTGGCCACCTCGGGGTCGCGGAGCACGCAGCGCGGGCCATAGCAGGCCATGCGGATGAAAGCGGACACCGGCCAGCCGGCCCGGGCCGGATCGGCCTGCGCGTGATACCCGGTGATCACTCCTGACTCTTCGAGCTTGTGGACCCGCTCGGCGACCGCGGGGGGAGACAGATGGACCCGGCGCGACAGCTCCTTGTAAGAGAGCCGGGCGTTGTCCTGAAGCTCGCGCAGCAGCTCCCAATCCATCCTGTCCAACTGGGCCCCTTTCGTTTGGAAAGCGATTGCCATGATATTGCCGTCAATCCACGTCGACATCCAGACATGGCCGTTGATGTGGCATTCCTTCAGTCCTGGGTGCGGCGTCATCATTGGGTGGCCAGTCAGGAGAGGGGCGAGTACGTGGACGGTACAGGACAGAAGATCGCGGTGC